>CAZDEJ010000037.1:0-17322 GCA_964504395.1 uncultured Halobellus sp. | reverse complement strand
GCCGCGGCCGTGAAAAGGTTCGTCGTCGCGCGACAGTACCGTTCAGTTAGGAGTGGAACGGTGATGAGCAGTGTGGAGACGGCCTCGAAAGCCCCCGCGCTCCTCGTTGCTCACTACGTTCGCTCCTGCGGTGCTCGCGGCACTCGTTATCGTCGAGAGCGCGGCCCTTTCAGTCCCGCCCGGTGGCGGTTCTCCGGTCAGTCGTCGCTTAAGTGAACACGACTCGCGCGACCTCGCGGGACGCGATCGCGGACGCACTCCGACACGCCGGCAGGCGGGTTTCTTCAACGTTATACGGCCGGGGTGGGATCCGACAGTATGAGCACGCACATTCTGCTCTTGGGGGCGCCGGGCGCCGGCAAGGGAACGCAGTCGAAACGTCTCGCCGAGGAGTTCGACGCCGAACACGTGACAACCGGCGACGCGCTCCGTGCCAACAAGGGCATGGACATCAGCGACATGGACACAGAGTACGACACCCCGGGGGAGTACATGGACGCCGGGGATCTCGTCCCCGACGCGGTGGTCAACGCCATCGTCGAGGAGGCGCTCACGACGGCCGACGGCTACGTACTCGACGGCTATCCGCGGAACCTCAAGCAGGCCGAGTTCCTCTCGGAGATCACCGACCTCGACGCCGTGGTCTACCTCGCGGTCGATACCGACGTGCTCGTTTCGCGATTGACCGGCCGCCGGGTGTGTGAAGACTGCGGCGAGAGCTTCCACGTCGAGTTCGAACCGCCGGCGGAGTCCGGCGTCTGCGACGAGTGCGGCGGCGACTTGATCCAGCGGGAGGACGATACGGAGGAGACCGCACGCGACCGGCTGTCCGTCTACCGGGAGAACACCGCGCCCGTTGTCGAACACTACCGCGAGACCGGGGCGCTTACCGAGGTCGACGGGGAAGCGCCACCGGACGAGGTGTTCGCGTCGATCGTGGACGTGATCGAGTCGTAGCCCGCCACTCGCGTCGATGTCGGCGGCTCCGACCGCCGACCCACGGCAGATGTGGAGTAAAAGCTTCATTACGGCTGGACGGCTACATCGGAGTAGATGCCGCAAATCGAATCGAAAGTCCGCTCCCTGGTCGACGGCGACCAGGACATGCGCGAGGCCGTCGAAACGGTTCTTACCCGGGCCGACGACGGCGATGTCAAGTGGCTCGACGTAAAGGGCGAACTCTCCTCGGGGCAGTGGGGCCGCCTCATCGAGAAGGGGGTTCTCGTCGAGGGTGAGGAGGGGTTCCGGTTGGCCGATTCCGACGCGACACGGGCCGGTCTCGACCCCGCGACAACCCCGGGCGGGAGCGACTCCGAGGCCGGGGGCGACCCCGAAGTTGACGACGGGGAGTCGTCGTGGTCGACCTACGACAAGGGTGCCGCGGTCGTGACTCTTGGGCTGTTCGTGGGCTACTCCTGGAAACCGCTCCGGGACGTCATCGGGACCACGATGGACGTTCCGCTCGGCCCGCTCGGGGAGTTGCTCCCGTTCTACGCGGTCGTGATGATCCTCGCACTCGCGACCGGACTGTACTCGACGCTCCTCCAGGCGAACCTGATGGACATGGACAAGATGTCGAAATACCAAGAGCGCATGCAGGAGATCCAAGAGCGCCGGAAGGAGGCCAAGGAGTCCGGCGACGACGAGGCGCTCGACGAGATCCAAGAGGAGCAGATGGACGCGATGGGCGACCAGCTTGGCATGTTCAAAGAGCAGTTCCGCCCGATGGTGTGGATCATGTTCTTCACCATCCCCGTGTTCCTGTGGATGTACTGGTCGATCGGCGTCGGCTCGAACGCCACCGCACAGGTCGCGCTCGACTCGTTGGTGCTCCCGCTCGTCGGCCGGGTCGAGTGGACCGAGTCCGTGTTGGGCCCGATCCAGGCGTGGATCGTCTGGTACTTCGTCTGCTCGATGGGGTTCACCCAGATCATCCGGAAGAGCCTGAACATCGACATCTCGCCGTCGGCGTCCTGACGCCGATCCACCGGGGCCCGGGGGACTCACCGACTTTTTTTCGCACTCCCGCACCCGGCTGATACTGCCGGCTACGGTCGCATAAAGCGTTTCGACACCCTCGGGGTGTGGAAGATCTTCACGTAGTTATAGCCGACAGTATGAATCCCCGCCACGGCCGCCACCGAAGAGTTTTATCACCACACCGGTCAAACCGCACATCGATGGCGACCCCCCCACATCTCTCCGCAAAACTCGTGGTCGGCGTCGGGTCGTTGCTCCTCACGCTCGGCGCGGCCGCGGCGACGATGCGGTCGCCCGGCTACCCCGACTCCCACCCGCTCCGGGCGTGGCCGTCGGTCCTCCGCTGGCGGCTCCGCAGGGAGCTTCGCCGTGGCGACCGGATCACCCTCGCCTGGGTCGCGATTGCGGCGTGGTCAGTCCTCGTGACAGCGCTTCACTTCGGGGGCGTCCGGTACAACGTCTACACCCAGGTGCCGTGGTGGGACCTGCTGACCCACGCGATGGGTGGCGTCGGTGTCGCCGGCGTGCTCGCGATGACGTTCCGGGCGTCGACCCTCCGGTCGCCGGCGTGGATCCCGGCGGGTGTGCTCGCGATCGGCGCCGGCTTCGAGGTCTACGAGTTCGTGTTCAAGCGCTTCTGGTACCGGTGGTCGCTGTCGTTCTACGCCACTGACACCGTGATCGATCTCGTGGTCAACACGGTCGGGGCGGCCGTTTTCGCGATTGCGGCGGCTGGGTACCGGAGCCGGACCGAAGCGGGGGTGGTCACCGATCCGGACCCGTCGGATGCCCCGGCCGACACTGATGCGACGGCTGCTGACCCGGAGTGATGCGGATCGTCGTACCGGACGCTTGCGGGGTCGGCGACGGCCGGGATCCGACGACGATAGCTCGTACGGGTTCTCACGGCCGACGGCGTCGATCGGCCGCCCCGTCGGCCGACGCCGCGAGCTCCTCCTGGACCGCGCCGAACACCGACACGTCGGCGTCGAGGGTGTCCGCCAGTGCGTCGGCGGCGCCCAGGAGCCACGCCGCGCGCTCGACGTGTGACTCCAGGTCTCCGGGGCCGATACGGTACTGGTCGACGAGGGTCTCGGGATCGGCGCCCTCGGACCACTCCAGCAGGATCCGCGCCAGTTTCACCGCACACAGCCACGACTCGAAGTCGTCGGCCTCGTCGGGCGCGGTCGTGAACTCCGTGGCGTGTTGCGTGGCGTACCGGTAGATCGCGGCGCGCTCGCGGTTTCCGAGGTACGTTCCCCGGGCGTCCGGGGTCGCACACACCGCACCGAGCGCGGTCAGCGGAGTCACGTCGGCGTCGTCCATCCGCCCGACCTCGCGGATCGCGTCGACCAACCGCGCGCCGGTCTCCGGTCGGACGTACTGCTGCGACACCGTCGCACCGAGATCGGTTGCCGAGAGCGTATCGTCCGGGGTGCCTCCGTCACCGTCCCCATCCCCGGCGGGGTCACCGACCGTGAGAAACCCCATCCCGGAGACCTCCGCGGCGACGGTCTCGACGAGGCCAGAGAGGTCGACGTCGGGCGACTGGTGAGCGAAGAAGGTGGCGTCCAGCAGGTCGAGTACGCCCCGCTTCGAGCCGGCAAAACCCGATGCCACCACCGACAGCAGGTGGGTCCGGAGCGCCTCCCGCCCGGTGAGTTGTGACTCGATGGCTTCGGGTCCGGCGTCGACGTACCGGCCGTGGGCTGTCGCGGGGTCGTCGGCGGCAACGAGCACCGCCTCGCCGTACGGGTCGAGGTGCGGGCGCCCGGCGCGGCCGCACATCTGGTGGACTTCGAGTGTCGGAAGCGGCGCCATCTCCTCGCCGGTATACCGCTCCAGATCCCTGACGACCACGCGACGTGCGGGCACGTTCACCCCCGCGGCGAGCGTCGGCGTCGCACAGATCACGCCCAGGTCGCGGTTGCGGTACGCCGACTCGACGAGCGCCCGGTGGTCGCTCGACAGTCCGGCGTGGTGAAATGCCACGCCGGCTTCGACCGCCGCCGCCAGCCGGCGTCCCGTCTCGGTCCCGCCGCGCTCCCGGACCCGTTCCGCGAACCGGGGGCCCGGCGGATCGTCGTCGCGTGTGCCCTCGTCGGCGTCCTGCTCACGGCTACGGTCACCCACACCCGCCGGTCCACCGCCGTACCGCCCTCGGAGTCCCGGCTCCTCGGCCAACCGGGCCGCAAGCGACTCCGCCTCCCGCCTCGAACGGACGAACGCCAAACACTGTCCGCCGTCGTCGACCGCGTCGGCGACGAGCGCGGCGGTCACTTCGGTGTCGCGGTCGCCGTCCGGTCCCGGCGGCGGCGTGTCGACCGCGAGCGTCGACCCGTCGTCGAAATCGACGTCGCCGTCGGCGTAGACGCCCGTCCGGAGCGAGACCGGCCGCCACGTCGACTCGACTAGCTCGGCGTCGAGCCACGCCGCGATCGCGCCGGGGTTGTCAACGGTCGCCGAAAGCGCAACGATCTGGACTCCGGGTGCCCGGCGCTGGAGCGTCGCGAGCGTGATCTCCAGCGTGGGGCCACGCCCCGGCCGGCCGAGCAGGTGGACCTCGTCGACGACGACACACGCCAACTCCCCGACCCACGACGCCCCGTTCCGGATCGCGGAGTCGACTTTCTCCGCGGTCGCGACCACGATGTCCTCCTCGCCCAACTCCTCGGCCGGCGAATCGAAATCACCCGTCGAGATCCCGACGCTCGCACCCGGGAGTTCGGCGAACGACTCGTACTTCTCACGTGCGAGCGCACGGAGTGGGACGATGTACAGCGCCGGCCCGTCGGCGGTGAGCATCGCGAGTTCCGCGATCAGGGTCTTCCCCGACGCCGTCGGGATCGCGGCGACGACGTTCTCCCCGCGGGTGACCCCCGCTTCCACTGCGGCGGCCTGCGGCGGGTACAGCTCCTCGATCCCGTCGGCGCGGTACCGCTCGCGGACGGCCGCGGACACGGGGAGATCCCGAACGTGCACGTTCGGGTTTGGGGACGGCATCGTATAAAACGTCGCGGGGAGTCGCGACACTGTTCGTGCGGGGCCCGAACCCTCGGGAGCGCAGGAGTTCCGGACTCCTCCCGGCACCGGGTTCAGCGGGTTCAGCCCTCACCAGAGCGACTGGCAGGGGTGCCACCATTTAATATCCGCGACGAATGCTGTTTAGGTATGCTACACACCCAGGGACCGCTACTCACGATCGACGTCGGTGCCCGCGAGACGACAACCGAATCGGTCGACGACGTCCTCGCGGACTTCGTCGGCGGCCGGGGGGTCGCGACTGCCCTGGCTCACGACCGGATCCCGTTCGGCGCCGACCCGTTCGGCCCGGACAACAGCCTCTTTTTGACCACCGGCCCGATGCAGGCGTCGCGGATGTCGTTCACCGGCCGGATGAACTGCACGGGGGTCTCGCCGCTAACCGACGGCCTGTTCTCCTCGAACGCCGGGGGGTTCCTCTCACGGAACTTCGCCGGCGCCGGCAACGCCGCCGTCGAGATCACCGGCACGAGCGACCGGCTCCTCGCGGTCCACGTCCGCGAGGACGGGGTCACGTTCGAGGATCTTCCCGAACTGGCTGGCGCGGAGGTGCCCGAGGTCGTGCAGTACGCCGCTGACGAACACGACCTCGACGCGGAACACACCGCGTGTATCGGCCCCGCAGGCGAGAACGAGGTCCGGTTCGCGTCGATCATGACCTCCGAGTCCCGTGCGTTCGGCCGCGGCGGACTCGGTGCCGTCCTGGGGGCGAAGAACGTCAAACTCCTCACGTTCGACGGCGACGAGGAACCCCCGGTCGAGATCCCGTCGGCGCAGATGGAGGTCCACCGGGAGGCCGCAACCGCGGACGACATCATGAAGCGGCAGGGGACGACCTCGGTCACCGACCTCGCAAACGAGAGCGACGCGCTCCCCTCGTACTACTTCGCCGAGCAGTCCTTCGCGGGCGCCGAGGGCATCAACGGTGACCGCGTCGAGGAGAAGAAGTACGAGAAGGCGACCTGCTCGCAGTGCGCGTTCGCGTGCAAACTCCCCACCCGCGACGAGGCGACGGGCGTCGAGACCGAGGGCCCCGAGTTCGAGACGGTGATGTCGTTCGGCAGCAACTGCGGCGTCGACGACATCGTGGACGTGATGCGCGCGAACCAGTTGTGCGACCGGTTCGGGCTGGACGTCATCTCCTGCGGCGACGTCGTCGCGGGCTACCTCGAAAGCGAGGACGCCTTCGGCGACGCCGATCTGGTTCGGGAGACGGTCGAGAAGATCGCCCACCGGAAGGGGGTCGGCGACACCCTTGCAGAGGGGATCGACCGCGCCCACGGGACTCTGGGGATCGACAACTGGACGGTCAAGGGGCTGGAGTTCCCCGCCCACGACGGCCGCGCGCTCAACGGTCAGGGGCTGTCGTTCGCGACGGCGAACCGCGGCGCGGATCACATGTACGCCACCTTCTACGCCTACGAGTACCCGCTCGTCTCGCAGGATCAGGCGTTCGACCCCGACGGCCTGGGCCCGGCGAAAGCGGAGAAGCTGGTCGAACTCGAGAACCTCCGCGCCCTCGAGGACTGCGGGGTCGTCTGCCGGTTCTCGCGCAGCTACATGACCCCGGACCGTTTCGAGCAACTGTTCGACGCCGACTACGCCGACCTGCTCGCGGTCGGCGGCCGGGTCGTCGAACTCGAACGCCACTTCAACAACCAACGCGGGTTCTCCCGGGCTGACGACCGGCTCCCCTACGAGATCGACGGGCTCGAGGCCGCACTCGACACGTACTACGAGACGCGCGGGTGGACGGATAGGGGTATCGTGCCGAGTGTCGGCGGCGAGTCGGGCGCGGCTGCGGACTGACCGTCGCCTGCGACGGCCGGTGACTCGGACCTACAGGTAGCCCTCGGTCGCCAGCCGGTCGACGGCCTCCCGGAGTCGCGCTTCGCTCGCGGCGTAGGAGATCCGCGCGTAGCCCGGCGACCCGAACGCCGACCCAGGGACGGTCGCGACGTGGGCGTCCTCGATCGCGCCCGCACACCACGACTGGTCGTCGTCGTCGACCGGGAGCATCATGTAGAACGCGCCGTCGCCGACGGGAACGTCGACGTCGTGCTCCGCAAAGAGGTCCGCAAGCATATCCCGGCGCTCCCGGAACGCTTCCCGCATCTCCGCCACCGCGTCGTCGGTGTTTTCGAGCGCCTCGATCCCCGCGCGCTGGACGAAGTTGACCGCACACGAGACGGAGTGAGAGTGCAACTTCGCCGCCTGCGACACCAGCGCCTCCGGGGCGTGGAGGTAGCCCAGCCGCCACCCGGTCATCGAGTACGCCTTCGAGAAGCCGTTGATCGTGACGGTCCGGTCGCCCATCCCGTCGAACGCCGCGAGGCTGGGCTGTTCGACGTCGTACGTAACCCGCTGGTAGATCTCGTCGGAGATCACGGTGATGTCGTGGTCGACCGCGAGGTCGCGGACGCCCTCGAAGGCGGCCTCGGAGTAGACCGCGCCCGTCGGGTTCGACGGCGAGTTCACCACCAGGAGTTCGGTGTCGTCGGAGACGGCCGCCGCGAGGTCGTCGAGCGCGGGTTCGAGTTGGAAGTCGTAGGGTGCGAGGTCGATACGCTTCAGCGACCCGCCCGAGAGCTTCACCATCGCCTCGTATGACACCCACGCCGGATCCATCAGCACCACCTCGTCGCCGGAGTGGGACGACGTCCCGCTGGCCGACGAGCCTCGCTCGTCAACGCCGTCGATCAGGCTCTGGAACGTCTCGTAAAGCGCCTGCTTACCACCCGGGGTGACGATGACCTCGTCGCTCGTGGCGTCGATGCCATCCCCCCGGAGCTTCTCGGCGATCGCCTCCCGGAGTTCGGGGATCCCGTTCGAGGGGGTGTAGCCCGTGTGGCCGGCGTCCATCGCGTCCTTTCCGGCCTCGACGACGTTTTCGGGCGTGGGGAAATCGGGTTCGCCGACCGAGAGGTCGACCACGTCGACCCCCTGGGCTTCCAGTTCGCTCGCCTTGTTGCTGATCGCCAGCGTCGCGCTCGGCTCGACCCGTTCGACGCGGGCCGCAAAGTCGAAGCTCATTGTAGCGTCTCCACCATATCGACCGCGGCGTTTACCGCTTCCGCACCTTTGTCGATCCGCTCCCGGGCCTCGGCCCCGCTCTGTCCCGGGCCGGAGACGCCGAAGGTGACCGGTACGTCGCGGTCGAGGCTGATATCCGTGAGCGCCTCGGCCGTGGCGTCGGCGATCACCCGGTCGTGGTCGGTGTCGCCGGTCACGACAGCGCCGACGACGGCCACCGCGTCGATGTCGCTGCGGCGCGCCAGCCGGTCGGCCGCGAGCGGCGCGTCGTACACCCCCGGGACCGGAAGCGTCTCGTCGATCGTCGCGCCGCGCTCCCCCGCGGCGTCGCGCGCCGCCGTCGCCATCGGTTCGGTGACCGAGCCGTTGTACCGGGCCACCACCAGTCCGAGCCGTGTCATACCGAAGCGGTCCGCCGGTGGGAGTAAAGAGGTATCGGCGGCTGTCGCGACACTGTCTCGCCCGGATACCCGCCGGGAACAGTACGGAGGAGGCCCCGGCGGCCACCGGCCGCGTGAGCACTGTGGCTCCGATGGGCCGGAGCGGACCTGCGCCCGCCACCGCCGAGCGGCGACGGCCGCCGTATCGGCAAACAAAAGAGTTGTAACGGCGTGGCGGTCAACGGATCACAATGAGCCCTGCCGGGGGTCCGTCCGACGACCCGTCCGCCTCCGATCGGGATGCTGACGCTCCAACCGAGGACGGTGGCGCCGAGACATCCCCCTCCGACGCTGTCGGCACCACCGACACGGCCGACGGTCCCGACGTCACGGACACCGCCGGCGACGCCACCACGGTTGCAGCCCTCGGGGCCGCGGTCCCCCCGGGCGGCCGCCGGCTTCTCGGGTCCCTGCTCGGGATCGCCGCCGTCGCCCTGTCGCTCCGACTCGTCGGCCTGGGCGGTCGGATCTTCCACTGGGACGAGGGCCGGGTCGGCTACTGGATCCTCCGGTACCACGAGACCGGTGTCCACTCCTACCGGCCGATCGTCCACGGCCCGTTTCTCCCGATCGTCAACGACTGGGTGTTCGCTCTGCTCCCGGTCTCGGACTTCGCGGCGCGGCTGCCGGTCGCAGTCGCCGGCGGGTTGCTCCCGCTTGCGGCGTGGCTGTTCCGCGAGCGACTCCGCCGAACCGAGGTGCTCGCGCTTGCGGCGGTTCTCGCGCTGAACCCGCTTGCGGTCTACTACTCCCGGTTCATGCGGAACGACGTTCTCGTCGCCGCGTTCGCGGTCGTTGCCCTGGGGTTCGTCGTCCGCGGGTTCGACACCGGACGGCTCCGGTACGTGTTCCCCGCGGCGGCGTCGCTCGGAGTGGCGTTCACCACGAAGGAGAACGCGATCCTCTACGTGCTCTGCTTTCTGGGGGCGGGTGCGCTGCTCGTTGACCACCGGGTGCTCGCCGCTCGCGCCCGTGGGGAGTCCCCTCGGACGGTCGTCGCCGGGTGGCGTGCGGGAGTCACGCGTCGACTCCTGGCTCACGGTCCCTCCGCGCGGGTGTCACTGCAGCGCGTCGGGGGGACTGCGGTCGGGTCGGCGGCACTGTTTCTCGGGATCGTACTCTTCTTCTATGCGCCGCGCCCGGACGTGTGGCAGGCGCTCACGTCGCCCGCGCGACTCCCCGGCGTGATCGACGCCGGCACCGTCGGCGCCGCCGAGAAGTTCGTCGACACCTGGGCGGCCGGGAGCCACCAGGACCACCCGTACCTGCCGTTCCTCTACGACCTGGGTGAGACACTGGCTTACGGCGCCCCCGCGGTGGTCGCGTTCGGGGTCTTCGGGGGTATTGTCGACCGATACGGCGTCCGGGGGACCGGCCCGCGGGAACTCGTGACGTTTGCGACCTACTGGGCGGCGGCGTCGCTCGTGGGGTACCCGATCGCGACCGACATCCAGGCGCCGTGGGCCGCAGTCCACGTGGTCGTCCCGCTCGCGTTCCCCGCCGCGGTCGGCGTGGCGTTCGTGATCGACGCCGCCGGCGAGGCGGTCACCGCCCGCGACGCGGTGGGTGTCGGCCTCGCCGCGCTCGTGGTGCTGTCGGCGCTCGGCGGCGCGGCCGCGGCCAACGCGGCGTATTACAACTCCACCGACGAGGCCGACAAGCAGGTGCTCCAGTGGGCCCAGCCGTCGAACGACCTGAAGCCGACTGTGCGGGTTGTCGGCGAGGTGATCGCCGACAACGACGCGGGGCCGGACGTGCTGTTCGTTGGGTCGCGGCCGCCCGGAAGCGACGGCGACACGTTTTACGTGCGCAACGAATCCTCGTTGAGTACCGCACCGCCCGGCGGCCCCGCGTGGCACGACCGGCTCCCGCTGCCGTGGTATCTGGAGCGCCACGGCGCCGAGATCACGAGCACCGACCCCGACGAGGACCGGGAGGCGGCGCTGTCGGATCCCCCGCCGGTGGTGATCACCAAAGACTACGATCGGACCGAGACAGCCGCGGCGCTGCCGGGCTACACCGCCTTCGAGCACAACTTCCGGCTGTGGAACGACCGGGTGGTGGTGTTCGTCGAGACCACGTCGCTCGAACGGGTCGCCCCCGATCGGGTGCCGGAGGGCAACGACAGGTGACTCGACCGGGCCACGACGGGCGGCAAGCTTTATTCGGACGCCAGCGGAACCGGCGCCCGTGACTGTCTCCGTTCCAGGACCCACGCTCGGCGTCGTCGGCGGCGGCCAACTCGGCCGGATGCTCGCCGAGGCGGCCGCCCCGCTCGGCGTGGCGGTGGTCGTCCTTGACCCGACCCCGGACTGCCCCGCCGCGCCCGTCGCCCGCGACCAGGTCGTCGGCGGCTTCGACGACCCCGATGCGTTCGAGACGCTCGCCGCCCGCGTCGACACGCTGACCTTCGAGATCGAACTCGCCGATTCCGACCTTCTGGACCGGGTCGCAGACGAGTACGGCCTCTCGGTGAACCCCGCGCCGGAGACGCTCGGGATGATCGAGGACAAACTGGTCCAGAAGCGGGCGCTCGACTCCGCGGGCGTCCCGGTCCCGCCGTTCCGCCGGGTCGACGACGCGGACGATCTCCGCGACGCCGTGGCGGAGTTCGGCGAGGTGATGCTGAAAGCCCGCACCGGCGGCTACGACGGCCGCGGCAACGTTCCGGTGTCGGATCCCGACGACGCCGACGACGCGATGGCGGCGGTCGGCGGTCCCGCGATGGCGGAGGCGTTCGTGGATTTCGCCCGCGAACTCTCGGTGATCGCGGTTCAGGGCGACGACGAGATCCGGACCTTCCCCGCGGGCGAAAACGTCCACGAAGCGGAGATCCTCCGGGAGACCGTCCTGCCGGCGCGTACGACCGACGAGCGCCTCGAGCGCGCGGACGCGGTCGCTCGTGACGTACTCGACACGCTGTCGGGGCGGGGCGTGTTCGGGATCGAACTGTTCGAGACCCGGACGGGGGAGATTCAGGTGAACGAGATCGCCCCACGACCCCACAACTCCGGGCACTGGACGATCGAGGGCGCCCGCACCTCCCAGTTCGAGCAACACGTCCGTGCCGTGCTCGGGTGGCCCCTCGGATCGACCCGGCTCCGGTGTCCCACAGTGATGACGAACGTCCTGGGTACCGTCGAGGAGACCCGACCCGCTCGGCTCGGCAACGTCGCGACGGTCCTCGAGGATCCGGACGCGTCGCTGCACTGGTACGGAAAGGACGACGTGCGGCCGCTCCGGAAGATGGGCCACGTCACGGTCACCGGCGATGGCGATCACGACCCGGACGGCCTTCTCTCGCACGCGCGCGAACTTCGAAGGGAGCTCCGGTTCGAAGGGACAGACTGACGGGTCGAACGCACGGAGAATCCGACAATGACGGATTACACCCCGAACGCCGATCCGGACGTAACCGTACAGGATCTGATCGACCGGCTCCACGAGGAAGCCGACCGGGAGTTCTCCACCGTGAACACGCCCGAGGTGGGGATCATCATGGGCTCTGATTCGGATCTGGACGTGATGTCCGGTGCCCACGACGCCTTAGCCCGGTTGGGCTTCGAGGAACAGACCGACTTCCAGGACCCGCCGGAGGCGCGGTTCACCTACGAGACGTACGTCGTCTCCGCACACCGGACCCCGGAGTTGATGTACGCCTACGGCGAGACCGCCGCCGACCGCGGACTCGACGTCGTGATCGCGGGCGCGGGCGGGAAGTCCGCCGACCTGCCGAACATGACCGCCTCGATCGCGTACCCGACGCCCGTGATCGGGGTGCCGGTTCAGGAGAAGTCCGTCGACTCGGTGATCGGCATGCCGACGGGTGCCCCGATCGTCGCGGTCGACGCCGGCAAATCGTTCAACGCCGCGTTGTCGGCCGTGCAGATCCTCGGGCGCGAGCACGCGGAACTCCGCGACCGGCTGGTCGAGTACCACGACGCGTTGGTCTCCGACGTCGCTTGCGACTCCCGGGACCTCCACGACGTGGGCGTCGCCGGCTACCGCGAGCGTCGCGGGGAGTGATCGGGCAGTCCCCTGCGTTCCCGTCGGGGTGTCGCCCCGACGGCCCGGCGGGCTCCCAGCCCGGGGTCGCCTCCGGAGCGAAGTCACAAATCAACGTTTATCAGGTGTCACCCCTAAGCCCTGCATACACGGAGAATTCCGAATGAGTGAATGGATCGCAATCGGGGCGCTGGGGCTCGTCGCGGTCGGTATCCCGCTGGGGATGATGGCCGTTTCGGCGATACTCCGCCCGGCAGTGCCCGAGCAAGGAAAGCAAGCCACCTACGAGAGCGGTGAGATCCCGACCGGTACGGCGCGCGTCCAGTTCAACATCCAGTACTACATGGTCGCGCTGCTGTTCGTCGTGTTCGACGTCGAAACCGTTCTCATCTTCCCGTGGACCGTCATCTACCGGTCCGCGCTGAGCCAGGGCGTCCCCCTCGCGACAGTGTTGTGGCCGATGCTCGCGTTCGTGGGCATCCTCGTCGTGGGCCTGGTGTGGGCGTGGCGTAAAGGTGCGGTCGAGTGGGTCAAAAGCCCGCTTGCGACCCGGCAAAAAACGGAGCGAAACGCATGAGCAGCCAACGAGAAACACCATTCGTCACTGACGACGCGCAGGTACAGACCGAGACCCGTGACGCCCGGATGACGGGCGGCGGCGCGGACAACCGCTTCAACTCGAAGCTCCGACAGGCGTTCGGCTCCTCGCCGTTCATCCTGACGAAGTTCGACCAGTTCATGAACTGGGTCCGCGGGTCGTCGATGTTCATGCTGCAGTTCGGGATCGCCTGCTGCAGCATCGAGATGATGCACACCTACTCGGTGAAACACGACCTCGACCGCTTTGCGGCCGGGGTCCCCCGGGCGTCGCCGCGACAGGCCGACGTCATCATCGTTCCCGGAACGATCGTCTCGAAGTTCGCCCCGCGGATGAAGCGCGTCTACGACCAGATGCCCGAACCCAAGTTCGTGGTCGGAATGGGATCGTGTACCGTCTCCGGTGGCCCGTTCCAAGAGGGCTACAACGTCATCAAGGGCGCCGAGGAGGTCATCCCCGTCGACATCCACGTTCCCGGGTGTCCGCCCCGACCGGAGGCGCTGATCTACGGGGTCGCAAAGCTCCAACAGCGCATCGCCGAGGGCGAGTCCAGCCCGGTGACGGTCAAACCATACGAACTCGAACGCTTCGACGACCTCGAACAGGACGAGATCGTCGAACAGCTCGCGGGCCAGATCGACGAGGAGGATCTGGTGATGCGGTACAACTGGGCTGATTCGCCATGAGTTCCGATAGACGTTCCTGCTCGCTTCTCCCGGGCCGCGACTATCGACCTCATGCCCGCCACCGGAGGTGGCTCGCATGAGCTTAGAGGAGCCAACCCCCGACGACGGCGTCGTCGAGCCCCTCCCGACCGGCGGCGACGACCTCGCAGACCTGCTCGGCGACTTGGTTGTCGGCCGCGAGGAACACATGAACGCGCCCGGGTTCGTGATCCGGCCCGACGACGTCCAGGAGACGCTCCGGCGCCTCCGCGACGAGGCGGGCTTCGATCACCTCTCGTGTGTCACCGCCGAGGAGCGCGCGGATCGCTACGAGTCGATCTACCACCTCACGAGCTACGACGACCGGACGCGAGAAGCCAGCGTGGTCGTCCCGGCGCCGAAGGACGACCCCAGGAGCCAGACGGCCGAACCCGTCTTCCGGACGGCTGACTGGCACGAACGGGAGGCGTACGACCTGATCGGGATCGACTACGACGGCCACCCCGACCTGCGTCGGATCCTGCTGCCCGACACCTGGCAGGGCCACCCTCTCTCGCGGAACTACGACCAGGACCGGCCCCAGATCGTGACCCTGAACGAGTGGGAGAACCCGCTGGCCGACGACCACCGCGAGGAGGAGGGCGACACGATGTACGTCAACATCGGCCCCCACCACCCCGCGACCCACGGCGTGCTCCACGTCAAGACCGTCCTCGACGGCGAGCAGGTCGTCGACGTCGACCCCGACATCGGCTACCTCCACCGGTGTGAGGAGCAGATGTGTCAGACCAAGACCTACCGCCACCAGATCATGCCGTACCCCGACCGGTGGGACTACGCCTCCTCGGGGCTCCTCAACGAGTGGGCCTACGCCCGCGCCGCGGAGGACCTGAACGACATCGACGTGCCGGAGTACGCGCAGGTCATCCGCACGATGGGTTCGGAGCTCTGCCGGATCGCCTCGCACATGCTCGCGGTGGGGACCTTCGCCCTCGACGTCTACGGCGACTTCACCGCGATTTTCATGTACGCGATGCGGGACCGCGAGAAGGTCCAGAACGTCCTCGAGGAACTAACCGGCCAGCGGATGATGTTCAACTACTTCCGACTGGGTGGCGTGGTGTGGGACCTCCCCGAACCCCGCGAGGACTTCTTCGAGATGATCCGGGACTTCCTCGACGACCTGCCCGAGGCGCTGGAGGAGTACCACGACCTCATCACCACCAACGAGATCCTCCAGTCGCGGACGATCGACACCGGCGTGCTGCCGTCGGAGGTCGCGAAATCCTACGGCGCGACCGGCCCGGTCGCCCGCGGGTCGGGGATCGACTACGACCTCCGCCGCGACGACCCCTACGGCTACTACGACGAACTCGAGTGGGACGTCGTCACCGAGGACGGGTGTGACAACTTCAGCCGGCTGCTCGTCCGGCTCCGCGAGGTCGAGGAGTCCGCGAAGATCATCGAACAGTGCGTCGACCTGCTCGAAGGCTGGCCCGAGGAGGAGCGCACCATCCAGTCGAACGTCCCGCGGACCCTGCGCCCCGACGACGACACCGAGATCTACCGCGCGGTCGAGGCCGCGAAGGGCGAACTCGGCATCTACATCCGCGCGGACGGCACCGAGAAGCCGGGCCGGTTCAAGATCCGGAGCCCGTGTTTCTCGAACCTCCAGACCCTGCCGGAGATGAGTAACGGGGAGTACATCCCCGACATGGTCGCGTCGCTGGGCAGCCTCGACATCGTACTCGGCGAGGTGGATCGGTGATGGGCCCGCTCCAGTCGCAGGTGCTGCTCCCCGAACGCATCGCCGGCCTGCTGGGGCTGTCCGGCACCGTCGGGGAGATCGTCGGCGGCCTGATCGGGGCGTTCATCATCGCCAACCTCCTCTTAGTGCAGACCGCGGTCGCCGGCCCGTGGGCCAAGCGGAAGATCACCGCCGCGTTCACCGACCGGATCGCGGTCAACCGCGTCGGCCCGTTCGGGCTGTTCGTGATCGTCGCCGACGCGGTCCGGCTGCTGTCGAAGGAGCTCGTGATCCCCGACGGCGTCGACCGGCCGGCGTACGACCTGGGCCCGTTGCTCGTGCCGTTCTCGGCGCTGCTCGGCTTTGCGGTCATCCCGATGGGCAACGGGATCCACCTCGCGGACCCCGAGACCGGCCTGGTGTTCGCGTTCGCGGCGTCGTCGATCGCGTCGCTCGGGCTGGTGATGATGGGCTATGCGTCGAACAACAAGTACTCGCTGCTCGGCGGGTTGCGGGCGATCGCGTCGAACATCGCCTACGAGATCCCACTGATCATCACCGCGGCGTCGGTGATCATCTTCACCGGCTCCCTGCAGATGAGCGAGATCGTCGCCCAGCAGGCGGAACCGCTCGTGACGCTGGGCGGCGTCGCGATCCCGCAGTGGTTCGCGTTCGTCAACCCCTTCGCGTTCGCGCTGTTCGTGCTTGCGAACCTCGCTGAGGTCGGCCGCAATCCCTTCGACGTGCCGGAGGCACCCACCGAGATCGTCGCGGGGTACCAGACGGAATACTCCTCGGTATACTTCGTGCTGATCTACCTCGGGGAGTTCATCCACATTTTCCTCGGTGGCGCCCTGGCGGCGACGCTGTTTCTCGGCGGGCCCGCCGGGCCCGTGCTTCCCGGATTCGTCTGGTTCACGATCAAGATCTGGACGTTCTACCTGTTCACCCAGTGGGCGCGGTCGGCCGTCCCGCGCATCCGCGTCGACCAGTTCCTCGACGTCGGGTGGAAGGGAATGCTCGTCCTTTCGTTTGCGAACCTGGTGCTCACGGCCGTAATCGTGGGAGTGATAGCATGATTGGTGTCCTGAAATCGATGGCAACGACGATGAAGCACGCATTGGACGGGGAGACGTTCACGGTTGAGTATCCGGACGTCGCCCCCGAAGTCAGCCCCCGGTTCCGCGGGGTCCACAAGTTCAGCCAGGAGCGGTGCATCTGGTGTCGACAGTGTGAGAACGTCTGTCCCAACGACACGATCCAGATCGTGCAGGACGACAAGCGGAACGGCGAACAGTACAACCTCCACATCGGGCAGTGCATCTACTGCCGGCTGTGCGAGGAGGTCTGTCCGGTCGACGCCATCCTCCTAACCCAGAACTTCGAGTTCGTGGCTGACACCAAAGACGACTTCGTGTACAACAAAGAACAGTTGAAGAACGTCCCCTGGTACAAGGACATCGACCCGCTCAACTCCAGGGAACCCGACCGCGACGCGTGGATCGGCGAGGGGACGGGCGAGGTCGACTACCAGTAACCAGCGATCGATAGCGTTCGTCACGAGGCGCCGGCGGGTCGCACCGTCGCATCGGCCCGTAGACGGCGCGTCAACCCGAGTGCGATGCTCGTACACTTCTCGAAATCTTCAAAGGGGTCCCTGAAGGAGACACAAACAATGGTTTATGAGACCATCGCGTTCTCGCTGTTCGCCCTCGTCACCGTGGGCTGCAGCCTCGGCGTCGTCCTCGTGCGGGACGTCTGGCACTCCGCACTCCTGCTCGGGGGCGCGCTGTTGAGCGTCGCGGTACACTA
>CAZDEJ010000036.1:0-17517 GCA_964504395.1 uncultured Halobellus sp. | reverse complement strand
ATGAACGCGATGCTCTCGTAGGCGACGGTGCCCGCCGCCTCCGTTCCGGCAGCCGCCGACGGGCTGTAATAAAAGCCCAACAGCGCGCCGGAGATGGCGGCGACGACGTACGCCAGAGTGGAGAAAAACCCGAGCGTGTACAACGGATACCAGTACCAGAACTTGTTGTCGAGGTTGTACTGCTCGGTGTGGCTCTTCGGCATCTGGAGGTTGACCTTGTAGTAGAGGTTCTCCATGAGCTCCAGGTAGTCGACGATCCGGAGCCGCTTGTCGAGCCAGATGAGGGTGGTCAGGAACGCCGTCTCCACCGGGGAGAGGTCCTTCCGTTTCATCCACCCCTTGTGGTCGTACTCGTCTTTCTTTTCCAGGCTCATTGTTATCGCTTGTAGTACGGGTAGATCGCCCGTTTGACGTGGTCCCACGCGCCGTCGGCGAACGCCGTCCCGTCGACGTCATCCTCGCGGATGTAGAGGTCCTCCCACTTCCGCCGCCGCTTTTTGACCATCACGACGTCCGGGAGGAACTCCTTTCTATACATCGCAAGAATGAACGCCAGGTCTATGAAAATGACGGCTAACACCGCGCCGAGGTACATGTTTCCGCCCTCCGTCAGGCCCCATCCGGAGACGAGCCCGTAGGTGAACAGGAACACGAACAGGACCTCGATGACGGTGAGGAGCACGATCGCGATCGCTGCGGCGGTGCTCTCACGCGCGGGCTCGTATCGGTGAATATCGCCGTAGGTGCTTCCGCTGGACGACATTACGAGTTCCTCCCGGTGCCCGTGTGCGCGGACTCGCCGTATTTGAGGACGTAGAAGGTGAAGATGACCGTCACGATGATCCCGAGTATCGTTGCGGCGCCCACCCAGTGGGCGTGAATCGGGACGCCGAAGGAGTGAAGCTCCTTCGGGCCGCCGCCACCGCCGCCCGCGGCGTCGGGGTTTTCGACGACTTCGATCGTGCCGACCATCCCGGCGCTCTGGTGAGGCTGGCAGTAGTACTCGTAGGTGCCGAGGGTCCCGAAGGTGTGCTCGTAGCTGAACCCGGAGTTCTCGAGGGGTTCGTGACCCTCCCACCCGCCGTCGTCGGGCTGGCTGTCGACGACGATATTGTGATTGTCCGACTCCCAGACGAACTCCACCGTGGTGTCGGGAGCGATCCGCAGCGGCTCGTCGGTGCCGGGCGAGTATGCCAGGGAACCGCCCGGACCCACCGTGACCGTCTCTGTTCCGCTCCCGCCGCCACCCTCGGAGCCCTCCTGTGCAGCACCGAGACCGGATGTCGTGGCGGCGGCCGTTGTGGCGGCAGCAGGGACGCTTGCCGTCCGTAAGAAATCCCGCCTATTCATACAACTCGACATCGGAATGGTGTGCGTTTAAACCCACCGACTTCCCGGTTCAGTGGACGTCTACGGTCCGGACCCGCCGGTCACGTCCGAGCCTGCTCCCCCGTCCTCGTCGGGTCCCGTCCGCCCGGCGTCGGCGTCCGTTTCGGGCCGCGCATCGGCCGTGTCCCCCCCGCCGACGCTGCCGCGCACGTCGTCGGGAAGCACGTCGGCCCACTGCTCGTCTGCGGCCTCGAGCGCGCGAAGCCGGTTCCGGAACTCCTCGACACGGAACCGATCGGAGAGCCGGGCGTTTGCGACCACCAGAAACAGGAACAAGCCGATCACCAGGAAGCCGATGGCGGCCATCGGGGCCACGACGGTCGACAGCGACGACAGCGCCAGCCACGCACCCAACAACACGATCCCGACCACCACCTGCACCCCGGCGACGACTTGGAGCATCAGGTTTCCGAACTCGCCGCTGCCCTCGACGACCTCGCGGGGCTCCGGCAGGGTGCCGTCGTCGGGTGGATTCATCAGGTCGTAGCTGTCCATCGAACAGAGCGCGACCGTCGGCTTGACGTCACGGAGGACTGTGCCCTCGCCTTCGACGCTGCCGTCGGCGTAGATGACTGCGTAGCCCTCGTCGGAGTAGGCGATCACGCGATCCTCGCCGTCGGACACGCGCTCGACGACCGCGAATATCTCGCGGATCGCAACGCGGGCTGAGAGTTCCTGTTCGACCCGGTCGAGGAGGTCCTCGCCGACGATCCACGTCTCGGGATCGAAGGCCGCCTCCCACTCCTCCAGGCTCATCTCCGCCATGTCCGCCGGGCCGAAGTTCTCGAAGTCGTAGGTCGCCTCGACCTGCTCCCGGAGCGCGTCGAGGTCGTCGGTCCCGCCCTCGTCGCCCGGGTCCGCTCCCTCGACCGAGCGGCTGGTCCCCGAGTTCGATGCGGCGACATCGCCCGCCGCGTCGCCGGACTCCGCCGCTGCCCGCTCCGCGTCCGCCGACGCCTCCGTCTCTCCGGCGTTCGTGTCGGACGCTCGGCGGTCCGCTGCGGATGTTTTCTTCGAGGACTCCGTCATCACCTCGCAGTTGATACGGCACACCCCTTAGGGTAACGGTTCCCTGCCGGGTCCCCCCGGCCGGTGGTGATACGCCGGCGCGAGTCGGATGGTTTACACTGCGGGACCTCGTAGCGGATCCGATGGTACCCGACTCGACCATCGCGACCGGTGCCGCGCTGATGGTCACCGCAAGCCTCCCGTTCTATCTCTACGGCGCGTGGATCATGATCGACGCCGAGGTGGTGACCTGGGGAGTCCTGGTACACCATCTCAAGTTCATCGTTCCCGGACTCGTCCTCAACACCATCCCGGTCGTGACCTGGATGATCCCGCGACTGCTGGACCAACTTCAGGGGGTACTCGTGCTTCACGCACTGTTGGGGCTACAGGCGTACGCGCTGCTCGCGTTCGCACTCACCGGGATCGTTCGAATCCTCCAGGTGAAACGCGAGGCCGACCTTTACGCCGACCCGACACAAGACATCGATCTCGACGATCTCCACCCGAACATGGGCGCGTGGCGCGGCCGACTTCGGGTGGGCGTCTTCGGCTACGTGATCTTCTGGTTTCTCGCGTGGTTCCTCGGGCTCTACCAGTTCGTGAGTCGGTACGTGATCGGATAGGGCTCGCCCGATTCGACCGGAACGAGACCGGTAGCAACACTCGACGGTATCAGTCCCAGGCCTCGCCCGACGCAAGGTCGACGTCACTGTCGCGCTTCGAGGAGGGGCAGATGGCTTCGAGCACACACGCCTCGCAGTCGGGACTTCTGGCCGCACAGACTGCTCGCCCGTGGCTGATAAAGAGGTGCGTGGACTGCTGCCAGTCGTCCTCGGGGAAGAGGTCCATCAGTTCCGGCTCGATCGCTTCGGGGCGCTCCTCGTCGGTGAGGCCCAACCGCCGCGAGAGCCGCTGGACGTGCGTGTCGACGACGACGCCCTCGACGACATCGTGGCCGTGTTGGAGCACCACGTTCGCGGTCTTCCGACCGACGCCTTTCAGGTCGGTCAGCGCCGCCATCGTGTCGGGGACCTCGCCGTCGTGCTCCGCAACCAGGGTTTCCCCGATCGACTTCAGGTAGCCCGCCTTGTTGTTGTGGAAGGTGATCCCGTAGATGTCGTCTGCGAGGTCCGACTCCGTCGCGGCGGCGTAGTCGGCGGCGGTTTCGTACGTGTCGAACAGCTCCTCGGTCACCCCGTTGACGCGCTCGTCGGTACACTGCGCCGAGAGCACCACCGCAACCAGGAGTTCGAGTCGTGTCGAGAACCGGAGTGAGATGGTCGTGTCGGGATACTCGTCGTACAATCGGTCGAGAACCGCCTCTGCCTGCTCCTCGCGGGTCGGAAGCGACGTGCCCATACCCCACCGTCGCGGTCGTCGGTGTTGATACTGTTGGCTATGACGACGTGACGGCTTTCGGCACCACGGCGCGTCGAAAGCCGTCACGTGACTGTAGCCGTCAGTACGGGCACCTACTCCAGCCCATACTCCTCCGGGTCGTACTCGCCGAGGACGATCACGGACAGAGCCAGGGCTCCACACACGGCGAGCGAAACGTAGAACATATCCACACGCAGCGGGCCGAGGCTCCGAACACTGGTTCCCGGACCGGATGCCCCGAGCGTCATCGCCAGTCCACAGAGCCCGAGCACCGGGAGCCGGTAGTGGTGAACCGTCGTTACGATCCGAAGCGGGTCCATCCTGCGGGTTATCGTCCCTGCTGCTAGCATAAGATTCCGACGCCCGATCCACGGTCGTTTCGTCCCCGTCTGCGGCTGCGGGCTCCACCGCCACGGCCGCTGTCTCATGCTGTCGACTACAACGACCCGAAGATCTTCCACACCCTGGGGTGTCGGAATCCCCCACGTGATCATAGCCAACAGTATCAGTCGCCGACCCCGAGTTCCGCCGCTGCGAGTGCGGCGTTATCGTGGCGACGAACCGTCGACCGGTTGGTGGTGGGGTCCTTCTCGACGGTCACCAGGTCGTCGGCGGCAGCAACGAGTTCGTCGTCGTGGCTCACGATCAGGATCTGGGCGACGCCGAGGCTCCGCATCTCCTCGACGAGGTCCACCAGCCGGGAGACGTGCCCCGAGTCGAGAAACACCGTGGGTTCGTCGAGGATCAGCGGCGGCATCGGCGCCGACCCCTCGATCCCCTCCGCGAGCAGCCGGTAGATGGCACACCGCAACGAGAGGTTGAACAGCGCGCGCTCGCCCCCGGAGAGTTGCCCCGGCTCCAGCGCGGTCCCGTCCTTCTGGAAGACGGTGAGTTCGTACTCGTCGTCCAGTCGGATCCGGGCGTAGGCGTCGTTGCCGTACACCAACTCGAAGGTCTCGTTGAGCATCCGCTCGAGCGTCTCGACGTTTCGCTTCCGGAGTTCCGCGCGGAGGTCGGTGTACGTGGATTCGAGCGTGGTGATCTCGGCGTGGAGCGACTCGAGATCCGCGACCCGGTCGGCGAGCGCCTCCCGCTCGTCCCGGAGGGTTTCGAGACTCGAGAGTTCACCCCTCACGCCTCCGATCGCGTTCTGGATCTCGTCCCGACGGTCCCGGAGTTCGTCGAGCTTCTCGTCGACGCGCTCCAGGTACGATTCGGCCTCGGATCGGTTGTCCTTCGCCTCCTGGATCCGGGACTCGTCGATCGCGTCGGCGAGTTCGTCGCGGCGATCGCGCTTTTCGGCGAGGAACTCACGGCGTTCGTCGTTGCGGTCGGCGATCGATTCCCGGCGCTCCCGGAGCCTGTCGATCCGCGCCTCGACCTCGTCGAGTTCGGCCCGACGATCCGCGACCCGGTCGAGCCGCTCGACCGCCGTCTCGACCGTTTCCAACTCCGCCGCCAGCGACTCGACCCGGCGGGCGGCCTCGGCGGCCGCCTCGGCCTGGGTTTCGGCGGCGGCCCGCTTGTCGTCGGCTTCGGCGGCGAACTCGGCGGCGTCGTCCCGAAGCGACTCGGCTTCCGCACGGCGCTCGCTTGCGGCGTCCTCGGCGTCCGCGATCCGGTCTTCGATCAGTGACCGCTTCTCGCGCAGGCGCTCGATCCGCGACTCCGCGTCGACGAGCGACCGGGCGGTCTCCGCCCGCTCTGTCAGTTCCTCGCGCCGGGTTCTCGCCGCCTCGAGTTCGGCCTCGAGGTCGTCGACCCGCTCCTCGTGGTCGGCGATGGCGGCGACGTGTGGCGACCCCTCGACCGGCTGGCCGCACTCCGGACACTTCCCCGCCGCACGGAGCTCTTTGGCTTCCGTGAGCTGTTCCCGCGCCGACGCCAACTCCGTCTGTGCCGCCGTCACCGCCTCCTTCGCGTCGTCGAGGTCGGCCTGGACCGACTCCCGGTAGTCGTCGGCCCCGCCGACGTCGATCGGGGCGTCGTCGAACCGTCCGCGGAGCGACTCGATCTCGGTATCGACCTCGTCGAACTCGTCAGCGTGATCAGCGGCCCGGCTGTCGGCGTCGTCCGCGGCCGCCTCCGACTCCTCGGCCCGGTCTTCGGCCTCCTCGGCGCGGGACTCGAGTTCCTCGGCCCGCTCGTCGAGGTTCTCCGCCTGGTTCGATAGCATCGTGCGGCGCTGCCGGGCGTCCTGGAGTTCCTCGCGGATCGACGCCTCCTCGGCATCGAGCTCTGCACGCCGCGCGTCGATGGCATCGGCGTCCGGATCGGCGGCCCCGGCCGCGCCGAGTTCGGTCCCTTCGAGCGCGGCCGACAGTTCGGCCTCGAGTTCGTCGACCCGGTCCCGGGCACCGACGAGTTCGGCTTTGAGCTCCTCGCGGGTCGACTCGTCGTCCCTGATCGTCGCCTCCAACTCCGCGATGTCGTCGTCCAGTCCTGCGAGCTCCGCCTTCCGCTCCTCGTAGGCCGACAACACCTCCTCCGCGTCGGCGAGCGTCCCCTCGGCGCGGTCGCGGTTCGCCTCGAACCGGTCGATGTCGCCGTCGACGTCGGCGAGTTCGGTTTCGAGTTCGTTCAACCGGGCGTGGAGTCCCGCCTCCTCCTTGGCCTCGATCCGGGACTCCCGGTCCGAGAGGAGTTCGCGCTTCCGGTTCAGAACGTCTTCGACGCCCAGCCGGGCGTTCCCGGCGCGCTCGCGATACTCCTCCAACTTCCCCAACTGGAGCAGGTCGTCGATTATGGCCTGCCGCTGCGTCGGGGTGGCGTTGATCAGCTTGTTCACCTCGCCCTGGCGGACGTACGCGCAGTTGACGAACGCCTCGGCGTCCATCCGGAGCCGCTCGGCCACGAACGCCCGTACGTCCCGTGCGCCATCGACCGCAACGTCGGGGCCGTCGAGGGTGCACGTCGCGGTCGACACCCGGTCGCCGGAGCGCCGGAGTTCGCGGGTGATCTCGTAGGCGTCGCCATCGTGGACGAACCGGAGGCGGACCTCGGCCTCGTCGGCGCCGGTGGTCACCACCTCGTCGAGCGTCTCGTCGATCGCGCGAGCGCCGTAGAGTGCGAAAAAGCAGGCTTCGAGCAGCGACGACTTGCCGCTGCCGTTCAGCCCGTGGATGACTGTCACCCCGTCCCGAAGATCGAGGTCGGCGTCAGCGTATGGTTTGAAGTTCCGAAGGTGGAGTCGCTCGAACCGCATTCAGAAGTCCTCCATCGTGACCTGGGTGTCGGCCGCGCGGTCCGGGCCGTCGGGGTCCGGGTGGTCGTCCTCGTCCGGGTCGGTGTCCGCTGCGTCGGCGCTCCCGTCGCCGGGATCGGGATGATCGCCGGCCCCGGTACGACCCCCGTCGTCGGGGTCGGCGCGCCCGTCGGGTTCGACGACGCCACCATCGTCGGAGTCCGTTTCGACGACGCCACCGCCGTCAGGGTCGGAACCGGCGGCCGCGGGCCGGAACGCCGCCCGATCCCCGTCGAGTCGCTCCGCAACGCGGGACTCCACCGCCGCCCGAACGTTCGCGTCGGCGGTCTCCCCGGCGCGGATCGTCTCGTCGACCTCGAGGGCGACCTCCGAGAGCCCCAGGTCGTGGATCCGTTCCTCGACGGCGTCGTCGGGGTCGGCGAAGGAGACGTCGAGGTCGGCGTCGGTCTCGCGGTCCCGGCGGTCGGTGACGCGCGCCACCAATGCCCCCCGTTCGGTTAGCGACTCCTCGATCGCGGCGGGCGCCACCGGTTCGCCCTCGCCAGTGACCTCGACAACGGCGACCGCGTCCGTCACGTCGTGCTGCCGGAGTTGTTCGTGGACCCGCTCTGCGCCCTCACCTGCCGACAGCGACACCGACACGAACACGAACGGCCGGGTGTCGAGGGTTCGACGCCGGACGTCGACCTCGTCGTCGAACGTCACGAGGTTGTAGCCACGCGGGGTCTCCTCGGCGGCGCTCGCCCGCTCCGTCGACCCGCAGTAGGTCACCCACGTATCGTCGACGGTCTCGGTACCGGGTTCGTGGTTGTCGCCCAACAGGGCGGCATCGAAGTCGACCGACGACTCCGACAGGACGGTCTCCGTCTCCCAGTCGGCGTGTGCGAAGGGGGTAAACAGCCCGTGGGCCACCAGGGCGGCGTGATCGGCGTCGTGGGGCCCAAAGTCGTAGTCCAGGTCCGCCCGCCGCGACTTCGGGACGTGGTCGAGGCCGTAGAACGCCGTCGACCCGACAGTGCGTGGCTCCGCCCCGAGTCGCTCGGCGAGGCCGAGGTCCTCGAAGAGATCGAGCCACTGGCCGCTCCGGGTCGACTCGTGGTTGCCGACGACCGCGAGAAACGGGATCGTTTCGGCCCGAAGCCGACGAAGCAGCCGGAGGGTCTCCAGGAGGTCGGCGAGTTCCGGCCGGCGGTCGTCGAAGAGGTCGCCCGCGTGGATCACGGCGTCGACGCTGGTGTCGATCGCGTCGTCGATCACCTGCTCGAAGGCGTCCCGGAAGTCCGTCCGGCGGGTCTGTGAGTGATACTGTGCGTACCCGAGGTGGGTGTCGCCGGTGTGGATCACCCGTGTCATCTACTCGAACCTTGCGCAGTGTCTCCTAAAACCGTTCCGCGACCGGAGTGAAAGTGGTCGTCGCGCTCCCGGGCTCCGGCCGCGGGGCCGCCGTCAGCACCGATCCGACGGTTCGATCCGGAGGGATCCGGCGCCGACTCTCGACCGCTGCCGGGACGGCTCGACCCCGCGCAACCGGGTGGTCCCGTGCCCGGCCGTCCCTCCAGTGCGGCGTCGAGCCGCCGCAGCGACTCCCGGGCAGCACGGCCGCGACTCGCGACGTCGTCGTCGCCGTGGTGAACCGCCGTTGCGATCGTCCGGTCGAGTTCGGGGAGTCGACCGGCCGAGAGAAACGACGCGGCCCTGCGGGCGCAGTCGGCCGCACGCTCCGCGTCGTCGACGACGGGGGCGGCTCGGGCGTCGGCGGCCGCCGCTCCCGAGGCGGGGTCACGACCCCCCGCGGCCCCTTCCGCAAGCGCCCGAAGCGACCGGCGGACGGCCTCGGGGTGCGGCGTGTCCGCCTCGGAGGATCGGTCGGTCACACCGGGTGTGGTGCCGGTACCAGGTTTGAACCTTCGGGCCCGCTCACACTGTCGGCGATAGTCACGTGACGGATTTCGACACCCTGGGATGTCGAAATTCCTCACGTAAGTATAGCCAACGGTATCAGACGTTCAGCGTATACAGTCGCTTGCGGGCGTCAGTGAACGAAAACCGGGAGTCGACGACGTCGGCGTCCTCGAGCCGAGTGAGCGCGTACCGCACCGTCCGGGGCGGCAACAGAGTCTCCTCGGCGAGTTGGCTCTGCGTCAGCGTGTCGTTGTAGTCGAGCACCTTCGCGACGAGTTTCGCGCTCGGTGGCATCTCCCGTACCTGGGTCCAGCGGTCAGTCGTCTCCTCGTCTCCGGGCAGTGACTCCGTAGTACTCATTATGCTTCGGGGTAACGAATGTAGCCCGATAATATTTGCTATCCTATTTTATTACTTGCAAGCATTCGATCGCGGTCGGGGCCGGCAGTGACGCGCCGGATGTGCCGAACGTTTCGCCCACCCGAAGCCTCTTATGAACCCGAAACCTACAATTGGTGATGACTGACACCGTTGACGACGTCGAGCTTCCGTACGACGAGGCGGCGGCGTCGCAGCAGGAGAAGATCGAGGCGCTCCGGGAACGCCTCGACGTCCTCGAGTCCCAAAACGAGGAGATGCGGGACAAACTTCTCGATGCGAACGCGGAGAACAACAAGTATCAACAGAAGCTCGAGCGGCTCACCCACGAGAACAAGAAGCTGAAGCAGTCGCCGCTGTTCGTCGCCACCGTCCAGGAGCTGACCGACGACGGGGCGGTGATCAAACAGCACGGCAACAACCAGGAGGCGCTCACCGAGGTGACCGAGGAGATGCGGTCGGAGATCGAACCCGACTCCCGGGTCGCCGTCAACAACTCCCTCTCGATCGTCAAGCGCCTCGACGACGAGACGGATGTCCGCGCTCGCGTGATGCAGGTCGACCACAGCCCCGAGGTCACGTACGGGGACATCGGCGGTCTCGACGAGCAGATGCAGGAGGTCCGGGAGACGGTCGAGATGCCGCTCGAATCCCCCGGGATGTTCGAGCAGGTCGGGATTCAACCGCCGTCCGGCGTGCTGCTCCACGGGCCGCCGGGAACCGGCAAGACGATGCTCGCGAAGGCGGTCGCAAACGAGACCGACGCCACGTTCATCAAGATGGCGGGGTCGGAGCTGGTCCACAAGTTCATCGGCGAGGGCGCAAAGCTCGTGCGTGACCTCTTCGAGGTTGCCCGCGAGAACGAACCCGCCGTCCTGTTCATCGACGAGATCGACGCGATCGCCTCCAAGCGCACGGACTCGAAGACGTCCGGGGACGCGGAGGTCCAGCGCACGATGATGCAGCTTCTCTCGGAGATGGACGGCTTCGACGAGCGGGGTGAGGTCCGGATCATCGCCGCGACCAACCGGTTCGACATGCTCGACGAGGCGATCCTCCGGCCCGGCCGGTTCGACCGGCTCATCGAGGTGCCGAAGCCCGGCCACGAGGGGCGCGCGCTCATTTTCCGGATCCACACCCGGGATATGAACGTCGCGAGCGACGTCGACTTCGGCCGGCTGGCCGAGATGGCTGACGACGCCTCCGGTGCCGACATCAAGGCGATCTGTACGGAGGCAGGCATGTTCGCGATCCGCGATGACCGCACGGAGATCGCGATGGCGGACTTCCTCGAGGCGTGGGAGAAGATCCAGGCCGACGCGGTCGCCGATGGCGAACCGAGTCGCGCGTTCGCCTGACCTCGACTTCTCCGATCAGCGATCTCGATCTTCGTCGCTGCCGACTGTCCGTAGCGTCGCTACGGCTTCCGCTGCCGTCCCGGTCGCGTCGTAGCCCCGCTCGCCGTGGACGCTCGTCTCGACGACGAGTCCGGCGGCGCGGAACTCCATCGCAAGCCCGTGGAGGTCCGACTCACACAGGTCCGTTGTCGAGAGCAACTCGGCGACCGGGAGCGGCCCGCGGTCGACGAGATCGATCAGGAGCCCCAACGACCGGTCGTCGTGCGCCGCGGTCACGACGCGGCGGACCGGTTCGGGGACGGCAGTTGCTTCGACCGACAGTAACGCCTCCGCCTCGAACGTCAGCGCGTCGTTCGGGCGGTACTCCTCCTCGCCGGTGTCGGGGTCGCGGATCCGGCTGGACTCCGCGGATCGCTTCACGAGGAGATACCGGTTGCCGGCGTCGTCGCGGACGGTCTGCATACCTGTATCGAGGATCGAAGTCGGCTTATCGGTTGTGCTGGCGGCGGCTCAGTCGGTGCCGGCGACGCCGGGGTCGTCCACACTCTCGTCCCCGTTGCCTCCGGTCGCCGTTCGGTCGTCGCCGCCGTTGTCATCCTCACCCTCGACGACTCGTGTTTGGTACCGCTGGTAGACGTCGTAGGTTCGATAGCTCGCCAGAAGCCCGACACCGACCGCAGCCCCGCCGACAGTCACTTCGCCCCGGAACCCGACGAGCAACAGCCCGATGCAGATCCCGCCGAGTGCGACGTTGGCGTAGACCACGGAGACCCAGAAGAACCTCGCGACCTCGCTGTCGACCTCGACGTCGGCTCCCTCCGGTCCCGGGTCAGGGGGCTCCGGCGCTTCCACGCTCGGGATCGACACGAGATCGGTCTCGGGGTCGCCCCACCGGGCTTCGGGGTCCGGCTCGTCGGGTTCGTCGGGCCACTCGTCGGACTCGGAGAGCATGGTCGCATCACGACCGGGGACCGCAAAAGACGTTCGCTCCGGCAGTCCGCCCGGCTCAACACCGCTCGGTGAGCGGTACGGTTCGGGCCGCCTCGACCCACGCGAGCGGGTTCTGTGGGTCGTAGAACACGATCCCGTCGTCGACTTCGTAGGACTCGATCGCGGCGAGTCCGCTCACATCCGCCAGTCGCGTGGGTGCGGCCGGGGACCGGTCCGTCCGTTCGGAGTTTTGGCGGTCAACCATCGTGATCTGTGGTACGCTATACCACAGTATATGTCTTGCGTCCGGATCGATTCTCGCCGCCCCGGCGACAAATCGCGTCACGGCTCCGGAGACGGCGCGGGGTATGTCCGCGTGCTGCCCGGCCGGGGCGACGGTAATACCGAAGTTTTTACTCGGGAGCGTCGAAGAGTCGGTATGAAACAGGCAGGGCTCTCCGACGACTGGAGTGACGACGGCGACGCCGACGACGCCCGACCGGACGCGGAGGCGGTTGCGATCGCGGGCAACGGCGGCGGCCACGTCTCCGAGGTTGTCGACGCCGAGGGGGTCCGCTTTCCCGACGCCGACGGGACGGTCGAGCTGATGGTGACGCAGGTGAACTACACGATCGAGGGCAACGGCAGCCGGGAGTACCCCGTTGTCCACGTCTTCGGTCGAACCGCGGACAACGACCCCGAACACGTCCGCGTTCTCGGGTTCGAGCCGTACTTCTATGCCCCGACGGAGTCCCTCGACGACGAGGCTCTCGACCGTGACGTTATCACTCGAACCGAGGCGGGCTTCGAGAGCATCCGCGGCGACGACCTCACGAAGATCTGCACGCGGACGCCGCGGGACGTCGGCGCGATCCGCGACGACTTCGACCACTACGAGGCGGACATCCTCTTTCCCAACCGGCTCCTCATCGACAAGGACATCAAAAGCGGGATCCGCGTCCCCGCCCGCCGGCTCGGCGACGGCACGATCCAACTCCCCCACGACGAGATCGACCCCGTCGACGTCGAGGCCGACCTCCGCGTGAACACCTTCGACATCGAGGTCGACGACCGCTCGGGGTTCCCCGAGGAGGGCGAGGAGCCGATCGTCTGTCTGACGAGCCACGACTCCTACCGCGACGAGTACATCGCGTGGCTCTACGACGCCCCGGGGGCAGCCGAGGGTGTCGAGACTCCGTCGGAACTCCCGGGTTATGAACCGTTCCGCGAGGACACCGTCGTCGACGTCCGCACCTTCGAGCGCGAGGAGGCGATGCTCGACGCGTTCGTTTCGTATATCGAGGAGACGGGTGCGGATATTATGACAGGCTGGAACTTCGAGGACTTCGATATGCCATATCTTCTCGACCGGATGGAGGTGCTCGACCCCGCCGCCGACCAGGACCTCGACCCCGACCGGCTCTCCCGAATCGACGAGGTGTGGCGCAGCGGGTGGGGCGGTCCCGACGTGAAGGGCCGCGTCGTGTTCGATCTTCTCTACGCGTACAAGCGCACGCAGTTCACCGAACTCGAATCCTACCGGCTCGACGCCGTGGGGGAACTCGAACTCGACGCGGGCAAGGAGCGGTACACGGGCGACATCGGCGACCTTTGGGAGGAAGACCCCGAGCGCCTGCTGGAGTACAACGTCCGCGACGTGGAACTCTGCGTCGAGATCGATCGGAAACAGGACATCATCGCCTTCTGGGACGAGGTCCGGACGTTCGTCGGGTGCAAGTTGGAGGACGCCCCGACCCCGGGCGACACCGTCGACCAGTACATCCTTCACGAGGCCCACGGCCGCTTCGCGCTGCCCTCGAAGGGCCAGGCCGACGCCGAGGACTACGAGGGCGGCGCGGTGTTCGACCCGATCTCGGGGGTCAAAGAAAACGTCACTGTTCTAGACTTAAAATCGCTCTATCCCATGGCGATGACGACGATCAACGCCTCCCCCGAGACGAAGGTCGACCCCGAGACCCACGACGGCGAGACGTTCGAGGCCCCCAACGGGACCCACTTCCGGCGGAATCCCGACGGCATCATCCGGGAGATGATCGACACCCTGCTCTCCGAGCGAGAGGAAAAGAAGTCGCTGCGGAACGACCACGGTCCCGATACTCAACCCTACGAGCAGTACGACCGCCAGCAGCAAGCTGTCAAGGTTATTATGAACTGTTTCACGCCGGACACCGAGGTGCTCACTCCAACCGGTGTTCGGAACATCTGCAATCTTGACGTCGGCGACGCGGTCTACTCGATCGATCCAGAGACGATGCGGATGGAGGTGAAGCCAGTCGAGGAGACACACGCGTATCCGGACTACCGAGGCGATCTGGTGGACATCCAGACCAGCAAGGTCGACTTCAGCGTCACACCCAACCATCGAATGTTGGTCCGGAAGAACGCGAAGAACGGCGCGACGTGGGATGGCTACCGGTTCGTCGAGGCCGGCGACCTCGACGACTACTCCCACTACGAACTCCCGCACGACTGGTCGGTCGAGCACGAAGATTCCCTCGGCAATACGATGGATATTGTCGAATTGGCACGAGAACACACAGATGCTACTCTTACACTCTCAGACGGAGGAACGAAAGCCGCTGCGCGCTACGGGCAAGCAAATATTGAGCATACAGTTGATACGGATACGTTCCTTGAGTTCTTGGCTTGGTACGTCGCAGAAGGATCAGTATATCGGGCTAAGACCGCTAATTGTCGGGTAAAAATCGCTCAAGAAGGAGACACGGCACGAAAACGAATTACTTCTGTTGTCGACAAAATGGTCGACTATTGGTATGAAGATGACAGGGGAGTTAGTTTCTCCAGTCGGATTTGGGCAGATCTACTCGATGCACTCTGCGGACACGGAAGCGAAAACATGCGTATTCCCGAGATAGTGTTCAACGCCTCCGAAGAGCAGAAACGGAGATTCCTCAATACGGTAATCGATGGCGACGGAGACCGGAAGGTCAATTCGTGGAGATATAGCACCTCGAGTGAACGACTACGGGATGACGTGCTGCGTCTCTGTGCCCACTTGGGGAAACCTGTAAACTACAACTATGATAGCGGTGCATGGCGTATCTACTGCACCGAGGACGCAAAGAATTCCATCCGGATGCACCGTAGCGGCAGTCGAAGTACCGCCGAGGACGGCGTCTACTGCGTGACGGTCGCGGATAATAACACCTTGCTCGCCGGTCGCAATGGCAAATTCCAGTGGGCTGGGAACTCGTTGTACGGCGTTTTGGGGTGGGATCGATTCCGACTCTACGACAAGGAGATGGGCGCTGCGGTCACCGCAACCGGCCGTGAGGTGATCGAACACACCGCCGATGCCGCGGCCGAAATTGGCAAGGAAGTGATATACGGGGACAGCGTTACCGGTGACCGTCCAGTGGTCGTCCGCGATCCGGAGGGGCGGATGCGGATCGTCCCGATCGAGGAACTGTTCGAGCGGGCGGTCGATACCCGATCCGCGGAGTTCGTGACGGCCGATGGGGCACCAAGCGGTACCGCAGGTCTGCCAAAGGAGCGGCGGACCGCTAACGGCTGGGAGGCCCTTTCGCTGAGTGACGCCGGCGACGCCGAGTGGCAGCCAATCGAGCGGGTCATCCGCCACGAGACGGACTCGAACGTCGTCAAACTCCAGCACAAGGTCGGGGAATCGACGACGACACGGGGTCACTCCTACGTCGTCGAGGACGGTTCGGAGTTCGTGGAGGCGACGCCAGAAGCGGTCGATGAACCCCTTCGGATTCCGGACGTCCCGAGTGTCGAACCTGTCGAAACGATCGACGTTTATGAGATGCTCCACGGATGTGAACGCGAATACGAGGACGGACGTGGCACCGGCGGAACCACAGTCAAGACGAAACGCGTCCACGCCAACGACGAGTACGTTTGGTTCGGCCACGAACGTTACGGCGACCTCGACTCGACGGTCAAAATACAGCGATCCATCGATGTCGATAGCGAAGCGGGACGCGCGCTGATCCGCCTCCTCGGGGCGTACGTTCCGGAGGGAAGCGCTTCGACCATCGAAACCACCAGTTCAAGATTCGGTGCGAGCATCGCTGAGTCCCGGCGGGGGTGGCTCGAACAGCTTCAAGCGGACTACCATCGCCTGTTCGAGAACACGACGGCAAGCATCGTCGCTAGCGATACCAGAGAGCGGCGGACAGTCGAGCACACCACAGCTGACGGGGGCGGCTCGGTCGAGTACGCCGACGAGACGCTCACGCTCCGGATGATGAACGAGCTTGCGGCGGTCTTCTTCAGGCAGTTCGCGGGTCAAACGTCGAGAGGCAAGCGAATCCCCTCGTTCGTGTATCATCTCCCGGAGGCGCAACAGCAGTTGTTCCTCGATACGCTCGTCGAGGGTGACAGGTCACGGGAGTTCCCGCGTTACGCCGACGAGTGCGCCGAGCGGAACTTCGACTTCGAGACGGTGAGCCGCGAACTCGCCGCCGGGCTTTCGATGTTGCTCACGCAACGCGACACGCAGCACTCGCTGAAATACCGGGAAGAGAGGGGAGCGTACACGATTCGAACCGTCGATTCGTACGGCAGAGGCCGCGATCCGATCTTAACCGAGGTCGACCACGACGGGTACGTCTACGACCTCAGCGTCGCGGAGAACGAGAACTTCGTCGACGGTGTCGGTGGAGTCGTCCTCCACAACACCGATTCAGTTATGTTAGAACTCGAAGACGACGTCTCGAAGGAGGACGCCATCGAGCAGTCCTTCGAGTTGGAGGAGTATATCAACGACTCCTACGACGAGTTCGCGCTACGGGAACTGGACGCCGCCCACCACCGCTTCCAGATCGAGTTCGAGAAGCTCTACCGCCGGTTCTTCCAGGCGGGCAAGAAGAAACGGTACGCCGGTCACATCGTCTGGAAGGAGGGCAAGGACGTCGACGACATCGACATCACGGGCTTCGAGTACAAGCGCTCCGACATCGCCCCGATCACGAAGGAAGTCCAGAAGCGGGTGATCGAGATGATCGTTCGCGGGGAGGACACCGACGAGATCGTCGACTACCTCAACGGGATCATCGAGGACTTCGAGACGGGCGAAGTCCCGGTCGGCGAGATCGGGATCCCCGGCGGGATCGGCAAGCGCCTCGAGGCCTACGACACCGACACCGCGCAGGTCCGCGGCGCGAAGTACGCGAACGAGTTCCTGGGGACGAACTTCGGCCGGGGGTCGAAGCCGAAACGGCTCTACCTCCGGAAGGTCCACCCTTCGTGGTTCCGGGAGATGGAGGCGCAAGGCTACGACCCCCAGCGCGACCCGCTGTACAGCGAGTTCAAGCGCGACCCCGACGTGATCTGTATCGAGTACGACGACCAGCTCCCGGAGGCGTTCAAGGTGGACTGGGACAAGATGCTGAACAAGACCCTGAAGGGACCGATCGAGCGGATCATCGAGGCGCTCGGAATGTCGTGGGACGAGGTCAAATCCGGCCAGGAACAGACCGGACTCGGGAGTTTCACGTAGCGGATCCCGGCCGGTCGATCGCCGCTTGGATTCAGAAACCGCAAAATAAATTTTCTACACAGTGAACTCTCGAGTGGCGAATGCGTAACCATTATGAGCGACTCCCCCCTTGTAACGTATACGAGGAACAAGCAAGATAATGGCCACACTTCAACTCAATAACCTCCACGCGAGCGTTGCAGAGGACGGCGGCGAACAGATTCTCCGTGGCGTCGACTTGGAAGTCAACTCCGGGGAGATCCACGCCCTGATGGGCCCGAACGGGTCAGGGAAGTCAACGACCGCGAAAGTGATCGCCGGTCACCCCGCCTACGAGGTAACCGACGGGGAGATCCTCCTCCACCTCGAGGAGGGGGACTTCGGCGACGACTTCGAGATTCCCGAGGACGAGCGTACCTGGGACCTGCTCGATCTCGAACCCAACGAGCGGGCGGCGCTGGGGATCTTCCTCGGCTTCC
>CAZDEJ010000035.1:0-17747 GCA_964504395.1 uncultured Halobellus sp. | reverse complement strand
GAGATCATCAGGGAACGCGCCGAGATCTGCCCGGAGTGCGGCGTCCGACAGCCGAACGCGTCCGGGGGCCAGGCGTCCGCCGGGGCCGGTGCCCAGCGGGGACAACCACCGGGCGGAGCCGGTGCCCAGCGTGGCCAGCCGGGGGGCGCGGCCGGCCGCAACCAGGGGCGTCAGCCGGCTGCGGCCCGTCCCGGTGGGCAGGCACAGCCCCAGCAGAACTATACGCAACAGCCCCAGGCCGGGGGGCAACGCCGACAGGACATCGGGATCATCTTCGCACACGTCGACGCCAATCGGCGGAAGAAGCTCCTCCGGAACCTCATAGACCTCGCCCTGGCGCTCTCGTCGGTCGGATTGTATCTGGGCGTGATGATCGGTGAGGGGATCCGCCACTACTACAAGCTGAAACGCGGCACGAGGGAGCCGTTCGACCCGGAGCGACACCAGAAGACCTGGCTGGTGTGAGACGGACCGGGGACGTGGTCTCCACACGCTCCCGAAGCTATAATGAGGCGGCCGCACAGGAGTGATACGTCTGACGTGCATCGGTGCGTCGGGCACGACGGAGGACACACCCATGGTCTTCAAGAAAGTCACACTCATCGGCCGGAGCGAGGAAAGTTTCGACGGCGCGACCGACGACGCGATCGACCGCGCGGAAGCAACTCTCGACAACGTCTGCTGGGTCGAAGTCGACGAACTCGGCGTCGAGGTGGCGTCGGTCGAGGGCCGGGAGTACCAAGCGGAGGTCACGGTGGCCTTCGAGCTCCACGACGACGAGTAGCCCGACGGTACGGTGTCGGCCCCGATCGGAACGCTGAGTGACGGCCCGCACCGACGAGTTCTTTTCCGCCGCAGGACCAGTGCACACGGATGCCACGGCTCCTCCACTACTCGGACGTCGAGAACGTCTACGATGACCCGGTCCGCGTGGGGCGACTGGCCGGCACGATCCGCGAATTGGGCGGCCCGGACGCCCTCGTCTGCGGAACGGGGGACAACACCGCCCCCGGGGTACTGGCCCTGATCGAGTGCGGCCGGCAAGCACTCGACCTCTTCGAGGCCGTCGACGCGGACGTGGCGACGTTCGGCAACCACGATTTCGACTTCGGGCCGGAGGCAACCCGGTCGCTCGTCGCCGACGCCCCGCAGTCCTGGGTCGCGACCAACGTGTACGGTCCCGACGGCGACCGGTTCGCGGCCGACGAGACGGTTCCGTGGACCGTCGAATCGGTCGACGGCGTCCGGATCGGCTTCATCGGCGTCACCGACCCGGCGACGCCGTCGTTGAACCCGATGGCGGCGGACTTGCGGGTTTCCGACCCCTACGACGCCGCCGAGCGCGCGGTTTCGGAGCTCCGGGCGGCGGGAGCCGACCGGATCGTGGCGCTGTCGCACCTCGGCGAGGGCGACGACGAACTCGCGCGACGCGTCGACGTCGACCTGATCCTCGGGGGGCACGTCCACGCCGCCCGGAACGACCGGGTTGCCGGGACCCGGCTCCTCCGTCCGGGCGCGAACGGCCACGCCATATTTGAGGTGAGACTCGACGCGACGGGGGTGACCGGCGTCACCCGCCACAGGACCGCCTGCGCTCCCGTCGCCGACGGTGTCGTGTCGGCGCTCCGGGGACGCATCGACGCCGAGGGCCTCGACGAGGTGGTCGGCCGGGTCTCGGAGCCGATCGACCGGAGCGACACTGCGGTGTTCGCCGGCGAAACCCGGATCGGCAACTTCGTCGCCGACGCCTATCGGTGGTCGGTCGACGCCGATGTGGGACTTCAGAACAGCGGTGGGATCCGCGACGGCCCGCCGCTCGCCGGCGACGTGACCGTGTCGGATCTCGTGAGCGTGATCCCCTTCGAGGAGCGGGTTGTCGAGGCGACCGTCACCGGCGCCGAGTTGCGGGCGGTGCTCAGGGAGTCGGCAGCGACGGTCGTCGACTTCGGCGACCCCGACTGGTGGCACGGTCACGTCTCGGGCGTCCGGCTCCGGTGGGACGCCGACGCCGCCAGGCTGGCTGTAGCTCGGGTCGACGGCGACCCGATCGACCCCGACGCGACGTATACGCTCGCCACGTCGGCGTACCTGCTACATACCGACCACGAGTTCCCGACGCTCGGAGAGCGGCACCGTACCGACGAGGCCGGCCTCCAGTACGAGGTGCTGGCGGCGTACGCCCGGGCCGTCGGCATCGATCCGGTGGTCGAGGGGCGGATCGAATGGGGCAGTGAGGCGGACCCAGCCCTGTAGACGCCGGCAGCGGCGTATACAGCCACGGAAGGTTCGCGTGTCCCGGCTCAGCGCCGCCCATCGGCGGGTCCCGACCGCCGATCCGATGGAAACGTTCAGGACCCATGGGCGTCTGGGTCGACGTAATGGTACGCGTGGTGGTTCCCGTTCGTTATCCGCTCACAAGACACTCGAAGGCAACGCTCTCGGAAGCCGTCCGGATCGCCAACGAGCGGGAGGCCGAACTCACTGTCCTCCACGTGGACCTCTACCAGGAGAATCAGGGTGTCACCCGCGCGATGCTCCGCCGGTCGGTGGAGTCGGCGTTCGGGTCGGTCGAGCGGGTGCGATACGTGGTTCGCCGCGGGTTCTTAGTCGAGGAGACGATTCTGGAGGAGGTCGCCGCCGACGAGGCCGACATCGTCGTGCTCGGGTCCAAGCAGGTGGGCCGGTGGCGGAAGATGCTGCGGCGGGTTCTCGACGATCCCGACATCGAGTCGTATCTCCGGGAGAAACTCGACTGTACGGTGATCACCGTCCGCGCCGACGGCACGCAGACGACAGCGTAGCCGCGCTCCGACAGGTCGACACATCCACCGGGGGGCGTGTCGCCGGATCGGCGGCGACCGTCGCTCGCCCTCGGGCTACTCCGATTCCACCGGATCGTGCCGTTCTGCCGGCCCGACCCGCCCGGTGTCGATACTGGCGTCGAGCGTGCCGCTGGTGTCATCGAACACCAGATGTCGGTGCGGGTACGCGAACTCGATGTCGACGTCGTCGGCCCGGAACGAGTCCCAAACTCGGTCCCGGATCCGTGATTCGATCGTCGGAATGTTGTATGGTTTCGTGACCCAGTACCGGAGCCGAAGGAGCACCCCGTCGTCGGCAAACGACGACCGCAACACGGTCGGGGCTGCGGGGTACCGTGCGGCCCCGATCCGGATGTCGGGCCCGCCGCCGATCACCGCCTCGTCGTCCCGTGCGGCGCGCCGCAGCAACAGCTTCGCCTGCTCGGTGTCGGAGCCGTAGGTGACCAGGACGTCCAACTCCAGTCTGACCCGCTCGTCCTCCGCGGAGTAGTTGGTCACGAGCTGCTCGCGCATCGTCGAGTTGGGGACCACGAGAAACGTGTTGTCCAGGGTAAAGAGCTTCGTGTACCGGACAGTGATCTCGTCGACGAACCCACGACGGCCGTCGCCGAGTTCGATCATGTCGCCGATTTCGTACGGCTGGTCCGCGAGAATAAACAGCCCGTTGATCACGCTCCCGACGATCGGCGCGAGCACGACCCCCAGAACCGCCGAGAAGACCGTGACCGACAGCACGATGTTGCCGAGCCGAAACCCCAGCACGGCAGCCGCGATACCGACACTACCGGCGACGACGCCCGCTCGCAGCAACCGGAGCGCCATCTGTGCGACACTCTGCCGGCGGAACTGCCTAGCGACCGGCCGTCCCGCGAGCCGGACTACGTACCGTGACAGCACCACCCCGGCGACGACCACGAGCGCAGCCGCGACCCACCGCCAGCCGGGGAACCGCGCCCACTGCGGAACGCCGACGGCCGCCCCGCTCCCGAGGACGTCGGCGAGCCTTCCGACGGCGGGTGTCAGCAACCACATATCACCGCCCACGCGAGGGGCGAACAAAAGGATGGTCCGTCGGGACTCTCCGGGGCCCACCCTCGATCCGAAACAATCCGATTTCGAAACCCGGTGCTACTCGAAGTACAGTAAACAGTAAGTGGGTGGGGGTGGATCGTCGGGTGTGACCGACGACCTCCGGACGACCCTCGAGCGGATCGGTGAGCGGTTCGACCTCGGGGAGTACGAGATCGAGGCGTATCTGGCAGTACTGGAACACGGCGAGCTCACCGCCTCCGAGATCGCAGACCGGACGGAGATCCCGCAACCGCGGGTGTACGACACGGTGCGCAGCCTCTCGGACCGAGGCCTGGTCGAACTCCGGGAATCGCGGCCGATGAAGATCGTCGCAGTCGCCCCGGAGGACGCCCTCGGCGGGGTCAAGCAGTCGTTCGACGACCTCGTCTCCGAACTCGAAGCGCGATACACCGCCCCGGCCCGCGAGACCGAAGCGGTCTCGCTGGTGAAGTCCCGGTCGACCATCCTCAGATACATCGAGGAGATAATCGACGGCGCGGCGTACGAGCTCGTGCTCTCGCTCACGCCCGACCTCCTCCACCGGTTCCGGGCGGATCTGGCGGCCGCGATCGACGACGGTGTGAGCATCGACCTGCTCGTCACCCCCGCCTCGCGCGCGCCGGATCCCGCGGAGTTCGACTACGGCGAGGTCTCTACGATCGCGCGGGCCCGCCGCGGGATCACCACGCCCGTCCTGGCGGTCGCCGACGGCGACTACTCCATCTACGCCACCCAGGACGCGCTACGCGACGACCGCGAACGGTACGGCGTGATCTTCAACCGGTCGGCGCTGGGCTTCCTGGTGTCGGGCTTTTTTGGAACCGTCCTGTGGTCGACCGCGGAGACGCTGTCGACCGACGGCAAGCGCCGGCCGTTCCCCCGCCGGTACGCGTCGATCCGGCGCGCGGTGAAGGACGTCCGCGAACTCGAGGGGCCGTTCTACGCGTCGATCACCGGCCGCGACATCGACACCGGCGACGCCGTGCTCGTGGAGGGGCGGGTCGAGACGACCACGTTCGAGGAGACCGAGGAGGTGGCGTCGCTCCGACTGAAAACCGACGACGGCGTCCTCGACGTCGGCGGACTCGTCGCGTCGCTGGAGGACGTCGAAGCCCAGGAGATCATCCTCGGCCGCAACGGGATCCCCGAGCGCGACACGCTCGAGTGATACTGTCGGCTATCGTCACGTGACGGATCTCGACACCCCGGGGTGTGGGAAATCGTCACGCACGTATGGCCGACAGTGTGAGGGTGGCCGGGCGAGACGCAACGGCTTTACGACGGCCACGGTTACCGACGCAGACCGATGGAGGCCCGTACACGGACCTACTTGGAGGGGCGATTCGGCGACTACTACCGCCGGAGCGGCGTCTCCCTCCCGCCTGCGGCCGACCGCCGCGAGTGGGGGCACATCCCCTGGAGCGCGGGCTCGACAACGATGGTCCGCCACCAGTCGCTGCTTGACATCGGCGACCTCGGGGACTTCCTCCACCGGACCGCCCCCCGACACGTCTACTTCTCGTCGGCGCGGTTTTCGGATCCCGGCGCGGGGTCGATGGACGAGAAGGGGTGGCAGTCCGCGGACCTCGTGTTCGACCTCGACGCCGACCACCTCCCGGGTGTCGACCCCGAGGAGGCGTCGTACGCCGAAATGCTGGCCGAGTGTAAGGAGGCACTGCTGCGTCTCCTGTCGTTTCTCGACGACGACTTCGGGTTCGAGGAGACCAGTGTCGTCTTCTCGGGCGGCCGGGGGTACCACGTCCACGTCCGCGACCCCGAGATCCGAGGGCTCGACAGCGAGGCCCGCCGGGAGATCGTCGACTACGTCCGCGCGATCGACCTGGACCGCGAGGGGTTGATCGAAACCGAATCGAACCAGGGCACGACCCGACGGGTGCTCCGACGGCGCGGCGGATGGGGGGCGCGGGTCCACGCCGGACTTGTCGACCTCGCGGAGACGCTTCGGGAGATGGAGGAGACCGCGGCGCTCGAGCGGCTTCAGGAACTCGACGGGATCGGCGAGGGCCGCGCCGAGACGATCCTCGGCCAACTCCGACACAACTTCGATGCGATCCGGGCGGGCAACGTCGAAGCCGGCGGTCCGGGGACGCGGATCCTGGTCGACACCCTCACCGAGGATGTCGTCGACTCCGACACCGCGCCGATCGACGAACCGGTGACGACGGACACGAAGCGGCTCATCCGGCTCCCGGGGAGCCTCCACGGCGGGTCGGGGCTGGCGGTGATGCCGCTCGACCGCGCGGAGATCGACGACTTCCGACCGCTCGAGGACGCGATCCCCGGCCGGTTCCGCGGCCGGGACATCCGGATCACAGTCACCGATCCGGGCGAGGTCACCTTCGACGGCGACACGTTTAGTATCCAGGAGGGTAAGCACTCAGTCGAGGAATGTCTCGGCGTTTTCCTGATGAGTAGGGGCCGCGCCGAGAAACGAACGGAGTGATTCACGCATGGACTTAGACGAGTTGCGGAGCGTCCGACGCACCGAGCGCCAGAAGGACAGCCTCCAGCACCTCCGTGACTCGTTTTATTCGGACGTCGCGACCTACATTCAGACGCGAAAAGCCGAGCGACGGCGCGCGGCCGACGCCGCCGACGACCCGTTCGGGGATCCCGAGGTGGGACGGCTAACCGACGAGATCGGGACCGCCGAAGACGTTGTCGAGGCGATCTACGAGCGCCGCGTTGGCAAGGTGGTCAAACTCGCCTCCTTCGCGGCCGCGGACATGAACGCGGATACGAGCGGGCTCACTGTCGAGGAGCACGCGCTGTTCGACGACTTAGTCGAGCGGATCAAACGGAACCGGCAGTCGATCCTCGACACGCTCGCGGGCGAGGGTGGCGACAGCGACGCCGATATCGACATAGACACCGAAGCGCCGTCGCCCGTCGGTTCCGGGGCGACCCCGCCGACGGACGAGCCGTCGGGGGCCGCCGGTGTCGACGCGACCGACGCGGACGCGGCGGCGGCGGATCCGGATCCGGCACCCTCCGCCCCTGATGGCTCCGCCGGCGCGGGAGACGACCAGCTGACTCCCGAAGTCGGCCCGGCGGGCGACCCGCCCGCGGCGGACGACCCGCCTGCGCCCGACGACGTTCTGGCGGCCGCAATGGGCGGCGGTGGCGCCTCGACGTCGGGCCCCGAGGCGGGTTCGGAGTCGGGCCCCGATGCCGGGCAGGAGCCGATCCCGCCGGAGGCTGTCGACGATCCCGGGCAGAAGGCTCCGGTTGTCGACGGCGCCGAAACCGACGGCGGCAGCGCGGCCGTCACCGCCAGCGACGCCACCGCGGAGGACGATCGCGTCACGCTCAGGATCACGGCCGATGTGGGGCGGATCTACGGGGTCGACGAACGGGAGTACGACCTCGAATCCGAGGACGTGGTGCGGCTGCCGGCGACGAACGCCGGGCCGCTCGTCGAGCGCGACGCCGCCGAGCGGCTGGAGTGACCGGACCCGGTCGTCCTCGGGTCGGGTGTCGCCGCACTCCGGACCGACGTTCGGTTCGTCGCACGCCGTCAGGTCCGAACCGAAGTGTTAGGACCGTGTGGCCGACGTCTCACGACGGCCATCCGCGCGGGCGAAGGACTGCCCGGCCGGTTGTGGGCCCCACAGGTAGGATGTCGGCGTCCGGGAGGCGCTACACGTCCCCGATCTCGTGGGTCCACGCCGGGGTGATCGGGGCCTCCACCCGCTCGATCCTCGCGGTGGTCGACTCGACGTCGAGCGCCCCGGCGTCGCCTTCGAGGTGATCGATCGTCCGCGGCCCTTCTCCGGTTCGACGTCGCGCTCGTGCGTGCCGGTGAGAAAGCCGCCGGCCAGCGACGACCACGGGATGACGCCGAGGTCCTGGTCTCGGTCCTCGCACAGCGGCAGCACGGTCGCCTCCTCGTGGCGGTCCACGAGATTGTACTCACGCCGTGTCGAGACGAACCGTTCGCGGTTGTCGACATCGGCAGCGTGGAGCGCCGTCATCAGGATTCAACCGGACATCTTGAGGCTTGACCTCGGGGAGGAAGTCGACACTATCCTTCACCAGTTTCCGGGCCGGCATCGTGCTCGCGCCGACGTACCGAACGATCTCTTCCTCGGCGATCGCCTCGCTCTCGCCGTGTGAGTGGACGGTTGCGGTGCCGAAGAAGTTGCTCCCGAGACGATGATCTCCCGGGACGCCGCACGGCCGTCCACCAGCCACGGCCGTCCCGTCCCGAAGTTCGCACACCCGAGACACAGCCGTGAGACCCCAAGACTGGTCGATCCGAGGGACGTGTATCGTGCCGTGAGTGCGTCCCTCCGGACGGGAGTGAGCCGTTGGGTCGCCGTCGATTGGTGTCGTGAGGGCGATCCGTTCCGCGCTCGTTTTGTAGGCGGCGGCGGTAGACGAGTTCGATGCGGTACCGCCTCCCACACCGGGTCTCCGGATCCCTCGCTGCGGCCTGCGCGCTCCTCGTCGTTGCGGTCGGACGGGCGTCCGCTCACGGGGTCACGACCCGGTTCGACGCCCCCGTACCGCTGGGGCTGGTGTACCTCGGGGGGAGTCTCACGGTCGCGGCGAGCGCCGTGCTCGTGGCGCGGTTCGACGTAACGCCGCGTCCCGGGGTACAGGTCGGATCGATTTCCCCACGGGTCGCGGAGACCGTCCGAACCGCCGGGCAAGCCGGATTCCTGCTCGGGTTCGTCGCCGTCCTACTCCACGGGGTCGTCGGCGCGCGCACTGCGAGCGAGAACTTCGCGACGCTGTTTACGTGGTCCGTCTGGCTGAAGGGGGTCGGGATCGTCGCGGCGATCGGGGGGTCTCCGTGGCCGACCCTCTCGCCGTGGCGGACGGCCTACGACGCCGTCTGTCGGCTGGAGGGAGCAGAGATCGGCGCACGCAGCTACCCCGAGCGACTCGGCCGGTGGCCCGCGTTCGCGGGCTTTGTCGTTCTCATCGGCGTGATCGAGAACCTTACCCGCATCCCGCAGCGCCCGGCGGCGACCGCCGCGGTCGTCGCAGCCTACGCGCTGATTCTGTTCGCCGGCGGGCTCGTGTTCGGCCGGACGTGGTTCGACCGCGCCGACGCACTGGCGGTGCTGTACGGACTCTTGGGCAGAGTGGCACCGGTCTCGGTGCGCCGCAGCGACGACGGCCGAGCCGTCGTCGCCGTCCGGTCCCCGTGGCACGGGTGTCACCGAGCCGTCGACGACCGTGCGACCGCCGCGTTCGTCGTCGCGGTCATATACTCCGTCACGTTCGACGGGGTCGCGGGGTCGCCGGCGTACCGCGGCATCTCCTTCGGCGTCCGGAACCTGCTGCCGGTCGACGCCGCGGCGAGCCTCCTGCTCTACCTCGTGGGGCTCGTCGCGTTCCTCGCGGCGTTCCGGAGCGTGGTCGCCGTCGTCGCGTGGGTGCTCGAGTCCGGTCGGCCGCCCGCGACGGCCGGGGACGACACCCGCCCGGAGCCCGACGGCGGGGTCGACGGCACGGTGCTGCTACTTGCGCCGACCCTGGTGCCGATCCTCGCGGGGTACGAGATCGCCCACAACGCAGCCTACGTCGCGACGAGCGCCGGGCGGCTCCCACGGCTGGTTGGGCTCGACGCCGTCGACCCCCTGTGGTGGCTCTCGGTCCCGGCGTTTTGGGGGATACAGGTCGTTTGTATCGTCGGCGGCCACGTCGTCGCCGTCGTCGCTGCCGACGTGGTCACGAGCCGACTCGCCCCGACCGGCCGGGCCGCGACGGCCGCACACGCGCCGCACCTCGTTTTAATGGTCGGCTACACGGTCGTCTCGCTGTGGGTTATCTCGCTGCCAGTTGCGCCATGAGGCACCTCGGCACCGGCGCGGACCGGAGCCCTCAGGTGTTCCCGGCCCGGATCGTCGAGCGTGAAGCCGACGACGCTCGTCGCGGTCGCTGTGGTCGTCTTCCTCCTCGGCGGCGTCGTCGCGTTCGGGTTCGCGGGCGGGTCCGGAAGCGACGCGTCGCTCGAGGCGACGTGGACGAGCGACACCGGAACCGGAGTCTCGGCGAACCACCACGCAGTTGCGGTGGCCGACAACCGTGTGTATGCCCCGATCAGTGGTACGGGTGGGACGGACGAGTGTGCCCTCGTCGCGGTGAGCGCCGGGACGGGTGCGACGCTCTGGAACTACGGCATTCCGGCGACGAACTGCACCATCCACGCTGTCGCGGACCCGACCGTCGCGGACGTCGACGGCGACGGCACGGGTGAAGTCCTTGCGGCGACGACCGAGCGCGAGGTGACGGTATTCGACGCCGGTGGGGCGGTCACCGCGCGCCACCGGCTCTCCGATTACGGGTACACGAAGCCGGTGGTCGCGGACCTGTCGCCCGAACCGGGGACGGAGACGGTCGCTGTCGACGTCGCCGGGACGGTGTTCGTGTTCGACGCCGACGGGGCGGAACTGTGGCGCGCGACCCTCGACGAGTACGTGTGGGCTCAACCGGTCGTCGACGACTTCGACGCCGACGGTGATTCCGAACTCCTGGTCGCCGGCCGGGCGGGCGATGCGACGCTCTTCGCCGGCGACGGCTCCGTTGAGTGGTCCCGGACGGTCGCCGGAGGCGACTCGATCACGTGGGGGACACACGGCCAGGCCGACGACGACCGGCCGCTCGAAGCCGTTCTCTCGACGGTCGACGGCGACGTGATCGCGGTCGACGGGGCGTCCGGGAGGGTCGAGTGGCGGCGGACCGTCGGCACGTTCGCGGCCGTCCGCGCGTTCGGTGACGGCGACGGCGACGGGGAGCCCGAGGTGTACGCGGCGGGACGGGAGGGGGAGCTCCGGGCGTTCGACGCCGCGTCGGGCGACACCGAGTGGGTGACTGAGACCGTCGTCGAACGCGTGCAGATGATGCCGCCGCCGACACTCGGCGACCTCGACGGCGACGGCGAGCCGGAGCTCCTCGCGGCTGGGAACGACGGGACGGTTACCCTGGTGGACCCGACAACCGGCGACGTTCTGTCGACGTACGGTCGGGACGTACCGATCTTCACCCACGCCACGCTCGCTGACGTCGATGGCGACGGCGGCCAGGAGGCATTCGTGATGTATGCCGACGGACGGGTCGTCAGGCTGGACGTGCCGGTCGCCGACGGGGTGAAACGAATCGGGGGCGATCGGGTGGGAGCGATCGGAACCGGCTTGTCCGTCGGGACCTGATCCGGGCGTATGAAGCGTCGAGAGGTACTCGCCGGGGCCGGATCGGCCGCGGTCGCGTCGATCGCCGGGTGCGGAGGGGTTTCCGAGCTGTTCGCGCGGCCGACGCCCGAGGGCGTCTACGTCCCCGACCACGTCGAGGGAATGGAAATGGTCGGCAAAGTCTCACTCGATGACCTCCGGGTGGCGGTGACCTACTCGTACCCCCACCGGTTCTGGACTGTCGAACCCGACGGTGACACGTACGTCACGAACCTGACACCTGTCGAGAACGACGACACGATCCACCTGATGGCGGTTCCGTGGGACGCCGACACCGGGATGATCCTGCCGAACACGGGGCTCTCAGTCGATATCGAGAAGAGCGGCGACCTCGTGAGCCAGGAGGTGATCTACCCGATGCTGTCCCAACGGATGGGGTTTCATTACGGCGCGAACTTCCCGCTTGACGGCGACGGGGTGTACGACCTGACGGTGAGCGTTGGCGGGTTGTCGATCCCGCGGTACGGCGCCTTCGAAGGGCGGTTCGGTGCTGGCGGCGAGGCGACGATCGCCTTCGAGTTCTCCTCGAAGTCCCTCTCTGAGCTCCCGTACCGACAGATCGACGACCGGCGGTTCCAGGCCGGCGCCGTAGACCCGATGTCGATGGACGCGCTGCCGACCGGGTACGCACCCGAGTCGCTGCCGGGGGCAACGCTCGGCCGGGGAACCAGCGGGGACGCGGCGTTCCTGGGAAGCGTCGTCACTGCCGATCGCTTCGGTCCGGACCCCTACCTGGCCCTCTCGGCGCACACACCGTACAACGGGCTCGTCATCCCCGGCATGGGGCTGTCGGCGTCGGTCGACGGCGCCGACCCGGTCGGGCTCGACGCCGCGATCGATCCTGCCCTCGGATTCCACTACGGCCGCTCGATCCCGGAACTCACGCCGGAGCGCACCGTGGAGCTCACGGTCGACGTCCCCCCACAGGTCGCCCGCCACGTCGGGTACGAGACCGCGTTCCTGGAGATGCCGCCGTGTACGCTCACCGCGGTGTAAGGCCTCGCCCCGCCGTTGCGTGTCGCACCCATCAAAACTGACTGGTCCGGCCCGACGGCTTTTGCCGGTCCCGTCCGAACCGGAAGCCATGCCCGACGAACCACAGGAGAACATCGCCGGTGACGACGCCGCCGTCGCGACGTTCGAACCCGGGACCGCCGGGACCCGCGCGGAGGCAGTGATCGACGAACTCGGCGACCTGTACTGGCAGAAGACCTACGGCGGCACCGACGCCTTCGAGTGTCTGGTCCGGACCATCCTCTCGCAGAACACGAGCGACGTCGCCTCCCAGCCCGCTCACGACGCGCTGGTCGAGCGGTACGGCGGCGACGACGACCTCGCGGCTGCCCTCGCCGACGCCGAGCACTCGCGGCTCGCGGAGACCATCTCCGCTGCGGGGCTCTACAATCGGAAGTCCGAAGTGATCATCGACGCTGCCGCGCGGATCCGCGAGGAGTACGGCAATGCCGAAGCGTTCAACCAGTTCGTCCGCGAGGACGACTCCGGGGATGTGCGCGATGCGCTCCTCGATATGTACGGTGTCGGCCCGAAGACCGCCGACTGCGTCCTCCTGTTTGCGGGCGGCCGCGACGGCGTGTTTCCAGTCGACACACACGTCCACCGGATCGCGCGCCGGATCGGGGTGGCCCCCGCCGACGCCGACCACGAAGACGTCCGGGCACGGCTGGAGGCCGACGTCCCCGCCGAGAAGTGCGGGTTCGGCCACACCGCGATGATCCAGTTCGGCCGCGAGTACTGCAGCGCCCGAACGCCGACGTGTCTCGACGGTCCCGAGGCGTGTCCGCTCTACGACCAGTGCGACCGCGTCGGCGTCGACGAAGTTAGCGAGTCGGTCGTCGATCCCGCCGAGGCTGTCGGCGAGTGAGGCTCTCACCCGACGTGCGTAACGGGTACTCCGGCTCCCGCCGCCGATGCCGCGTACTCGGATCCGAACAGCGTCACCGCCCCGGCCGGCACGTCAACTGCGACCGGCGCCCCGACTGACGGCGGGGCGGCCGTCCGGGCAACCGTCACGTCCCCGTCGGGCGCAATCGCGACGCGGACGTCGTACTGCAGACCCGCGTCCCTGACCGCAGCCACCTCACCACGGAGCGATCGGACCGGCGTCGCGGCCGCGTCATCACTCCGCTCGATCCCCTCCGACGGCACGCCCGACGGGCGAGCAGCGTCCGCACCACGCACTGTGAGATCCCGCGGCCGGAGGTGACAGGTCACCCGCTCCCCGACTGACCGGCCGGTCTCCGTTTCGGGGAGTGTGAGCTCCGTCTCCCCCACCGAGACCCGCGGCGGCGACGTGTCGAGAAGCGTTCCGCCGACCGTGGTCGAGCGCCCGAGAAACGACGCCACGAACGGTGTCGGCGGCGACTCGTATAGGTCCCGCGGGGTGCCGACCGCGGCGACCCGGCCGTCCGTCATCACCACCAACCGGTCGGCCACCGCCATCGCGTCGGGTTGGTTGTGGGTGACGAACAGGGTCGACACGCCGGTCTCGCGGTGGATTCGCCCGATCTCCGAACGGAGTCGGGTTCGAAGCGATCGATCCAGCGCCGACAACGGTTCGTCGAGGACGAGCAGGTCCGGTTCGGGTGCGAGTGCTCGGGCGAGCTCCACCCGGCGCCGCTGCCCGCCGCTCAGGTCTCGGGGCGAGGCGTCTCCCCGGTCGGCCAGCCCCATCAGTCTCAGATACTCGATGACGACGGCGTCGTGATCGTCGGGTCCGACGTCCCGTGCCGCCACCCCGTAGGCGACGTTCCCGGAGACGGTCATGTGCGGGTACAGCGTCGGCTCCTGGAACACCAGGCCGACGCGCCGGGATTCGGGCGGGTCGTCGGTGACGTCAGTGCCGCGGAGCAGAACGCGGCCGGCGGTCGGGTGAAGGTGGCCGGCGATCGCCCGAACCAGGGTGGTCTTCCCGCACCCGCTCGGCCCCAACACGCCGACGAGTTCGCCCGACCCGACGCCGAAGGAGACGGCTTCGACCGCCGACTCGCCGTCGTATCGGTGCGACACCGCGTCGAGTTCGAGCATCACCGGTCGACCACCGTCGGCACGCGACCGACCCGCTGGACCGCGGTCAACACCACGAGCGCGACCGCCAGCAACGCCACTGCGACCGGGACGATCCCGTCGATGCCGCCGCTGATGAAGTCGACCCAGATCCGGGTCGGCATCGTTCGGGGATTGTACGCTACCATCATCGTCGCGCCGAACTCCCCGACGGCCCGCGCGAACGTCAGTACGGTTCCGGCGACGATCGACCCGCGGGCCAGCGGGAGCGAGACGTTCCGGAACGTCGCGAGCGGGCCGTACCCCAAGGATCGGGAGGCGTGCTCCAGCCGCTCGTCAATCGCGCCGAACCCCGCGCGGGCGGTGATGACGACGAACGGGGCGGCAACGAACGTCTGCGCGAGCACCACGCCGAGGAGGCTTCCCGTGAGCGGGACGCCTGCCGCCGCCGCGGCGCGTCCGATCGGCGTGAACCGGCCCACGGCGGTCAGGAGCATTGCGCCGCCGACGACGGGTGGGAGTACCAAGGGTAGGACCACCAGCGACTCCACCAGTCGCTTTCCCCGGAAGGACCGGCGGGCGAGGACGTACGCCAGCGGCACGCCCGATACCGTCGCGATCGCGGTCGCAACCGGCGCCGTGAGCAGCGAGTTCCGGACGGCCGTCCGCGCGCCCGGCTCCGACAACCCGGCGACAACGCCCGCGACTCCCGTCCGTGACAGGAACGCGACGAACGGCACCAGGATATAGAGCACTAACAGCCCGCCGAGGAGCGCGGGGACGACCAGGTCGGGCCGGCGGAGAGTCCGCGACACCGATGTGGGGACACCGCCGTTCATCCGTGTCCCACCCCCGGATCGTTGGCGATCACACCTCGATCGCCTCCGGGGCATCCCCGATCGTCCGTGGGAGACTCCCGCCGAGCGACAGCCCTGCGGCGGTCAACCGGCCGGGGTTGTCGAGGAGGAAGTTCACGAGTCGGTGGCCCGCGGCCGGCGCGTCGGCGTTGCTGGACACTGTGGCGTTGTACAGGATCGGCCGACCGACCGCGGTGTAGCCCTCGTCGGTGGTGTATTCCGCGGTTGCGTAGTGGGCTGTGCGCTCGGGGTCCGCGAAGTTGTACGCTGCGGGAAACTCCGCGAACTCGATGCCGTGGTCGATAGCCATGTTCCGGTAGACGATCGCTGCCGCCCGCGACCCCGTCGTGACTCCCGTCAGCAGGTGTGGCTCCTCCGGCTCCCGGTAGACGAGAGCGAGCAACTCCCGTTTGAGATCCGTGACGCCGTGAGCCCGCCCGGCCAACTCGAAGGCCTGGACGGCCCGGTATCCGAGCGGGTCGAGGTCGGGGTCGGCGATCGCGATATCCCCGGCGTCGGTGCGAGGCGTCACTTCGTGCCACGGGTCGCCGTCGGCGAGCCGGGTTCCGAGTTCGGTCCGGGTGTCGTACCCGATCCCGAGGCTGTTGGCGGCGAACTCGACGTCCCAGTCGGTGACTGCGCCGTAGAGGCGGTCCCGTAGCAGAGTCGCGTCGGCGCTCACCACGACGTCGGGAGCCGTGGTGCCGTCCTCGATCATTCGTATCAGGGCGTTACTCCCGTAGTACTCTCCGTGGAGTTCGATTCCCGTCTCCGACTCGAACGCCGGACCGATGTGCTCCTCGAAGGTGCGCGCGAGGCTGCCGGCGGACAGGACACGGACGACCCGGGTGTCGCCGAGACACCCTGTAACGCCACCGAACACCGTCGCTGCCCCCGCGGCGAGGACCGCACGCCGGGTGCTGTGTCGTCCCCTGCCCGATGCAACCATCTTACCCTAACGAAGGGTTGGCACTACTGATTGCTTTTCGGATTTTGTGTAACTATTATTGGTTTCGTGAGTGTGGCGGCCCGGACCGTCCGGCCGGCACCGACGGGAGTGCCCCCGTCGCCGGAGTGCACCGGTTCGGCACTCCGTCCGACAGTATAATACCGAACGGGAGTCGGAATAGCAGTATGGAGCGATTCGACGTGGCCATCGTCGGCGGTGGCCCCGCGGGATCCGCCGCCGCCCACGCCGCGGCGTCAGCCGGCGCGTCGGCGGTGGTGCTCGAGAAGGGGGTGCCGCGGTCGGACCGGCCGGACCGACTGGGGCCGGACTCGACGGACGCAGCAGGGATTCTCGACTACTGGGTAGACATCATGGGCACCCACCCCGACGAGATGCCCGATGACGTCGTGCTCGGGACACTCGACCGCGCGGAGTTCATCGGCCCGACGGAGTCGCTCACGATGCGGTCGACCGGGATCGGGTCCTCGTACGACCACTTCGGGTTCTGCATGCACCGGGCGCGGTTCGACGACTTCCTCCGCGACCGCGCTGTCGAGGCGGGGGCGACCTACCGGGTCGGGTCGTCCGTGCGCGGCGTCGAGACGGACCCCGACGCATCCGACGGACCCCGTCACCGCCTCGAGCCCGCTGGCGAGGGAAGCGTGGGCGCCGAGACCCTGATCCTCGCCGACGGGCCACAGCGGCAGGTCACCTCGGGTGTGCTCGACGAGTACCTCCCGTTCGACGTCACAGACCGGCTCTCGACCCGTGAAACCAACCACATCGCCTACCAGGAGCACCGCCGCCTTCCCGACCCGGTCTACGAGGAGGTCGCGGGCGCGATCAAGTTCTGGTGGGGGTATATGCCGGGCCACACCGCCTATCCGTGGATCTTCCCGAACGACGACAACATCGCCCGGATCGGGCTCACGATGCCGATCGGTCTCGACATCGACGACGTCGCCGACAGGGAGGCGTACCCGCTTCTGCGCCCGGACGACGATCGGATCCCGCAGGGCAGCGAGTACGTTCGCCGCCTCCTCGAACAGGAGTACGGCGACGAGTACGACGTCGACTCGGCGTTCCCGGTCGTCGAGGACCGCGGGAAGTCCGAGGGCACCGAGACGTACGCCATCTCGTCGACCCGACCGATCGACTCGCCGACCGACGCGGGGATCGCGGTTGTCGGCGGCGCCATGGGGTCGACCTCGGCGTTCCACGAGGGCGGCGACCACACGGCCGTCAGGACGGGCGCGATCGCGGGTGAACTCGCCGCTGCGGGCGACCTCTCGTCGTACAACGACCGCTGGAAGGAGGCGATCGGCGACGAGATCCTGCGGAACGTCGCGATGGCGGACGTCGTCCACGACTACCACCCCGACGACTGGGACTGGGCGTTCTCGACGGCCCAACAGCTCCTGAACAGCGGCGGCGGATACAGCATCCTGAGGGCGTCGAACATCGGCGCGGGGTTCAGCGCCGCCCGACTCGTCCTGAGTTACAAGCGCGCGAAGTTCGCCGCTCGAAACGGACGATACGTCCAGATCCCCGAATCCGAGTACGTGGTCTGAGGGCGGCGTCGCAGTCGCAATGACCTTTGGGCCGGCCCGCGTAGCCCGAACTGCGCACCCTTAGTCCCCGTCCGAGTTCTCCCGGCACGGGAGCGATGACCAGACGGCGAACCCGGGTGTGCAACACCGTGGACCGTCCGCGCCCGAAAGACGGACCGCCCGACACGAGGGTTTCCCGGCCGACGCGGCACGCCGCCTCGGGATGAGGCCGGTCGTTAGTGTTCCGGGCG
>CAZDEJ010000034.1:0-17867 GCA_964504395.1 uncultured Halobellus sp. | reverse complement strand
GGGACGACGACCCATCCCACGAGGTCACGGTCGCGCTCTGTCGGTGGTGTCACGCGAAGGTACACGACTCGTTCGCTCGGGTCGACGACGACGCCGCGCCCGACCCCGAGGCCGTCGCCGAGCGTGAGGGACGGCGAACGAGAGAGCGTGAGGAGACGGCGTTCGAGACCGCACGGGAGCGATTCGACGAGTCTACGTGAGAGACGGTCAGCCAGTGACCTCACCCGAGCAGTTCACTCGGGTACGCGAGCAGGACGCTGGTGAGTCGACCGCCCGTCTTCGAGGTGACCGCAGCGAGCCCGGCGGCGACAGCGGCGACAACGCTTGCGATCCCCACCGCGAAGACGTCGGCGAGCCCAAGCTGGAAGTACGTCAACAGAGTGAGCGCGCCCGCGAGAATCACGCCGGCGATGCCCAGTCGCGTCACCGCGCTGTCGAACTTACGGGCATCAAACCTGGTCGCAAGGCCGACGAAAAGAAACGGGCACACGAGAGCGACGAGCGGCGCGCCGAGCGCACCCCACAGGTAGTACGCGACCCGCTGCGGGAGCACCTTCGGCTTCCACTTGCCGAGCACCATGCTCGGGTCGAGCTGTCCGGGGAAGACCGTCTCCATCCAGGTTTCGTGAAGGCGAACGACGTCCAATACGAGTGCCTCCAGCAGACCGGGCTGCCCTCGTCGTTCCATTAGTCTCTCATCTTAGGGGAGTCGACGTGACGTCGGGATCGGATGGGCTTTGTCCATCAGCCACCGAGCGTGACCGACACATGTCTCTGGCCGCGTTCACGCACGGACTGGTGCTCTCGTTCGGGCTCATCGTCGCGTTCGGGCCACAGAACGTGTTCATCTTTCAGCAGGGGGCCGCACAGCCACGCTTCAGACAGGCCGTACCCACGGTGGTCACCGCCGGTGTCGCCGACACGCTGTTAGTCCTCCTCGCGGTGCTCGGGGTGTCAGTCGTCGTACTCGAGTTCGCGTGGCTACAGACGGCGTTGTTTGCCGCCGGATTCGTCTTCCTTTGTTACGTCGGCTGGGTACTCTATGCAGCGCCGGATTTCGAGCCCGATACGACCGGAGCAGACCGACTCGGGACGCGCGAGCAGGTCGGATTCACCGCCTCCGTCTCGATACTGAACCCGCACGCAATCTTAGACACGGTCGGTGTGATTGGGACGAACGCCTTGGCGTACGCCGGAGGAAGCCGCTGGTCGTTCACCGTCGGCTGTCTGATCGTGTCGTGGGGGTGGTTCACCGGACTGGCCGTCGCGGGGCGGCGACTCGGCGGGGCCGCACCTGGGTGGCTGCGCCACCTCAACACGATCTCGGCGGTGCTCGTCTGGCTCGCCGCGCTCTACATGGGTCTAAACCTCGTCGATCTCGTGGTGTGAGAGCGCTCGAGGAGTCTCGATACGCGACTTCGGCGCGCATACGCTGGTTGACACCTTCCCCGCGCTGAAGCACGATTGTAGTTCTATTGTATATATATTCTCAAGACCTGTCACGCCAAGATACACGACTCGTTCGCTCGGGTCGACGACGACGCCGCACCCGACCCCGAGGCCGTCGCCGCGCGGGAGGAGCGCCGTGCAAAGGAGCACTCCGAGATGGGGTTTACGACCGCGCGGGAGCGCCGCGACGACGAGGAGTGACCCCCGGCTCAGGTCGAGCGACCCCCGAGCCCAGACCGGGCGCTTTTTGCCCTCCTTCGGTCTACGGACCCACAACTGATGACTCGAATCGCCGTCGTCGACAACCACGGCCAGTTCACCCACCTCGAGCACCGGACGCTCCGCGACCTCGGAGTTGACGTCGACATCGTCGACAACACCACGCCAGCCGCGGAGATCGACGCCGACGGACTCGTGCTCTCCGGCGGCCCGGATATCGGCCGGATCGGCAACTGTCCGGCGTACCTCGACCTCGACGTGCCCACATTCGGCATCTGTCTCGGGATGCAGATCCTCGCGGCCGAACTCGACGGGACGGTCGGCGCGGGCGATTACGGCGGCTACGCCGACGTCGACGTGGAGATCCTCGACGGCGCGGACCCCCTGATCGGGTCGCTCGCGCCCGAAACCCGGGTGTGGGCCAGCCACGCCGACGAGGTCAAACGGGTCCCAGAGGGGTTCGTCCGGACGGCCACCTCCGACGTCTGCAACGTCGAGGCGATGAGCGACTCCGACCGCGACCTGTACGGCGTCCAGTGGCACCCCGAGGTCGCCCACACCGAGCGCGGCGAGGCGGTCTTCGAGAACTTCGTCGCGATCTGCGAGTAGCCCCCGACCGCCGGGTCCCCCGCTTTCCCCCATGACCTCCACACAGAGCAACCTTGCGGACCTCTCGCGGTTTATCTTCCGGGCGCCCAAGTGGTACACCAGCCTCGCCTTTGCGCTACTTCTCGCGGCCGTCGCCGGCGTAGCCGCGTTCGATTCGGGGGTGTACGAACGCACCTGGCGGGGGTTGTTCTTCCTCGGCCGCGACGCGTGGGAGGGCATCTTCTTCATCGGGGTGCCGACCGTGATCGCCACGTTCGGCACGACCGGAGTCGACCGGTTCGTCGGCGGCCGGCTCACCCCGAACCGGTCGTCGCTACTCGCACTGGTCTCGGAGGTTATCGTGGTCGCGATCGTCACCGCCGCCGCGGTCGTGTCGGTGTTCACCGGACTGGGCCAGCGGTTCGTCTTCGACGCCCTCGTGGTCGGACTCGCGTCGATATTCGCGCTCCGACTCCTGGTCGTGATGGCGGTGTCGGGGTCGTCGGTCCTGGTCGCGTCGATCCCGGCGAGCCTCCAAACTGCCGCTGCCGCGGGGCTGTTGATGATTTACGGCGGAACGCTCCGGTTCCTCTCGGTCGGCGGCCCGCTGATCGACGCGTACGTCCAGGAGTACCTCTCCCGGCCGGAGACCGCACCGGCGGAGTTTTCGGCCATCTCCGCGGACCACTTCCTCCTGCTCGGGATCTCGTGTGCGATCTACGCGGTGGCCGTCTACGCGTTCATCGTCGCGGTCGACCGGCCCTGGCAGCGGAGCATGGGGGTGTCGCTGCTGGACTTCCTCCGGGGGTTCGTCGGCCACATCGCCGAGGGCACACGGGAGTTGGAGAGCTTCTTCCAGGACCTCGGCGAGGAGGCAGTCGTCCCCGTGTCGGTGCTCTCGTTCCGGACCGAGGGAGGCGACGAAAAGGCCCGATTCGTCCTTCCGATGATCCACCCCGGTCCGATGGGGGAGATCGGCGGCGGCAACTTCCCCGAGCGGGTCGCCGCCGATGCCTCGGGCTTGGTCTTCCCGCCACACGCCACCGCGGGCCACGACTTCAATCTCGTGACGGAGCGGGAGGTCGACACGATCATCGAGGCGGCGAGGAGGGCGGCCGACCGGATCTCCTACGACACCGCCGCCACCCGGAGCGTCCGGGTCACCTCCGGGGAGGCGTCGATGCTGGGGCAGGCGTTCGACGACGACGGCCTGCTCGTGGCGACGTACGCGCCGGGGTTCGCCGACGATATCGAGTACGGCGTCGGGCTGTCGGCCGCGACCGAAGCCCGGACCAGCGGCCTCGACGACGTCATGCTGATCGACGCACACAACTCGAACGACGGGCTGGATGGGCCCGACTTGGGCCACGTCACCCCCGGGTCCGAGCGCGCGTTCGACATGATCGAGGCCGCGGGGATCGCGGGTCAGCGGCTGTCAACCGCCGACCGCGGCGATCTTCACGTCGGCGTCGCGTGGGACGAGACGCCGTGGACCGCCGAGGAGGGGATCGGCCCGCTCGGCGTGCGGGTCGCGGTCGTTGACGTCGACGGCCACGAGACCGCGTACGTTCTGGTCGACGGCAACAACATGGAACCGGGGCTTCGCGGGGAACTCATAGACGCACTCGTCGCACAGGGACCGGTGGACGCCGCCGAGATCCTGACCACCGATACACACGTGGTCAATACCGTCGAGGCGGACAATCAGGTCGGGACGGCGGTCCCGTGGGATCGGCTGGAAGCACTCGTCTGTGACCTCACCGACGCGGCCCGCGCCGACCGCGAACCCGTCGAGGCGGGGGCGGCGACCGAGCGTGCAACAGTCACGGTGTTCGGAAACGACCGGACGGAAGCGCTCGCGAGCCACGCCAACGCGGTGGTTGCGATGGGCGGGGCGTTCGCGGTGTCGGTCGTTCTCGCGGCGGTCGCGGTGAGCATCCTCATCTTCCTGTTCGCGTGAGGCCATCGGCGTGCGGACTGCGGAACTATACCGAACGCGCAGCCGACGCCCGTGTTCAGGTCACTCGCCGTCGGCCGCGTCGAACAGATCGTCGACCGCGTCGCCGGCGGCCAGCGCAGCCTCGTCGGCCACGGCGTCGGCGTCGGGCCCGGCGTCCTGGGGGGGGTTGACGTAGACGTCGATGTCGAGAACACCCTCCTCGAACGCCACGGTCACGTCGAAATCGGTCAGCTCCGATTGTTTGTAGTGGTCGAGGATCACGCCCTCGGCGGCCTCCGAAGCCGCACTGACGACCGCCTCGTCGCTCGGCATCGGCTTACGCGCCGCCGGCGCCGCCCGGACCCATCGGGCCGCCGGCGCCGCCCGGACCGCCCGCGCCGCCGCCCTGCAGCATCTGCTGGAGCTCCTCCTGGAGGCTCTCGAACTGCTCTTCGACGCGCTCTTCCTGCTTGGCGAGTTGTTCGACGCGAACTTCGAGGCTGTCGACTGACTCGGAGAGCTCCTCGTGGGCGTCGTCGTACTCGGTTTCGACGAGAAGTTCGCCGACCTCGCGGTACATCGTGGTGTCCTCGTCGATGTCGTCGAGCGCCTCCAGCGCAGTCTTGGATTCGGTGAGCGACGACTCCGCCTGCTCCTTCTGCGCGGCGACCTTCTGGGCGGTGTCCTGGAGATCCTGCAGTTCCTCGAGTTTCTCCTGTGCTTCCGGCGGTAAATTGCCCTGCATACCAACTCGGACGGGACGGGCACTGAAAAAGGCCCGTATTCGCTACTCAGCGTGTCCCCGCCCACGAAAACTCCACACACGCAGCCGCGAGGCCGTGTGTCGCCGCGGCCGGCGTTCCTCCGGCCACCGTGGTGGACGCGTCTCAGTCGCGACCCGGTTGTCCGTCACGCCCCGCCGCCACGTTCAGCGCGTCACACGCGCCTGCAACGTCCTCCGCGATGCCGACGAGCCGGATCCAGGTGTTGGTTCCCGCTCGGAGCGCCACCGGGTCGGCGGCCCCGATCGCGACGCTCACCACACGGCCCTCGCGGTCGACTGTCGCACCCGACCGCTCGTCGGGCATCTCCCCGACCTCGACGGCGATGCTATCGGCGACGACACGTGCGCGCCGCTGGCTCGCGTACTCGAAATCGACGTCGAGGCGGTGGTCGACACGGTCGGTGTCGTGACTTCCCCGTCCGTCGACTCGGGGACCGTCGCCGGCGGTAGTCCGATCCGGCATCGCGTGGGGTTACTCGACCGGGACGTCCTTGACGTCCGGGGCGCGCTCCTTCAGCAGGACGCGATGGCCGCAGTACGGGCACCGAACGCCGCCGTACTCGTCGAGTTCCACGTCGCGCTTACACCGGGAACACTTGTAGCTCATTGTGGCGAAGAATGGGGGTGCGGGTGGTGTGTCTTTCGTCGGTCGGGTGTGGGCACGTTCACTCCTCGTCGCTCTCGCCCGAGAGCGCCGCGCGGATGGAGCGGCGGACCTGGGTGCCGCCGGGGGTCTGCGGCCGGTAGGTGCCGCCGGTAAAGACCTCGCCGGTCTCGTCGTTCCGCCAGATTCCGGGCTCGATCCGGGTGACGCTGTCGCCGTCGACGGTCGCCTCCCGTGTCGCCGCCTCGATCTCCTTGACGCGGCGGCGGGCGACGCGCCCGTACCGCGCTCCGAAGCGACCGGAACTCCCGGTCGAACGTGCTTTGTTGTCGGCCATAGTACCGAGAGATACCCGTGGCGGCGGCATAAACCCTGCGAGACGGGACTGCCGCGGCGCGCGTCGCCGCTTACAGCTCCGCCGCAACCGTCTCCAGCAGATAGTCGAACGCCCCCGATCCCGGATGGAAGTGGGTGTAGGTCCCCAGCGTCCGATACTCCCGGAGACCGTCGTTGGCCCCGTCGATGCCGGCGCCCCGGATCATCTCGAGGGCGTACCGCGCGTCCGGTGCGGCGGTCGCGGCGGAGTAGTGGCGTTCGTGGTCCCTCCTGCGGGCGCGAGCAGGCAGTCCTCGCGGGCGCGGACGCCGACGTGGTCCGACGCGACAGTCCGGTCCGACAGGTGGGTCGACACCGGGAGCACGCCCGCCATTCCGTACTCCTCGCCGGAGGCCGTCGTCATCGACTCCCCGAGGGCCATCAGCCCACCGCCGGCGCCGAAGACCGGCCGGCCGTCGGCGGCGACGACCGCGAGGTCGGCGAGCGTCTCCGACGACGACAGCGCCGCGGCGTGGCGCTCGGGGTATCCGCCCGGGAGGTAGACGACGTCGCAGTCGGGAACTGGGTCGCCGGCGACCGGCGAGAACGGCTCGACGGTGGCTCTGGCAGCCAGGCGCTCGCGGGTGCTCGGCCGGACGAACCGGAACGCCTCGTCGGCCGCGACCCCGACGGTGAGTCCCGTTTCGTCGGCAGCGCGGAGCGAGGGCCGCGTGTCGAGGCCGGGTCGTCGGACCAGATCCAACACCACCTCGGGTCTGATCTGTCGGGCCGCCGCGTCCAGGACGTCCGCCGCGATCGGTGGATCCGCGTCCGATTCCGGATCGAGGTGTCGGTCGGGGATCGAGAGGCCGTCGAGCGGCGGCGTCCGGCCCACGTACCGGACGCCGTCGACCGCGTCACGGATCCCGGCCTCGTGGCGGCCGCCGTGGGCGCGGGCGGCGAGCAGTCCCACGATATCGATGTCGTAGCCGCGGCGCTCGGCGTACTGCTTGAACCCCAGCGCGGTGGCGGCGACCCGTTCCATCCCGGTTTCGGCGTCGACAACGAGCACCACCGGGAGGTCGAGCGTCTCCGCGACCGCGGCGGTGTTGACCGACCCCTCGTAGACGCCCAACATCCCCTCCACAACGCAGACGTCGCCGCTGTCGGCGCCCCGAGCGTAAGCGCGTCGGACGCCGTCGTCGCCGGCCACCCACGGGTCGAGCGTCCGGGCGGGGCGACCGAGCACCGCGGCGTGGTGGCTGGGGTCGACGAAATCCGGTCCCGCCTTCGCGGCCACGGGGGTCCGCCCCGTCCGCTCGAGTGCGCGGCAGACCGCGAGCGTCGCGACTGTCTTGCCGACATCCGACGCCGTCCCCGCGAGGACGACGCCCGGCAGGTCCGAGGGCACCGCGTCGGTCGTCATTGTGGTTGCCATGGCGACACTGGGTCTTGTACTGTCGGCTGTGGTCACGTGACGGATTTCGACACCCCGGGGTATCGAAGATCTTCACGTAGGTATAGCCAACAGTATTGATCCGTTCCGTCCGGCGCCCTTGCGATACGGCCGCAGGACGTGGTACGAGGGATCCCTCGTCGGTACTCGGGGCCGGGACCCGTCGGAAGCGGGTATCCGACGCACCACCGGACCTCGACCGCCCGGCGCGCGGGACCCGGATCTCCCGGTTCACGCCGCGGAGGCCGTCGTCGACCGCCGATATTCGAGCACCGTCCGGACCGGTCGACCGCCCGCCGCTTCGGCCAGCGGGGCGTTCAGCCCCGCTCAGGCCTGCACCGATCGACAGTGTGGCGGAAACAACGTTTTTTGCCCCTGCACGCGTTACCGACGCACGGAAATGGCGACCGGGCGAGTGGGGCGAGCGACGGCCGGGCTGTTCGACGCCGTGTTTCGACCCTCGCGGTTCGTGCGCGCTCCCAACGCCGCCAGTCGAACCTCGGTTCGGAGCGCGCTGGGGCGGGTCAGGGGGCTCGCGGTCGTCTTCTTCGTCAACGTCGTGGTGTACGCGACGCCGCTGACCCTATCGGGGTTCGGGGTCGCAGTCGACACCGACGCCCCGGCGTGGTTCGTTCCGGTCGCGGAGGCGACGCTGGGGCGCCCGGACGCGGCGTGGTGGCTCCTCGCGGGGATCGCACAGAACTCCGCGTTTCTCACGGTGATCTCGGCGCTGACGCTCGTGACCTACCACGTGGCCCTGGTCGTGACACGGAGTTCCGACGGGTTTCTGTTGACGCTTCACACTGTCGTCTACAGCGTCAGCGCGTACCTGGCTGGGATCTTCACCGTCCTGGTTTTCCTCTCGCGGGCCCCGGGGTTCGTGACCGCCCGCGACCTCGTACTCAACCTTCAGGTTCGGTTCATCTCGGTGATGTACGACTCCTTCGGCGTCCCGCCGTCCCAGCGGGTGTTCACCCTCGGTGACCCCGTGTCGGCGTCGCAACTGTCGAGCAACGAGACGGCGGTTCTCGCCGTCCTCTGCGCGCTCGTGCTGTACTTCGCGTACTCGATGTACCTCGGCGCGCGGCTGAACCACGGCGCAGGGGTCACGAGCGCCGCACTCTCGCTTCTCGCGGTCGGACTGTCGCCCGTGCTGTACGTCGCAGCCCTCCTCGTGTACTCGATCGGAGGTACTCTCGTATGAGCCAACACACCAACCCACGGACCGAACCGAACGCCGTCGGGGCCGACACGGACGGGACACCGACCTCCTCGGTCGTCGAAACGAACCCGACACTGAAGCCGACACTCCTCAACCTCGGCGGGGTGGTTGTCGCAGGACTCGCTGTCCTCGGCTACCTGCTCGTCAACCCTACCCTTCTGGGCGCGGTCGAACGGACGGAGATCGTCGCCAACTTGGTGGTTATCCTGACGGTCGTCGGCGCCGGACGCCTCGCACTCAAGCTGTACGTCCTGACGAAGACGCGGTACGTCATCACCCCGAACGCCGTCCGCCGGGAGTACTCGCTGCTGTACAAGACGTTCTCGCGGGAGCTTCCGATCGCGAGGCTGCGGAGCCTCGAACTCCGGCGGAGCCGGCTCGAGGCGATCTTCGGGATCGGAACCGTGGCGTTCCTGAGCGGGACGATAACACAGAGCCCCGGACACCTCGAGTTCGTGAACGTCCCGGACCCCGACCGCGTCCGGAGTAGCGTCCGGCGACGGCTCCCCGACGAGACGGAGTAGCCAACGCCCCTTACGGGTCCTCCGTCGCCTACTCCGGCGACCCGACCTTCTCCACCCGGGCCCGTGCGTCGCTGACGACCCCGTGGTCGGCGGCATCGACCGACGTCGGCGGGGACTCCTCGGCGTACCGTGCGGAGAGCGCCGCCGACACCGCGTCCCGGACGCAGACCCGTGCGGCCGCCCCGACTGGCGTTGCGCTCCCGGAGAACGCCGCCACCTCGCCCGTTGGGTCACACCCGACCACGATTGCGTCCGACGTCGTCCCGGGAACCCCGACCCGCGCGAGCAGTGTGGCCGCCTTTGCCTCCGCGGCGACAGCGATCAGGTTCGGGAGCGCCCCCGGTGCGAGCGACCGGGTCGTCCCGACCGCGACGTTGACGGTCCCGCGATGCCGACGGTCGGTGGTGGCGTCGGCGCGTCCGGGGTCCTCCGGCGTGTCGCCGTCGGGAGGTCCACCGACGCTCTCGGCTTGGGCCTTGCCGTCGCCGACCGGCAGCGCTGCGGGGTTGTTCACCCCGGCGGTGGCGACCGCCTCGACGGGACCGAGTCGGGCGCGGCGGGCGTGCCGCATCGGGACCCCAGTGAGCAGGGCCGGCCCGGATCCGGAGAACCCCGCGGCGTCGAGTCGGTCGCGGACGTACCTCGGGATGTCGACGTTGCCCCACCCCTCGGGCACCGAGAGGAGGTACGCGGCGTCCGCGTGGGACTCCCCGCCGGCGTGGCCGGTCGAGAGCCACCGGGTCTCGGGTCGGCGGAGCCGGCAAACCCCGTCGCGGACGGCCGGTTCGAAGACGGGTGGCGGGCCGGCGTCGTCGCCGCCACCTGGCTCGCTCATCGACCCAGCAGCGCGTCGAGCAACAGGTCGTTTTCGTGTGGACGACGGACGGCGACGCGGATGTGGGAGTCGAGTCCGGCGAACGTCCGGGCGTCCCGGACCGCGACACCGTGCTCGCGCGCCCGCCGGATCACCGCGTCGACGGCGCCGTCGCCGAATCGAGCCTCGGCGTCGGAGAGGGAGTCGTCACCGACCCCTTCGTCGCCGACGTCGACGAGCAGGAACGGCGCGTCCGACGGCGCCACGTCGTAGACGTCCGACAGCGCCGCCCGCATCCGAGCGCGCTCGGTTGCGACCCGCTCGCGGGTGTGCTCGACGAACGCCCCCTTGCGGAGGCAGTGGGTGCCGACCGCCGCCGCAGGGACCGACAGCGACCACGTCGCCCGCGCGGTCCGGAGCCGATCGCCGAGGTCGCCGGTCGCGGCCGCAAACCCCGCTCGGATCCCGGGCAGCCCGAACATCTTGGTGAGCGACCGGGCGACGATCACCCCGGGTTCACCGGCCAGACTGGGCGCGTCGGTGAAATCCAGGAACGCCTCGTCGGCGACGAGCGGCGTCCCGGCCGCGCGGCACTCGTCTCCGAGTTCCCGGAGCGCCCCCGCGTCCGGGAGGTATCCGGTCGGGTTGTTCGGCGTGCAGACGACAACTGCGGCGTACGCCGCCGGGTCGATGTCGAGGAGCGCCCGCTCCTCGACGCCGACCGGCTCGCCGCCCTGAAGCCGGACCTCGCGGGCGTACTCGCCGAACCCGGGGCTCGGCAGCGCCACACGATCGCCGGGGGCGACCGCCACGCCGAACGCCAGCCGGAGGGCCGCAACCCCGCCGGCGGTCGGGACCACCGCGTCACGGCTGCACCCGACGTAGTCGGCAGCGGCGCCCCGGAACTCCGGGTGGTCGTCGGCGTAGCTCGTCGCGTCTGCGAGTGCAGCCTCGTAGGCGTCTGCGACACCCTCGGGCCGCACGGGACTCGTGTTCGCGCTGAAGTCAACGAGGTCGGGGTCGTCGCTGCCGCCGTGGGGGACGCGCGCGACACTCCCGACCGAGTCAGGATCCACCGTCATCCCCCCGATCGGCGTCGTCGACCGCCACGTTGCGGTTACCCTCCGTCTGCACCCGATCCAGGACCGTCCGCGTCGCGTCCCGTACCGCCCCGAGCCGTCCGGCCGTGGCGGCCACGTGGAGCGCACCCCCCATCCCGGCACCCTCCTTTGCGACGCCCTCGGCGTACGCCGACAGCGGTCCCGACTCCGGCGCGTCGAACCCGGGGTCCGTCACCGTCAGATCGAGGTTCAGGCCGGCGGCCGCGGCGTCGAGTTCGGGGACGTCGTCGGCGAGGTACCGGGTGGTCGCGAGCGTCGCGGGGTCGGGAACGCCGGCGTGGCGGACCACGGCGGCGACCGCGAGCAGCTGGGTGCCGCCGCCGAGTACGACATCGGCTCCGGACTCCAACGCGCCCGCGACCGCTCCGGCGGCGACCGCAACCACCGGATCGCCGACGAACCGGACGGCGAGCTCCGGGGTGTGGGCGGCCTGTCCGGGGGTAAGATCCGACGCCTCGAACGCCTCGGTCACGACCCGCTCTTTCAGTTCGAGGGGGTTCTCCGGCAGCGACGACGACGTCGTCGGGAGCGTGTCCTCGCCGAGTGCGCGGCGGACCGCCATCGCGGTCGTGGTCCCTCCGGGAATGGTCTCGCCGACCACGATCCGGTCGTCGGGAAGCGCCCGGCCGAACGCACGGGCGGCGGAAAACGCCCCCGGCGCGGTCCGGACGGGGTCGGGCTCCCGGATGTCGTCGCCGGGGCGGGCGCCCACCGAGACCGTCGGCGCACCGGTCGGTTTCGCGAGCCCGGCGTCGACGACTGTAACATCGAAGCCGAGCAACTCCCGGACTGCACGGGTCACGACCGCAGGTGTCGGACACCCGCCCGGGCTCACGGGGGTCACGGGTGCGCGGACCGTGTCGCCGTACGCCAGGATCTCGCTGTCGGCGCTCGGGGTGTGGGCGAGCAGGTCTCGCGACGCGCCCGCGGCGGTGATCCCGTCGATCTCGGCCGTGCGGGTCGTCCCCGCGACCAGGATCACCCGCACAGTGCCTCCGCGAGTTCCAGGTCCTCGGGTCGGTTCACGTTGACCGACAGGCGGGCGTCGTACGTCAACGCCACGGTGTCGTCGCCGTCGCCTACGACGTTCAATCCGGTCGGGGTGACCGTCCGTCCTTCGTGATCGAAGGCCGTGTCGATCGACGCGCCGAGGCGGCGTTTCAGTACCGCGGGAACGCAGACGGTGAGGGACGTGGCGTCGTGGCCCCGTTGATACGATTCCGCCACCGCGTCGTCGACGTGCTCCGGCGTCAGAAGCGGCAGATCAGCGGGGACGGTCACCGCCGGTCGGCCGACGGTCTCGAGTGCGGCCCGCAGATCCGACACGTAGCCGTCGCCGCGGGTTTCGATCGTGGGCACCGACCGGCTCCGGGCGCGGTCGGCCGTAGCGGGCGCGTGTGGCGACACGACGGCATACACCTCCCCAACCCCGCTTTCGCGGAGCGACTCGACGATCCGCGATAGCATCGGTTCGCCGCCGACCTCGACGAGCGGCTTTTCGGCGCCGGGGTCGGCACCCTCCCCCTGGAGCCGGGTTCCGCGGCCGCCGCACATCACAAGAGCGTCCATGCGACCACCCCCGCGTGCACGCCCGCAACCCGCCCGAGTTCGTTCGCGGCGCCGAGCACGTCGCCCGACACGCCGCCCAGCGCCCCCCGTGCCCACGATCGTACCAGCAGCGCAACGCCGACCGGCACGAGCAGTGCCGCCGGGATCCCCACACCACCGACCGTCGGGACGGTCGCCAGCGCGAGGATGGGGGCAACGACGGCGGCGACGGGGAGGAGCGCGGCCGGGGTTACAGGGTCGATCAGCGCCGATCCGAGCCCCTCGTGGGCGGCCTCTCCGGTACAGACCAGCGCTGCGATCCCGACCTTGGCGCCGACCTCCGCCGCGAGCGCCAGTCCGAACGCGACGCTGGGGCGACTCCCCGCTAACCCGAGCGCGCCCAGTCCGAGCGTGACGAACGCCAGTACCACCGCGAGCGCGCCGCCAACCCCGGTCGCGGAGTCTTTCAGCACCTCGCGGCGGCGACCCGCGTCGACCCCGCCGTGGACCGCCGCGGCGTCGCCCAGATCCGCGAGCCCGTCGGCGTGGGTGACGCCGGTGAGCAGAACCAGGGTCACGAGGTACACCGCGGCGGCGGTGGGAACCGGGAGCGGTAACAGGAACGGGACCGCAGCGAGCGCGCCGACGACGTAGCCCGCGAGCGGGATCGAGACGGGCGTCCGCCGGAACGCGTCCCACGATCGCTCGTCGCCGCCGACCGGCAACCGCGTGAGGAACCCGATCGCGCCGCGGAGCGCGGTCAGAACCACGTCACCACCCCCGCGATAGCTGCTGCGAGCAGCCCCGCGCGTCGCGTCAGGCCGACCGCTCGGATCGCCGCCGCGATGTCCGGGAGCGACGCGGGTTCGCCGGGGTCGGCCGCCGCCCCGCCGCTCCCGGTCGGAGCCGTGTCCGGATCGAGGTCGTACGCCCCCGGTTTCGCGAGCCGCGCCGGCAGCACGGCCGCCATCGTCGCCATCGGCCACCCGGAGTTCGGCGACGCGGGCCGGCCGGCGAGCGTGCGGACGCGGCGTCGAAGCGGCAACCCGGGCGCACGCCCGACGATCCCCAGAAGCAGCGCCGAGAGCCGTGCGGGGACCCACATCACGGCGTCGTCGAGCCGCGCGGGTGCCCACCCGACCGGCTTCGAGCGGTAACCCAGCATCGAGTCCAGCGTGTTGACCGCTTTCACCCACGCCGCCGCGCCCGCGGCGAGTGCGAGTTCTGCGTCGGCACCGGCGACGGGTGCGCCCCCGCCCGCCCCGGCGGCCGACCCGACGGCGACGACCGCGACGAACGCCGCAAGCGGCGCCACCAGCCCGTCGGCGAGGTTCTCCGCGAGGCTCTCGACGGCCGCAGAGCGAACGTGCGCCGCGTCGAGCGACGCCGCGTCCCGGCCGGCGAGCGCCCGGAGGTCGCGACGGGCGGCGTCGAGGTCGGCGTCGCTCGCGGCGATCACGTCCCGGGCACGGTCGAGCAGCGCCCGCAGACTCGTCGTCGAAAAGAGCACGAGGCCGGCGACGGCCGCGCCCACCCAGGGGTGTGTGACCGACCCGGCACCGACCGCTGCGGCTACGACTCCGGCCGCGAGGACCGGAAGCACCACCGCGGCGGCGACACCGACGACCCGAGGGGAGGCCCACCCGCCCGACCGTTCTCCACCCCGGTCGACCCACGCGACCAGCCGCCCGAACAACGCGACGGGGTGGATCCGCGCCGGCGGTTCCGCGACCGCGGCGTCGAGGGCGGACGCGAGAACGACGGCGGCCGCCGCGGTCGGCGGCACGATCACTTCCCCCCCGGCGGCGTCCCCGCGCGGAGCCGCGCTGCGATCGCCTCCAACCCGACCTCGTCGACGTCGACGAACGTCCCGCCGACCCCGGTGATCCCGCCGTCGGCCGCGGGATCGTCGCCGACGTGAGTGAGCGTGTTCACCTCGACGCCCAGCCCTGCCGCGACTGCCTCGAACGCTTTCGGGTGTGGTTTCCGCCAGCCGCACCCGACGCTCGTCACGATAGTGTCGACCGTCTCCCGGTCGATGTCGGACCTGATGAGCGCGCGGGCGACGAGTTCGGGGACCGAACAGTTCGAGAGGATCCCGACCGCTCCACGGTCGGCCGCGGCGGCGACGGCGGCGGCAGCACCGGACCGGGTCCGGACGTCGGGATCGTACGCGGCGACGACTGCGCGGCGGGCGGCGTTGCTCGGCGCGTCGACCCCGCAGGAGCGCAGCGCCGCGGCGACGTGCGCCGGCAGGGGAACCTCCGCGCCCTCCGGCGCGTCGACGTGTGGCTCCCGGAACGCCGCCGGCCAGTCGTCGGGGACCGGGATCCCGCGGGCCGAAAGCTCCGCGCCGACGGCTGCGCCCGGGGAGTCGGGACGGTCGGCGTCGACGAGCGTCCCGAACAGGTCGAACGTAACTGTCACGACGGGTGAGTCGGCGAACGCGGACTTGAGACTGTCGGCTACGTCCGCCGGGTGTCCGCCGTCGGTCCGGCAGACACCCGTCAGACACGAAGGAAGTTTGAAATACTGGGTTGCGTATGTTGATCCGATGAGCAAGATCACGTTCCGCGCGGACGACGACCTCGTCGAGCGGCTCGAGGGCCTCGACACCTCGAAAAGCGAGGCGATGCGCGAGGCGCTCCGCACGTACCTCGACGGTGCGGACCGTGACGGGGGGGACGCGGCGACGGATCACGGCACGAGTGATGCCGCCGACTCCGTCGATGCTGTCATACGCCAGCGCGTGGACGAGCTGGTGGCCGACCGACTCGACGCACGCCTCGTAGAGCGGGTCGCTCCCGTCGGGCGGTCCCGGGATCTCAACGTCAACGTCACGCTCGACGGCGTAAACGCCCCGAAAGCCGCTGACAGCGCCGCTTCACACGAGTATACTACCGGGACCGACGACCGTAAGACGGCCGCCGGATCCGCCGAGTCGGACACGGGCGCCGACCCCGTCGCGAACACGTGTGACAAGTGCGGTGACGCTGTCGACGACGAGCACGTCTACTGCCCGAACTGCGGGGAGAAGGCCTCACACCGCGTGTTTTGCGAGTGCGGCGACGAGATCAGGTCCGACTGGTCGTTCTGCCCCGGGTGTGGCCGTCGGACGTCCGCCGCCGACGTTCTGGACCGCGCGTAAACGACTCACCCCGGCCGTGTACCCCGGATTCGCCGGATTGTCTTACAGATAGCGGCAGGTTTATATATATTCAGTCTGTGCAGTGGACTGCGTAAGACGGTCGTCTTACAGACTCGGCAAACGCGCCGGAGATCCGCTCTCCGTCCCGCTTCCGGGGGTGTAAGACCTTCCCACGCGGGTCGCGTGCCGTCTTACCGGGGAATGCAACAATGGAACGTGTGACACTACGAATTCCGAAACAGCAGATCGAGGAGGTCGAACAGATGGTCGAGACCGGCCAGTACCCCAACCGCTCGGAGGCGATCCGTTCGGCTGTTCGCGAGATGATCGACGAACAGGAGCCTGAGGGGCGCGAGTCGGCGACCAAACGAACCTGGGCCAAGGTGTAATCCGATGCAAGATATCGTCAGAGAGGCGATGAAGCGTGACGAGGAAGAGCAGGACGCGAACGCCGAGGTCCCGGAGGGGGACGGCGAGTTCGGGAGCCCCCGGATCGTCATCGTCGGCGCGGGCGGTGCCGGCAACAACACGGTCAACCGGTTGTACAACATCGGTGTCGACGGCGCCGAAACCGTCGCGATCAACACCGACAAACAGCACCTGAAGATGATCGAAGCCGACACCAAGATCCTGGTGGGCAAGTCGCTCACCCAGGGGCTGGGTGCCGGCGGCGACCCCTCGATGGGAGAGCGCGCGACCGAGATGGCTCAGGGGACCATCAAGGACGTGCTCGGTGAGGCGGACCTCGTCTTCGTCACCGCTGGGATGGGCGGCGGCACCGGGACCGGCGCCGCGCCGGTCGTCTCAAAGATCGCGAAAGAACAGGGCGCCATCGTGGTGGGGATGGTCTCGACCCCGTTCAACGTCGAGCGCGCCCGGACGGTGAAGGCCGAGGAGGGGCTGGAGAAGCTCCGGAACGAGGCCGACTCCATCATCGTCCTCGACAACAACCGGCTGCTCGACTACGTCCCCAACCTCCCGATCGGGAAGGCGTTCTCGGTCATGGACCAGATCATCGCCGAGACGGTGAAGGGGATCTCCGAGACCATCACCCAGCCCTCGCTGATCAACCTGGACTACGCGGACATGTCCACGATCATGGATCAGGGCGGCGTCGCGGTGATGCTCGTCGGCGAGACCCAGGACAAGAACAAGACCGAAGAGGTGGTCAACGACGCCATGAACCACCCCCTACTCGACGTGGACTACCGCGGAGCGTCCGGCGGTCTCGTCCACATCACGGGCGGTCCCGACCTCACGCTGAAGGAGGCCCAGGGGATCGCCGAGAACATCACCGAACGTCTGGAGGCGCGCGCGAACGTCATCTGGGGCGCCCGCATCCAGGACGAGTACAAGGGGAAGGTCCGGGTCATGGCGATCATGACCGGCGTCCAGTCCGCCCAGGTCCTCGGACCGTCGACCCAGAAGCAGGCCGACAGGTCCCGCCAGAGCATCGAGTCCTCCGAGTTCGACGCCGCCGAGAACGTCGACTTCGGCGACTCCGGGTCGCCCTCGACCTCGACCTCGACGTCGACCGCGAGCGGCGGCTCCTGGGAGTCCGACGGCGGCGAACAGCGGCGCGAGACGAAGAACGGCCTCGACGTCATCCGGTAGTCCGCGACGCGGCACTCCGATCGGCCGCGCGGCCGCCCACCGCCGCGACCGATCCGTCGTCTCCAGCCGTCCGCCGCCTCCGTTCGGTCCGGATTGTTCGATCTTTCGGTGCCGTGCGTCGTCTCACACCGCCCGGATCGATTCCAGCAGCCGACATTTCCGGCAGACCTCGCGGGTGGTCTGTGACCCACACTCCGCACACGCCCGGAGGTCGGGGGTCGACTCCCCGCGGTACCGGTCGGCCGCCATCGACGCGACCTCCTCGTAGCCCGACACGATCGAGTGTCTGGTGCCGGGGTGGTCCTCCTCGAGTTTCAACAGGAGCTCCCGGATCTCCCCGCGGAACGCCTCCGATGCGTGCGGACACTCGGTGACGTGCGCCGGGAGGTCACGGAGGTGGGCGTACAGCGCCACCTCCTTCTCGGGGACGTCCCGGAGCGGCTTCGCCCGCGGCACGAACGCCGTTCGGTCGGTGCGCTCGTCGATGGGCCCGAGGCTAGCGTCGAAATGTTTCGCCATCTG
>CAZDEJ010000033.1:0-18195 GCA_964504395.1 uncultured Halobellus sp. | reverse complement strand
GAGCGACCGTGGTTCGAATCCCATCCCCCGCACTCGCGTGTCCGAGCGACAGCGACCGGCCGCCGCTCCGTCACAACTCACCTGACCACGAGCGTGAGGAGGAACCCGAGGATGATCGCACCGAAGATCAACAGAACCCCATAGAACATGAACCGGTCAAGGCCGTCCATACCGCGCCGTACGCGTGCCGGTCTCGTAATTGTTGCAGTTCCGCCCCGTAGGCGTGACGTGGAACCGCCGCCGGACGCGCTCCGACAGGGGTAAAAACCGCGCCGCGGTAGAAATGGCAATGAGTGGCGAACCGGCCGACGAGGGTCGCGTCCGGGTCGTCGGCACCGCACACGTCTCCGAGGAGAGCGTCCGTGAGGTCGAGGAGACAATCGAGACCGACGCCCCCGATGTCGTCGCCGTGGAACTCGACGAGGGGCGATACCGGCAGCTCAAGGGCGGCGAGCCCGACGACATCGAGCCGGGTGATCTGCTCCGCGGCAACACGGTGTTTCAGTTCATCGCCTACTGGATGCTGTCGTACGTCCAGTCGCGTCTGGGCGAGAAGTTCGACGTTACCCCGGGAGCGGACATGCTCTCGGCAGTCGAGACCGCCGAGGGTTTGGGGATCGACGTCGCGCTCGTCGACCGCGACATCAACGAGACAATGCGACGGTTCTGGTCGGCGATGAGCCCGATCGAGAAGCTCCGGCTGATCGGCGGCTTAGCGTTCGGGATCGGCGATAGCCGTGGGGTCGGCCTCGCTGCGGGCGGTATCCTCGGACTGCTGTTGGGACCGGTGCTCGCGATCTTCGGCGGGAGTATCGGGCTCGACATCGCGCTCCTGTCGCGGGTCACCGGCGGCGTCGTGCTCGCTGTCGGCGTTGCCGCCGCGGTGTGGCTGTTCGGCGGGTCGTTGCTCTCTACACCCGACCGCGCGGCCGTCGCCGCGGGTGGGGGGGTCGCGGTTGGCGCAGTCGCCGGGGTCGGGTTGGGGCTCGCAGCGCCTCTTGTCGACTCGCTCGGACCGTTCACTGTCCGCATCGTAGGGAGTCTGGCGCTGGGGATCCTCGGCGGGGTTACCGTGGGTGGGGTGACCGGGCAGTTCGCGACGGTTCTCGGGGTCGCTGAACCCGACGATGTCGAGGAGTTCGACATGTCGGAACTGACCGACACCGACGTGGTGAGCGCGATGATGGAGGAGTTCCGGCAGTTCTCCCCGGGCGGTGCCGCGGCGCTGATCGACGAGCGCGACGCGTTTATTGCACACAAGCTTCTGTCGCTCCGGCGGTCCGGCGCTGACGTCGTCGCAGTCGTCGGCGCGGGCCACCGCGAGGGGATCGAACGGTACCTCGATACCCCCGAGGATCTTCCCCCGATGGCGTCGCTGACCGGGTCCGGCGGCGGCGGAGTTCCGTGGGCCAAGGTCGTCGGCACGGGGATCTCACTCGTCGTGATCGGGTTCTTCGTCCTGCTCGCGCTGTCGTCGGCCGGCGACGACGCCCTGCTCCGGCTGTTCGGCGCGTGGTTCCTGGTCAACGGCCTGTTTGCGGCGGGGCTGGCGAAAGCCGCCGGCGCGCGGTGGATCTCGTCTGTCGTCGGCGGCGCGGTCGCGTGGATGACTTCGATCAACCCGTTTCTGGCGCCCGGGTGGTTCACCGGCTACGTCGAACTCCAGTACAACCCGGTGAACGTCTCGGACATCGGCACCCTCAACGACATCCTCGCGGACGAGGAACGCCCGATCCCGGACCTGATATCCGACCTGTTCGCGGTCCCGCTGTTCCGGCTGATCATGATCGTGGCAGCGACGAACGTCGGCAGTATCGTCGCCTCCGCACTGTTCGTCGCGTACCTGCTCCCGCTTTTCGCGCTCGACCTCGGCGGTGCGGCGGGTGTGACGCGGCTGCTCTTCGAGGGTGCGCGGAACGGGTGGGAGATCCTCCGGGGGACGCTCGTGTGAGCGTCTCCGGACTCTCGTTCAGTTCCCGGGAGCTCCGCGACCTGGCGGCGGCGTGGGTCGCACTCGGGGTCGCGTTCGCCATCTTCTTCGCCGGCGGCGGTCGGCGGGCGGTCGAAGCCATCGTCGGTGGCGGCGTGGTGGCTCCGGTACTCGTCAGCCTCCTCACCGCCGGCGCGGGGTTTCTGGTTCACGAAGTCGCCCACAAGGTGGTCGCGGTCCGGTTCGATCAGATCGCGGAGTTCCGTGCCGACTACGGCATGCTGTTTCTCGCAGTCGTCAGTTCGGTTGCGGGATTCATCTTCGCCGCTCCCGGCGCGGTCTACCACCGCGGCCGGCTGACTCCCCGCGAGCACGGGCTGATCGCGCTGGCCGGTCCGGCGGTGAACGTCGGGCTCGCTGCCGTTTTTCTCCCGGTGTTCGTATCGGGGTCGCTGCTCGGATCCGACTTCCTCGCGTTGGTCGGGTCGCGGGGGCTGATGATCAACCTCCTTCTGGCGGCGTTCAACATGATTCCGTTCGGCCCGCTCGACGGCAAGACGGTCCTCGGGTGGAGTAAGCCGGTTTTCGCGGGAGCGTTCGTCTCCGCTGTGGCCCTGACCGTGGGCGCGTTCCTGCTCGGGTTCGGGTTCGGGTTCTGATACGAATTATTGTGCCGAATTACCGGTCATTACCGGAGACGGGGACGGCAACGGCCGGGGATCGAGTATCAGTATGCGCGACGGCTGCTACAACACGCAGAGCGTTCACTCCGTGATGTCGAATTAAACAGCCAAAACGAATTCCCGGGCTGTAATTCGAGGCTGACGGAACCGCGGGTCGAAGTACTGACGAGCGAGTGGGAAAGCTCTCCCCGCGGGTCGACCCCGACACCCGCGGTCGTTGCGCCGTCCCGACTCCCGGGGTCGCCTGCGCGGACCGGACGTGTTTTCCTTCCGCGTTCCAGGGGTTGTGGTATGACTGATGACCACTCCAACCGGACCGAGGGGGAGGACGTGGGTGAGGATGGGGAGTCGACACCTGACGACGACTCACTGACGTACGCCGACGCGGGCGTCGACATCGACCAGAGCGAGGCCGCAACCGCCGCGCTCGTGAGCGCTGTCGGGGAAAGCGCGGGTGACTACGCCGGGCTACTCGACATCGGCGACCGGTACCTGGCGCTTGCAACCGACGGGGTAGGGACGAAACTCCTCGTCGCGGAGGCACTGGGAGACTACTCCACGGTCGGTATCGACTGTATCGCGATGAACGCCAACGATCTGGTCGCCGCTGGGGTCCGTCCGGTCGCGTTCGTCGACTATCTCGCGGTCGACGACCCCGACGAGACGTTCGCCGAACAGGTCGGCGAGGGATTACGTGCCGGTGCCGACGGGGCGAACATCGAACTGGTCGGCGGGGAAACCGCGGTGATGCCCGAGGTGATCCGTGGGCTGGACCTCGCGGGCACCTGCGCCGGCCTCGCCGCGAAGGGCGCGGTCTTCGAGGGAACGGCGACACCCGGCGACGCGCTCGTTGGCTTTCCCTCGTCGGGGATCCACTCCAACGGCCTGACGCTGGCCCGAACCGCCGTCACTCGCGAGTACGACTACACCGACCCCTGCCCGTTCGGCGACTACGACACTGTCGGCGAGGCGCTTCTGGAGCCGACCCGGCTCTATACGCACCTGCTTGACCCGATGCGGGAGTCCGGCGTACGGGCCGCCGCCCACGTCACGGGCGGCGGGTGGACCAACCTCGAACGCCTGGGCGGTCACCGCTACGTCATCGACGACGCGTTCGACCCCCAGCCCGTCTTCGAGTTCGTCCAGTCGCTGGGTGACGTCGCCGACGCGGAGATGCACCGAACGTTCAACATGGGCACCGGGTTCGTCTGTGCGCTCGCTCCCGAGGACGCCGCGGAGCTGACATCCGAGACCGACGGTCGCGTGATCGGCCGCGTCGAGTCCGGGTCCGGCGTTTCGATCCGTGGCCTGGAGCTCTGATCGGGCACGGCCCCACAAGCGACTTCCACCCGCCAGTCGAACGGCTGTTCGATGAACGAGGAACTCCCGCCCGCACCGGAGGGACTGCCGCTCGTTGGAAACGCCGTCCCGTTCGCCCGTGACCCGTTCGGCTTCACCGCCGACACGGTGGCGGCGGTCGGCGACGTGTTCCGGGTTGCGCTTCCGGTCGGCGACCGGATCATGCTCGCACACCCCGACTACGCGGAACGGGTGTTGGTCACGGATCGGGACGCCTTCCGGAAGACCGACGATTTCGGACTCGCGTTCGGCGACAGCGTGATCGCGGTCGACGGGGACGCGTGGCGCGAACAGCGGGATATGCTCGACCCGTTGTTTTTTGCGCGACAGATCCGGTCGTTTCTCCCCGCGATGCGGGCGCAGGTCACCGGGGCCGCGGAGTCGCTCGCCGACGGCGACCGGGTCGAACTCCTGCCGAGGATGAAACGGGTCACGTTCGACATCCTCGCGTCGACGCTGCTGGGACTCGATCCCGACGCGATGAGCGACGACCTCCGGGTCGCAGCCGACGATCTGAACGCGTACTTCGAGCCGGCGACGTGGGTGCTTCCGGACTGGCTGCCGACCCCGAGCGGGCGGCGGTTCCGGGCGGCGAAGTCGACGCTCCGAACCGAGGTCCAAGCGGTACTGGCAGACGCAGAGGGGGCCGGTCCGGCGCCCGGCGAGAGCACCCCCTCGGACCTGATTACCACGCTCGCGGGGGCGTTTTCGGATCCCGGGGACGAAGGGGAATCCGAGTACCCCCGGGACAGAGCGGCCGTGATCGATCAGCTGATCGGGCTGGTGTTCGCCGGCCACGAGACCACCGCGCTCGCGCTAACGTTCACGATCCACAGCCTCACCCAACACCCGGACATCTACCGGCGGGTCGAAGACGAGATCGACGAGGTTGTCGGCGGAGAGCCGATCCGGTGGGACCACCTCGACGACCTCTCGCTGTTGGACCGCGTTATCGACGAGACGCTCCGGCAGTACCCCCCGGTCCACGCGCTCCCGCGGGAGACGACCCGTGACGTTACCATCAGCGAGTACGTCGTCCCCGAGGGGTCGGAAGTGCTGGTCGCCGTCTACGCGATGCACCACGACGACCGGTTCTGGGCCGACCCGGAGGCGTTCGACCCCTCGCGGTGGCTCGACCGGGACCGTTCCGCGGATGCGTACCTCCCGTTCGGCGCGGGGCCGCGGCGGTGTCTGGGCGCGACGTTTGCGCGTGTGGAGGCCCGGGTCGCGTTGGCGGAACTCCTCGGCAGGTTCCGGTTCGAGTCGGTCGGGGGCGGCGATCTCGAACTGTCGCCGCAGATGACGACCCAGCCGGCCGGGACGGTCCCGATGCGGGTCCAGCGGCGGTAGTCACGCGGCGCAGGTCACAGGTGCGCCGCCACGTCGGCTTCGGTAACGATCCCGACCGTCTCTCCACCGTCGACGACGAGGACGGCGGCGTGGTGGTCGAGAGCGGTGTCGATCTCCTCCAACGTTGCGGCGGGTTCGACCGCCATCACCGACTCGCGCATCACTTCCGCCACCGGAAGCGTCCCCACGTCAGCGCCCTCCTGGGCGTGGCGGATGTCGCTGTTCGAGATGATCCCGACCGGGCGGCCGTCGCGGATCACCGGTAACTGGGAGAACCCCTCGTCGAGCATCACGTCGCGGGCGGCCCGGACCGAATCGTCGGGGGCGACGCTCACCACCGTCTCGTTCATAAGGTCGGCCGCGCGGACGATGCTTCCTTCCGACTCCTCCAAGGCGTTGACGATTCGGCGGAGCGTCGAGAGCCGCGGGTCGACGTCGCCACCCTCGATCCGGGCGATGAGCGGCTGGGAGACGCCCGCCTTGTCGGCGAGGCTGCTCTGTGTCAGGTCCAACTCCGTGCGGCGTTGTCGCAGGTCCTCCGGGGTCGGGAGCTCCATACGACTAATAACTTGAAGTTATACGAAAGCCTTTCGGGGGCGTCACCGCTCCGGAGGCGCGAGCTACGCGTTTCGGGTCTGCGTCCCGCCGTCGTCCCCGTCACCCTCGCCGGTCTCGACGACTTCGATCACCGAGAGGGGCACGTCGCGGAGCGCGCCGCCGACCTCACTTTTAGCGATCCGGGAGGCGTGTTCCTCGCTGTCGGCGTTGAACACGTCGATCTCCAGCAACAATCCGACGAGGGCGGTATCGGCCGCGATGAACGCGGAGTCGAACGGCTCGCCGCACGCAGGACACGGGGTCGCACCCACTTCGACTTCGACGTACTCCTTGTCCTGATCGTTGAGCCGCTTGCCGGCCTCGCTAACCGCGACGCCGATCGCGTCGTCAATGTCGTCGACGTCGCGAACCAGCCACGCGGCCTCCATCGCGACGAGATAATTACTCATACTCGGTTCACACGCCGTGGGGTTTCGTGTCTTGTGGTTCGGTCCGGACCGTGCCGGGCGGACGTCAGACTCGGCGTGACGCCGGCTCGATCCGCTTCGCTGCGCGAGCCGACGGGTACGGGCAACAGCGGTGGGAAGGGTGGCATTTATCAGCGGCGGGCCGCTACATCGGGTAATGCGTACACCTACGAGCGACGACCTCTCGACCGGTCTCGACCAACTGAACGGCGACCACTCCGACGTGTTCGCCCCCGAGATCGGCGAGTTCCCCGAAGCGGAGCGCCGTGCCGAGGGGATGGGCGACAAGGAGACGAAGACCGGCACCACTACCGTCGGGCTGAAGACCGCAGACGGCGTGGTCCTCGCGACGGATATGCGCGCGAGCCTCGGTCGGATGGTCTCCTCGAAGAACGTCCAGAAGGTCGAGGAGATCCACCCCACTGGGGCACTCACGATCGCCGGGTCGGTCTCGGCCGCCCAATCGCTCATCTCGTCGATCCGGGCGGAGGTCCGACTCTACGAGGCCCGGCGTGGCGAGGACATGAGCATGCAGGCGCTGTCGACGCTTCTCGGTAACTTCCTGCGGTCGGGCGCGTTCTACATCGTCCAACCGATCCTCGGCGGCGTCGACGACGAAGGGGCACATATCTACAGCATCGACCCCGCAGGTTCGATCCTCGAGGAGGAGTACACCGTCACGGGGTCGGGCAGCCAGTACGCGCTGGGTGTGCTCGAACAGGAGTACACCGAGGAACTGAGCATCGAGGAGGCGAAGTCGGTGGCCGGACGAGCCATCGACAGCGCCGTCGAGCGCGACCTCGCGTCCGGTAACGGGATCAACGTCTGCGTCGTCACCGACGAGGGCGTCGAGATCACGAAGCACAAGGACTTCGACGACGTCCTGTAGCTCCTTTCGGCCGCGCCGCTCACCCGTCCCCGAGCCAGTCCGCGAACGATCCCTCCAGCAGTGTCTCCTCCTGATGCCGCACGTAGTCGCGTTGCATCCGAACAACAGCCTCGGCGAACGTATCGCCGTCCGCCAGACGCTCCCGCACACGTGAGATCTTCCAATCCGCGGGTGTCGTCCGGTGGTCGACGCGTGCACGCAGCGGCGCTACGTACTGTTCGGCCTCCGACTCCGAACACCCGGCGGTGGTGAGTCCGTCCACCGCGTGCGCGAAGATGTCGTCGTAGACCGCCTCCGTGTCGATGGTCTCGACGCCGTCGTTGCAGATCCACCGCTGGCCGCTGTCGAGGCCCGCGCCGGCGGCGGCGTAGAAGTTCTCCCGGGCCGTCGACCACGGCTGATCGGTCGCGGGGTGCTGGCGTCGCGGGAGGCTCTCCATTAACCCGGCAAACGTCGCCTGGAACGCGACCGAGTCCCGGACCGTCGGCTGGGCCGGAATCGGGCGGAACTCGATCCGGGCGTTGGCTGCCGACCGCGACGCGCCGTCGAACACCGGCCGGACCCACCGCCAGTAGGTGCCGTGCTTCCGGCGGAGCGTGGCGAACTGATCGTCGAAGCGGTTGCCCTCCGGCACCGGCATCGGGACCACCGTGGCGTCGGCGGCGACCCGATCGACCGCCTGGCCGATCGTGTCCAAGTCCTCGGGGAACGCGACTTTCCGCGCGTCGGGCGTGTTGAGCACCGACTCGAAGACCCCGATCCGGTTTTCGAGGTCGGTTTCGGCGATGATCTTCCCCGCACCGACGTCGTCGTAGAGGTCCGGCGGAAAGAACGGCGAGTTGGCGCCGAGTGCGACAAGCGGCCCCGCCACCCGGAGGGCGTAGTTGAACCGCGTCGGCAGGTAGTCGGCGTGAGCCACCTGGTAGTGGGGCTGGATCGAGGTGATCAGCGACTCCGGCATCACCGTCTCCGCCCTGAGGCGCACGTTCGCGGCGTCGACTGCGGTCTCCTCGCGTGCGGCCGGGCCGTTCGCCATCGCGTGGTACCGAACCGACCCGCTCATGTTCGTCCCGATCCGGACGCCCTCGGCCTCGACGCTGTCGGTGAGATAGTCACGAGCGGTTTCGCCGGCCGGGGGGATCGTCCACATGCCGTCGCTCACAAGCCGGATTCCCTCGGCGCCGGTGCAGCCCTGGGCCGCCGACAGCCGCGCCCGGACCTCCGACTCCTGGGCGCGCAGCCCGTCGGCGTTCAGCGGCTGTGGGCTGATCGTCATCTCGGCGTTGTGGAGCCCGAGTTCCTTCTCGAAGCCGATGAGCTCCAGCAGCCGGCGGGGGACCCGCATCAGGCCGTGGACCCCGGCGTCGTCGGGCGCTTCCCACCGACCGTCGGCAACGGCGTAGAACTCGTACTCCAGCCCGACGATGGATTGGTGATTGTTGAAGGTCCCCTCCCGGAGCTCCGATTTGACCACCTCCGCCTCCGTCCGGGCCTGCGCCTCGAACGCCTCGGTATCCACGTCGAGGGCCTCCCGGACGTCGGCCGCCAGCTCCTCGGTCATGGCGGGGCGTGAACGGGCAACGGATTTCAATCCCGCGCTTTCGGGGGTAGCGCCCGGCCCCGGTCCGGAGTCGACGGACGCCTGTCACACGAGCCGGTAGCCGTTGTCGACGCAGTTCGCCGGCCTCGCCGCACGCGCCGCGGAACTGGCGGCCGAGCCGGACGATCACGCCACCGTTGCCGGCGTTCGCGAACTCCTCCGGGAAGCGGACGAGCAGTGACCACGGGTCTCCGATTGCCGGCCGCGCCGGTTTACAGATGAGCAATGCGAGTGTTCGGGTGGTAATTCCAGCCGACCCATCTCGGGACGGTCGAGGGGAATTACATTCGCCTGCGGGTGCGGTGCAGAGCCTGAACGGTGAAGGCTCGGGGCTTGTCCCCGAGGTACTTCACAGCACGCCCATCGTCGAGAGCCGGTCGGGGAGGTACGTCTCGGTGACGAAATCCAGGCCACGGGCCGCAAGCGACTGTTGTTCGGCCTTCTTTTCGATGTCGAGTTGGAGTTCGATCTGTTCGGTCCAGTAGTCGGTCTCGAACCGAGGATCCTCCAACTCCGACTCCAGGGCGTTGATATCCGAATCAGCCAGCGGGTCGGTCGGGAGGTCGTACTCGACGATGTCCTCGGGCTGGATTCCGACGAACCGCGCCTGCGGAGTCGCGAGGTACTCCGAGAGGTGCGCGGACTTGATCGACCCGTACGCCACCGACCCGTAGATCCGGTACGACCAGGGATCGCCGTCGGTGAAGACCACGACCGGCAGGTCGAGTTCGTCGTGGAGGCGCTTCGTGACCCGGCGGGTCGCCCGCGCGGGCTGGCCCTTCAGGTGAACCACCAGGCAGTTATACTCCTCGTCGAAGCCGTTCTCGACCAGCCGGTCGCGCATCCCGCCGGTCTCGACGCAGAGCACGAAGTCGATGTCGTGGTCCAGGAAGTCGATCGTGTCGGGGTTGTTTGGGATCTGGTAGCCACCCTCGCCGACGTCCTTCTGACAGTGGATCTCCCGCTCGCCGCGGCGGGTCTGCTCTCTGAGTTCGAGCGGTCCCATCAGGGTCGCCCCCGACTCCTCGGGCCGCATGTGGAAGTCCTCGCGGGTGACCTTCGAGACGATCTCCAAGTCCTCGATCAGCTGGTTCGACTCGTCCTGGCTTTTGAACTGTGCCTCCTCGTTGTCCCAGGATTCCGAGAGGTAGTACAGTTCACGCAGGGTGGAGGACCGATCCTCCTGGAGTTGGTTCACCAGAAACTCGATCGCGTACGACGCCTTCAGCAGCTTCCGCGCGCCGCGGACGCTGTTGGCCGATCTGGTGGAGGTGCGGTCGCCGTAGACCCACACCTTCGAGTCCTCATCGAAGACGATGTTCGTCTTCGTCCGCGTTGGGATCTCCATCCGCGGTACCTCGCCGGCCGCAAACTGATCGTAGAACTCCGCGGCGAGGTCGATGAGACGCTCCTGTGCGAGTTCGTCGTCCTGTTTCGTGCTCATTGGGTGGGGTGTGAGTGTCCGAATCCGTTCACGCGTCGACCGTCAGTTTCTCCGCCTCGATCCCGTCGACGTCGACATCGAAGGTGGCGTCCGCAGTGGTCGTATACGACAGCGTCGCCGACTCCCCCGCCGGGATCGACGGCGTCCAAGTGACGAACCACTCGCCGTCGAGATCGACAACGCCCGTGCCGTCGGGAAGGTCCGTCGGCTCGGCCGACACGATCTCGGTTATCTCGGGGTCCTCAGCCCGATCGGAGTGGTTCTCGACCGTCAGGGTGACCGCGTCGCCGTCGACCGCGCGCTCGACGCTCACGTTGTTCATGATCCGTGCGAGCGCGCCGTCGATGGTCGGCCGCTTCTGGCCGGTGACCTCCGAGAGTTTGTCCGCCATCTCCGGGAGGATCCGGCCGAGAACGTCCTGTTTCTTCCGGCGCTTCCGCATCGACCGGCGCTTCTTCAGGAAGGATTTCAGCTCCCGCGCGGCCTCCCGCACCGCGAGTTCGATCTCGTCTTCGATCGCGGGGATGTTCGCGATCGCGTCCTTCGACTCGCTCGTGAACGGGACGTTCGTGGAGGCGACGTGGATCATCACCACCGCTGGGCCGCTGGGGATGCCGGACCCGCCGGGCTGGTCCAACCCGTAGTTCCGCCACCCGATCCGCTTGACCACGTCCGTTGTCGTACACGCTCCCCGCTGGTAGACGAGGGGCACGCGGTTGGCGAAGCGGAGCAGGCCCACGCTCCCGTCCTCGATTTCGCCGCCGTAGGCGATGCCGGCTTCGACGATGAACGGATCGCCGCCGTGGACCTCGGCGTCCCGGGTCGCCGCCGAATAGAAATCGGCGTCGAACTCCTTCCGCAACCCGGCCTCGACGAGGTCGGCGGTGATCGGCGAGAGGCAGTCGGTGGGCGGTGCCAGGATGTCGGTCGCCCGCATCGCTTCGAGGAGTTCCGAGGCGGCGTCGCGGTCGTCGGCGACCCGACTCACCTTCGGCAGGTCGTCCGGGACCGTCCGCATCACCGCCCAGACCGCCTCGACGACGTTTTGCCTGGCCGTCTCGCCGAAGGACACGTCCTCGGAGACGAGTTGGTCCGCCGACCGGTCGACGTAGTCTTCGAGTTCCGAGCGGGTCGCGCGGTGAGCCCTGCCGGCCGCCCGGAACTTGTCCGCGAGTCGGTCGGCCAGGCCGGCAACGGTCACGTCGTCCTTTCGGGTACTCGTGGCGTCGTCGACGATCGCGCAGAGGTCCGCGTCGATATCGGTCGTCAGGGTTGCCCATGCCGCCTCGACCGCGTTCTGCCTGACCGTGTCGCCGAACGTCGTTCCGAACTCGCTCTCGATGTCGTCGCCGACGGTGTCGACGATCCCACGGAGCGCCGAGTGGGCCGTGCGCTCCCGCTCGGTGAGGGTCCCGCTCACCCGTTCGGCGAACGCCGCCGTCGCGTCCGCACCCTTGTTTACGACGGCGTTCTCGATCGCGGCGCTGAGATCGACGTCGGCGCCCGTCGGCACCGACCACCCCATCTCGCGGCCGAAGTGGCGGTCCCGGAAGCTGTCTAAGACCTTCCGTGACGTCTTCGAGCCGACGCGCGTGAACTCCCCCTGGAGGAAGCCCGACACCGAGTACGACTCGGTCGCCTCCAGCATCGTGATCAGCGTCCCGAGTTCGACCCCGTGGGGATGCGGGCGGATCTCCTCGGTCTCGGCGGGCAGTTCAGCACCCTCGACGCGCTCGTACCGCCTCGGGTCGTCGAGCCCCGGTTCGGTGAGGGCGAGCCGCGCGTGCGGGTTGACGATCGCGGTGTGTTGGATGTAGTCGTGGAGTTGTTGACGCGCGCGCATGTTCGCCTCCATCTCCAACTCGATCCGGGTGCCGTGTGTCGGCGAGAGGTCCGATTCGCCCGGGGGGCGCTCCTCCTCGACGGAGATCTCCGGCTCGTTCGTGTCGGTGTCGATGATCAACTCGAAGTACTGCGCGCGCTCGGCGCGCTGGGTGCGGGAGGTGATCTTCGCCGGCTTTCCGGAGGTCTTCTGCGCGTACAACACAGCCGCTGAAATACCGATCCCCTGTTGTCCGCGCGCTTGAACCCGGCTGTGAAACCGCGACCCATACAGGAGCTTTCCGAAGATCTTCGGGATCTGCTCGCGGGTGATTCCCGGGCCGTTGTCCTCGACAACGAGTTTCAGGTAGTCGCCGGATTCGGTTATTTCGACCGAGATGTCCGGCTTGATCCCGGCCTCCTCGGTTGCGTCGAGGGCGTTGTCTACCGCCTCTTTGACCGCGGTGACCAGCCCGCGGGCCCCGGAGTCGAAGCCGAGCATCTGCTTGTTCTTGTCGAAGAACTCGGCGATCGAGATGGCGCGTTGTCCCTCGGCCAACTCGGCGGCGACTCCCCCGCCGTCGTCCTCGTCGAGTGTCGACTGAAACGAACTCATTCCGTACGAAAACGTACCTCTCCAACGGTTAAGAAGTGTTGGGGAGCACAGCGGAAGTGAAACGCGAGCAGGTTCCCGCGTGTCACGTCGCCGGTGCCCCGGCGGCTCGACGTCGAGTTACTCGATATCGACCGATTCGATCTCGATGTCCTGCATCGGCTTGTCGTTCCGGTCGGTCGGGGCGCGTCCGATCTCCTCGACGACGTCCATCCCATCGATGACGTGGCCGAAGACCGCGTGACGCCCGTCGAGGTGGGGCTGTGGATCCAGGGTGATGAAGAACTGTGAGCCGTTGGTGTCGGGGCCGCGGTTCGCCATCGAGAGGATCCCCGCCTTGTCGTGGTTGAGGTCCTCGTGGAACTCGTCGTCGAAGGTGTAGCCGGGGCCGCCCTCGCCGGTGCCTTCGGGGTCGCCGCCCTGGATCATGAAATCGCTGATGATCCGGTGGAAGACGGTGCCCTCGTACAGGGAGTCCGTTCGCGTCTCGCCGGTTTCGGGGTCGCTCCACTCGGCGTCGCCGGTTGCGAGTCCCAGGAAGTTCTCGACCGTTCGGGGGGCGCGCTGCTCGAACAGTTCCAGGGTGATGTCGCCCTTCGTGGTTCGGAGAGTGACCGCAGGATTGTCGGGGTCATCGTAGTCGGAGTCGTCTACCATACTCGATCGTAGCGCGACGGACACAAAACGGTGTCCACTTGCCGACCGGGGTCAGAACGCCCGGAGGTCCTCGAGGACAGCCTCGGCGGCCCCGCTGTCGATACTCTCGCGGGCGCGATCCAGCCCCGCATCGAGGGTCTCGGCGTCGTTTCGGGCGTAGATCCGGAACGCGGCGTTGAGCGCGACCGCGTCCGCGAAGTGGTCGTCCCGGTCGCCCGCGACGATCTCCGCGGTCAGTGCCGCGGAGTCGCCGGCGACATCGTCGGGGTCGACCGCCAGGTCCTCTGAGTCGAAGTCCATCCCGTATTCGGGCGTCTCGATCTCGTAGTCGGTGAACTCGCCATCGCGCCACTCGCCGACCTTCGTGTACCCGGGTCGGATGTCGTCGTACCCCTCCATCCCCTGGAACATCACGACGCGTCCCGGGGTCTGTGCGTTCATCAGGTCGAACGTGTCGGTGATCTTCTTCGCGAAAGCCAAGTGATAGAACGAGCCGAGGTGGACGTCCGCCCGCGCGGGGTTGAGGATGGTCTCGACGGTATTGAGGAACGTCCGCACGCCCACTTGGTCCCGGCGGCCGTGGAGCGCGTCGACGTGCGGCGCGAACTCGGGTTGGTAGTAGAAGCCGAAGCCGGTCTCGTCGACCATCTCGGCGCTTTCGGCCGGCCCGATCTCGGTCCGGATCCCCAACTCGTCGAGGACGTGCTTGTACGCGTCCTGTTTCTGCGTCGGGACGCGGTCGCCGGAGTGGGCAACGACCGGTGTTCCGGCCCCGGCAGCGACGATCCCGGCGGCCGCTCCCAGGATTGCCGTGTCGCCCTTCCCGTCGTAGTTCGCGCCGCAGTCGACCGGGTCAACGTCGGGTTCGGCGGCGACGACGTCCTCGGCGATCACGTCGGCGTAGGCGGCCAACTCCTCGGCGACGTTGTGTTTCCACCGGTTCGCGATCCAGAACGCTCCCAGGGTGGTGTGATCGGGCTCACCCGCGAGGATCCGTCGCATCGCGTCGGTCGCCTGCGTCCGGGTCAGGTCCTCGGCGGATTTGACCCCTGATCCCACGACTTCCGTCATCAGTCGTTTCAACGGCCATTCCCCAAATTCGGCTGGCTCCGGCGCTTGTGCCATGAAATACAGTTGGGATGGGAGGATCAAAAATGGCCCGTTCGGTCCCTACGGGGTCGGAGCAGTTCGGACCGGACTGTGGTGATCGATCGTGGCCGAAATAGGTAGGTTCGTCCGGGTCGAAGCGGGTGTAATGAGTGCGTTGGACGACGACTGGCGCGCCGATCTCGACGCGGTCGACGCCGTCTTGATCGACGAGTACCAGAGTGGGTTCCCGGTCGCGGAGCGACCGTTTCGCGTCGTTGCCGACGACCTCGGCGTCACCGAAGCCGCGGCGCTGGACCGGGTTTGCCGGCTGCGCGACCGTGGGGTATTCCGGCGGTTCGGCGCGGTTCTAAACCCGCCGGTGATCGGCAGCTCCACGCTGGCGGCAGTGTCGGCACCCGAGGGTCGGTTCGAGTCGGTCGCGGAGACGATCAACAGCTACCGGCAGGTGAACCACAACTACCGGCGCGATCACGAGTGGAACATGTGGTTCGTCGTGACCGCGGCCTCCCGGGAGCGGCGGGATTCGATCCTCGCGGAGATCGAGGCCGAGACCGGGTGTGAGGTGCTCGCGCTCCCGATGCTCACCGACTACTACATCGATCTCGAGTTTCCCGTGGTCAACAACGACGCCTTCGCGCGGGAGAGCGTGGCCGCCACCGACGCGTCGGCGACGCGGATCTCGGAGGACGCCGCCGCGGGGCTCTCCGAACTCGACGCCGCGCTTCTCGTCGAGATCCAGGACGGCTTTCCCCTCTCTGCGACCCCGTATCGCGACGTCGCCGACGCGATCGACGCCGACGTCGACGATGTCGTCGCGGCGGTCGATCGACTGCTCGCGGACGGGTGCATCAAGCGGATCGGATGCGTTGTTAACCACGTCGTCACCGGCTTCGACGCCAACTGCATGGTGGTCTGGGACGTCCCCGACGACGAACTCGACGCCCGGGGGGAAGCCGTTGGCCAACTCCCGTACGTCACGCTGTGTTACCACCGCCCGCGACGTCCCGACCAGGGGTGGGGGTACAACCTTTTCACCATGATCCACGGCCGCGAGGTCGACGCCGTCGACGGGAAGATCGACGAACTCGCCGCCGAGCACCTCCCCTTCGACCACGAGCGGCTCTACTCTACAGACACGCTGAAACAGACCGGCGCGCGGTACGACGACCTTCTAAACGCCGGCACGGAGTGAGCGACAGCCGCCCCCCGGACGGGCGACCGGCGGCTCACCACGAGAGCGGGGAGAGCCGGTAAAGCGCCCGCGCCGCGCCGACCGCTCCGGTTTTGGCGAGGGTCCCACTCTTCGTCGCGCCGTGTTTGGCGTAGAACCGGCTCTTCCGAGCCCCTGCCAGCCCGTAATGTCGGGCGGAGCTGGGGATCGGCGTCCGGCGCCCTTCGACCCGGGTCGCGCCGGTGCGAACCGCGTCGATGATCGTTTCGCTCGTCAGCTCCGCGCGGGCAGTCCCGTCGATATCGATCTCGGTGTACGCGCGGCCGACGTAGCCGACCTTGTGGGCGTCGCTGCCGGCGACGCCCGGGTAGCCGTGGGCGTTCGCGTACCGCCGCGCTCGGCGGTTCTTCCACCCGGTGAACGCCCACGAGTTGTACACTTCGATCGCGTCGGGGGCGACACTGCGGAGCCGGCGCTTCCGGACGCCGTGGCGGCTCCGCTGGAACGGATGTGGTACGATCGCGATCCCGCCGCGCTCCCGGACCCACGCGGCGGTTTCGGCCATCGGCGCACGGCGCGGCGGCATCTCCTCGACGCCGATTGCGAGCAGGTGACCGTCTGACGTCGAGACCTCCACGCCAGGGATCCCCACAAGCCCGTACGTCGGCGCCAACGCGGCAGCGCGGACGGACTCGTGGATCACGTCGTGGTCGGTGATCACGATCGCGTCGAGTCCGATGTCCGCAGCCTGCTCTAAGAGCAACTCGGCGGGGTCCGAGCCGTCGTACGAGGTCGCAGAGTGGACGTGCGGATCGATTCTGGCGGTAACCGACACACCAGTGCTTCGCGGTCACAGTAGTAAAACCTGTCTTCGTCCCCGCGTGTCGGATCCGACGCGACGTCGCTACTCGCGCCGGATTCGCTCGGCGGCATCGTGACCGTTTCGAAGCGCCGCGGCCACCCGGCCCTCGCCGGCGACCCAGTCACCAGCGACGTAGAGGCCGGCGGACTCGGCGTCCCGCAACGGGTCGCCCGCGGCGGCGTCCTCGGGTAGCGCGTACCGCCACCCCTGGTCGTCGACCCAGTCGGGGTCGCGGTAACGGTCGTCGTCCAACAGCGACGCCGTGTGGTCCGCGGCCGTCGCGGCGGCGTCCGCGAGCGGATCGTCGTAGTGGGTGTCTGACCACGACGGGCTCATCTGCACGATGTATAGACTCTCACCGTCGGGGACGTGCCCCGGCTTACACTCCTCTCGGGAGAGCCATCCCACCTCGTGTTCCTTGTCCGTGTTCACGAGGCCGTACCAGGGGTACGACTCCCGGAAGGGGTAGTGTAGCACCAGTGTCCGGATCGTGCGGTAGGGAACGTCGTCGACAGCGTCGACGAGGTGCGCCAGCCGGTCGTCGTCCCACGTCGTCGCTCGGAGCAGGTCCGCGGTCTGTGGCGCCGGCGGTGTCAGGAGGAGCGCGTCGAACGGCCCGTGCTCGTCGCCGTCGGTGTCCGTAAGCATCCACGTCTCTGCCGGCCGCTCGATCGACGCCACTCCGGTCCGGTTGTGGACCGTCGCGTCGCTCCGCGAGAGCAACCGTTTTGCGAGTTGTGTGATCCCGCTGTTCCAAGTCCACTTGTTGCCGTCGTCGCCGTGGCCTTCGGCGATCTCGCCGTCGGCGTCGAACGTCCACACCGGCTCCACAATGTCGACCAAGCCGTCCGTCCCCAACTCCGGGATCAGTGACTCGGTCCAGTCGTCGGCGCCTTTGATGTAGTTCGCGCCGTGGTCGTACCGGCAGCCGTCCTTCCGGCGGGTCGCCGCCCGCCCACACACGCCGCCGCTTTTTTCGAGGATCGTCACCGTTGCATCGGCATCCCGGAGGGCGTCGGCTGCGGCCGCACCCGCCGCGCCCGCACCGACGATACCGACGCGAACCGGGGCAGTCGTTCCGCGTCGCGCGGCTCCGGCGGAGTCGTCATCCACGCTCATGCTCCAATAGGGGGACGCGACCCGCTTTACGCTTCTGGCGGCCGTCGCCACGCTCCCACTCTCGGCGCGGCGCTACGCCGTGTGAGAAGCGGCCCGGTACGGTTATCGGTGCGGGTGGTCAGCCCCGACGTACGCGGACACCGAGCGGAGTCAGCGGCTTCGATCACCTGGTCCAGGGTGGGTTCCTTCCGGGGTGGTTGTGCGTCCTGTCGGCCCCGCCGGGCAGCGGCAAGATCACGTTCACCGCGCAGTTCGTCGCCGAGGGGCTCATACTGTCGGCTATAGTCGCGTGATGCGTTTCGACACCCCCGAGCAGTTCCGGTCCGTGAACCTCACCAACGAGCGAGTCGAGCGGCTGTTGAGCCAGCCCTCGGGCGGTGGCGGCCCCTCCAGCGTCCAAGCGCTGTCGGACAAACTGGTCGCGTTTGTCAACAGCCGGGACATCGAGCGAGTGGTGATCGATTCGACGATGCTGCTCGAGTCGTTCTTCGCCGAAATGACCCGGGTTCTCACCGCGCTCAAATCGTGTGACGCGACGACGCTGCTGATCTCGGAGATGACC
>CAZDEJ010000032.1:0-18226 GCA_964504395.1 uncultured Halobellus sp. | reverse complement strand
TCCTGCCGAGCCGCCTCGATGCGTTCGTCGCGGTCCGCCTCCGCCTCCGCGACGATCTCGTCGGCGTCGGACTCGGCCGCCTTGATCCGTTCGAGAACCTCTGGTCTCGGCATGTTCGTATCATCGTATCATTGCGGAACGGCGTATAAGGTGTTTGCGGAACGCCACGGCACGTGCCTGCCGAACCATCGCCCCGGGTGCGCGGATCCGCACCGTTATTGGGGTCGCATTCGTTGGTACCGCTAATGGGTATCCTCGAAGACAAGGCAAACGCGCGGCTGTTCTACAAATACCTCTCGAAGGTGTACGACCGCATCAACCCGTTCATCTGGAACGAGGCGATGCGCGACGACGCCTTGGAGTGGTTCGCGATCGACGAGACCGACCGCGTTCTCGACGTTGGGTGTGGCACCGGGTTCGCGACCGAGGGGCTGCTCCAACACACGGACACCGTCCACGGACTCGACCAGAGCCGCCACCAGATGGAGAAGGCCTTTGCGAAGTTCGGCGCCCGCGACCGGGTCCGGTTCTACCGCGGTGACGCCGAACGCCTCCCCTTCGCCGACGACTCCTTCGACAAGATCTGGTCGTCGGGGTCGATCGAGTACTGGCCCAATCCGGTCGACGCGCTCGCGGAGTTCCGCCGGGTGGTCAAGCCCGGCGGCCGCGTTCTCGTCGTCGGCCCCGACTACCCCGACACCCCCCTGTTCCAGCGGCTCGCGGACGCGATCATGCTGTTCTACGGCGAGGATGCGGCCCAGCGAATGTTCGAGGCGGCGGGTTTCGTCGACATCGAACACCACATCCAGCAGAACGCACCGGGTACCCCGCGAGCGATCACGACGATCGCACGCGCCCCGGCGGACCCGGCCGAGGGGGCAACCGATGTCGCCGCCGTCGATACGGACGCGGACGCCGCTGCCGGTCCCGACATCGAAGCCGACGCCGACGCGTAACTACCCCGCAGTCCCCCGGACGACGGCAACCTGCTCGTCGCCGACGTGGATCTCCACGGTGACGACTCGCCCGGGAGCCAACTCCGGGTCGTTGGTGCCCGCCACCCGGAACGACCCGGTCTCCCCCGGGTCCCACGTCCCGTCGCTCGCGACGTTGAACGGCCCCGTCGGGCCGCCCCGAAACCCCGTCGCCGCGAAGAACGGCACCGGCGGCTGGTGGGCGAGCGAGGTGCCGTCGACCGCGACGACCAGCCGTACCGCGGCCATCTCCACTGCCGGCCCCGCCTCGTGGGTCACCGCGACGGTGTCGCCGTCGACCCGCAGCGACACCGCGATCGACCCCGGGCGGTCGCCCCTGTCGGCGCCGAGGTCCTGGCCGGTCGCGGTCGCGATCGCCTCCGCGCCGGCGGCGACGACGCTCCCGAGCGCGAGGCCAACCGCGAGCAGGGTGACCACGCCCACTACCGAGGCCGTTCCACGCCCTGTCACGGGGGGCTTGGCCGCCTCCTTCGGTATGAAGCTTCGGTCGGTTATCCTGCCGGCGTTGTCGTCACCGAGGTGTTGGTCCCGTTGTCGGGGCCACCGTCCGTCGTGTCGTAGACCGACGGCGTCGGCGTCGGGTCGGCCGAGAGCACGACCACCGAACTCCCGTCGATCGCGGTCACCTGATAGGTACCGGTGGGGGCGACGGCCCACAGCGACCCGTCGCCGCCGGTGCGCCCCACCACCGAACTCCGGCCGCCGGGCGGACCGACGGTGATCTGTGCGTTCACCGGCTCGCCGTCCTCCGTGCTGTTGAGTTGGAGCCGAACCGGCCCGCCCGGATACGTCCGGTGGGCAGTCAGTTCCAATCCGTCGCGTGTGGCCGACACCGACGACCCCGTGACCACCCGGTCGAGCGGGCGGAACTGGAACTCCTTGAACACCTGTCGGCTCCCGCTGTCGACGAACGCCACCAGCCGGCCGCGGCGGTGTTCGATCGTGACGCGCGTGCTATCGCTGTTGGGGCTCCCGAGGGTGTCGTCACGGAGGCGTTCGGCCGCGATTGCGGGGTACGCCTGTTCCGTGACGTTCACCGCGTCAGCCAGGCTGAAGTCGCCGCCGTCGCCGCCGCGGAGGGGTTCGCGGTACACCTCCCGGACGTAGGTCCCGTCGCGGAGCATCCCGAGCGCAACGCTATCGGGCCCGGTCCGGACGAAGAACCGCGTGGAGTCGGCCTCGCCGGTCAGCACCGCCGCGGCGTGGCCGCGAACCGGGCCGGTGAGCGTGTTCAACTCCAGTTCGACGTTGCCGAACCGTGACGAGGAGATGCTGAACCCCGGCGTCGACTCGGCCGCCGCCTGGATCCGTTCCCGGCGGTTCTCCAACTCCCGCGCCGCCGCGTCGATCTCGGCGAGTTCGTAAACGAACCGCCGCGGCGACAACTCCCCGCGAGCGTACGCCTCGGTCGCTTGGCGCTGGCTGGCGCGGAGGGAGATCAGCCGCTGTTCGATCACGCTGACCTCCTGCAACAGTAACTGTTGGCGGCGCTCGTCGGACGCCGCGGATTCGATACGCTCGAGGGTCGACCCGGTCGACAGCCGCCGCTCGGTTGCCGACGACTCGAACGCCAGTCCGCTCCCGAGTTCGACAGCTTCGAGTTCCAGGCTGCTTCGCGTTGTCTCACCCGGCGGAATGGCCAAGACGTTGTGCGCCGGGTCGGCGGTCCCGTTCGGCGATCCGGCGTCGACCTGTGCCGGAGCGCCGGGCGTCGACCCCGCCGGATCGAGGATCGGTGGAGTCACCGCAGGGGAGACTCGCGGCGTGTCGGCGGTACTGGGGCCGGCAGCCGACGGCGACGGGACCGCGACGGCGATCCCGGAGAGAACCACGAGGAGGGCGACTGCAGGAGCGAGGGCACGCATACGAGGGTCGTAGCGCCGGGGCTGTAATAAAAACGACCCATCGGTCGCTCGGGTGACGCGGCCGACGTCTCCCAGACTCCGGCTCACGCGACCGATCCATTCGGGATTCATACTGTCGGCTATCGCTACGTGACGGGGTTCGATGCAGCGGGGTATCGGAATCCGTCACGTAACGATACCCGACAGTATCAGCCGACGCGGCCGACCTCCCCGATAGAAAGCGTTTTGAGCGTTCCACGAACACTGAGAGCACATGCGGACGCCCGCCGGGTTGCTCGTCCTCCTTCTCGTGGTCGCTACCGTCGCGCCAGCCCCGGCAGTGGCTGCGGCGTCCGCCGACGCCGAGCGCGGGACCCACTCGGCCGTGACGGCCCCCGCAGCGCCCGCGACGCCCGTACTCAACGCCGACGCGGTCCGGTTCCAGACCGGCGACGGCGGTGCGGCTCCCGCCACGATCGTCGACGTCTCCCTCCGCGAGGACCGAAGCGCGTTCTGGCGGATCGAGGCGCGGTACGCCCTCGCGGACGGGAACGAGACCCGGGCCTTCCGATCGATCGCCGACCGGTACGAGTCGGGCGACGCCGACGTCGGCCCCGATGCAGTCCTCTTCGAGACCCTGAACCGGCGGGCGAGCGAGGCCACCGGCCGGGAAATGGGGATCGGCAACGTGACCTACCACGCCTCGGTCGACGAGGCGGCCGGGCGGGGAACCCTCGCGATCACCTTCCGGTGGACGAACTTCCTGCGGGGGGGCGACAACGGGACGCTGATACTTGACGACGCGTTCCGGCTCCCCGCCGCGGAGGAGGATCGCCAGCGCACGTGGCTGTCGATCTTCGACGCGTCACAGCAGATCCGGATTCGCCCGCCGCCGGAACACACCGTGACGAGTACGTCCATTCCGGTCCAACAGCGGGAGAACGCGGTCGTACTGGCCGAACCCTCGGACTTCGAGGGTGACACCGCGCTCCGGATCACCTACTCCCCCGTCGGCGCGACCGACCGGGTCCCGACCGAACTCATCGCGGGGATCGGGCTCGTCGCCGTTGCCGTTCTCGCCGCCGGCGTGTGGACGCTCCGGCGACGCCCCGCGGACGACGCGGCGGGTGTCGATCCCGCGGAATCGGGCGACACTCGGTCCGAAGCGGCTCCGGCCGACTCCGGCGAGGACTCCGCCGACGCCGCGGCCGGCGGGGCGAGCGGGGCGTCGGCCGCCGACGCTACCGGGGACGATGTCGATCCCTCGTTGCTCTCCGACGAGGAGCGGGTCGAGCGGCTGCTCGAACGGAACGACGGCCGGATGAAGCAGGCAACGATCGTCGACGAAATGGGGTGGTCGGACGCGAAGGTCTCCCAGTTGCTGTCGGCGATGGCGGCGGAGGATCGGGTCGATAAGCTCCGGCTCGGCCGGGAGAACCTCATCTCCCTGCCCGACGACGAGGACGGCGATGCGTAGTCCGGGGCGAGGGGACGGGCTTCCGGAACCCCTTTTGCCGCCCCATTCCCACCGACGTGTGATGGAGTATCTGGAGCGTCGGGTCTCGATGGTCGAGGACCGTCTCGAGGCCGTCATCGAGGCGGTCGACCCCCCGGAGCTGTCCGCGGAGGTGGCCCACGTCGCGCTCGCGGGCGGCAAGCGGGTCCGGCCCGCGGTCACCGTCCTCGCGTGTGAGGCCTGCGGCGGCGACACCGAGGCCGCGGTCGATTTTGCGGTCGCGATCGAGTTGGTCCACAACGCCTCGCTCGTGATCGACGACATCATCGACCGCTCGGAGGTGCGGCGGGGGACGACCAGCGCGTGGACCGAGTACGGCTACGGGCCCGCGATCATCGCCTCCGATGGACTCCTCGGCGAGGCGTTCGCGCTCCTGTCACGAAGCGATCACGCAACCCAGATCGTCGCGGAATCGATGGCGGAACTCGGCGAGGGCGAGGCAACGGAGCTCGTCGCCCGCCCCACCGACGAGCCGGAGTACATGGAACTCGCCCGCCGGAAGACCGGAGCGCTGTTTCGCGCGGCGGCCGAACTCGGTGCGGTCGCGGCCGACGCCGACCCGTTCACGGTCGAAGCCTTCGGGGACTACGCCGAGCGCGTCGGGGTCGCGTTCCAGATCCGCGATGACGTTCTCGACGCCACCGCCGACGCCGACGCCCTCGGGAAGCCGACCGGCCAGGACGCCGCGATGGACCGTCCCTCCCTCGTGCAGGTCACCGACCTGTCGCTGGAGGAAGCAAACGGCCGGGCGCACGCCCAGTCTGAGCAGGCGCTCGACGCCCTGGCAGCCTCGAACGTCGACGACAGCGATTCGCTCGAATACCTCCAGGACCTCGCGGAGTTCGTCGTGGTTCGCGAGCGGTGAGGGAGTCCGCGGTGACCTGTCGACTCGGGTCGGGTTCCGTCCATACGACTCGGATCGAGCCCCGGTCTACCGATCAGCCCGCTACGTCGCTTCCGCGGCGGTCGGGAACCGGGACTCGGCGATCGCGAACGTGAGCGTACTGAACACGCCGAGCAGCGTCCCCGCGGTCAACCCGATGGCGACCCCCGGTAACGAAAACGATCGCGCGCCCGCGACCGTGGCCGGCAGGAAAAACCCCGACACCACGTAGAGCACCACCCCGATCGCGACGACGTAGAAGGGGGCGTTGAGGTACCGCCACTCGAAGCGGTCGGCGAGATACTCGTCGGTGACCTGTCCGAGGCTCGAGGTGACGCCCGCGGCGGCGAACCACTGCACTGCGCCGTGGATCAACGCCGCGAGGACGACCGGCGGCGTGGGGTCGACGACCTCCGTACCCACCGTCTCGAACAGCGCGTACCCCCGGACCCCACCGACGACGAGTAGCGCCGCCGCGGCAACGTAGGTGATGAGCGTGACCCGGCCCTCGTAGAGCACGTCCCGAACGCGGTCGGCGCTCTCGTCGACCGCGTCCTCCAGCCCCAACCCCCGGAAGAGGGTGTAGAGCCCGAGTAGCGCCGAGAGCACACCCAAAACCACCGCGCCGGGGACCTCGAAGAGGCTGGCGATCGTGACAAACGGGTATATCAGGAGGAGAATCCCGAGTGGTACGAGGATCGTCCCGCGGGTCTCGGGGTCCGCAAGCACCTGCTTCATCGTGTAGTAGATCGACTCCAGATCCTGAGCCTGGCGGACCACCACCCGGCGGACGCTGTCGATCGGAACCCGGGAGCGGACGATCGGCAGCACCGACTCGTCCTGGGCGCCGTCGGTGATCACGATCGCGCTCACGCTCTCGCCGGTCGAGAGCCCTGCGAGCACGCGGTCGATCTCCTCGCCGATCGCGCGGTTCGCCTGCACGTCGCCGCCCTGGGTTCCGGTGACCGCGGCGACAGCCACCTCCTCGTCGACGTCGGGATCCTCGCTGAGGGCGTCGTGTTCGTGGATCCCTTGGAACAGGACGTTGACGTCTGAGTCCTCCGGATCCGCCGTCGCGAGTTCGATAGCCGCAGTCGCGACCGCGTCCCGGCCGACGACCGGGGTTTCGGCGCCGGTCTTCCGGCCGAGGTCGTCGTCGAGGTCGACACAGAGGACCAGCAGCATTCGCCGAACGTACGCGATCGGAGTATATCTGCTTTCGGGAGCCGACGGTCCCGGCGCCCCCGACCGCCGCCGTCGGACGGTCACCCGCGCCGAGCCGCCGGCAGCGGACCCCGACGGGGGAGACGGGTATATGTGAGTGGAGCCCGCAGATGCAGTATAGTGCTTCGACGACGCGACCTCCGGGTGGTGGTGGCCGCCCTGCTCGTGCTCGCCGCGGGGTGTGGCGCGTCCGCACAGCCGACCGACGAGCCCGTGCGGAACGCCACGCTGTCGGGCCACGAGCCGATGGCCGACGCGTCGCCGGTCGAGACCCGCGCGTTCTGGGACCGGACGTCGAACTGGGAGGACCCCCGAACCAGAAACGCCACGATCACCAGTCGAACCCGGACGTACAACGATGTCGGCGGCGCCGACGCGGTCGTCGTCTACACGACGCCGAAGAAGCCGTACGTCCGGGCTGACCGCCCACGGTCGATGTCGCCGGCCGAGTTGGCGGCGCTCGCAACGCGGTCGACGGACGTGCCGGAGGTCGGGACCGACAGCCGGCCGGCGGACACCGCGTCGCTGCTTGGACGGAACGTGACGGTCCACGCGCTGTCGAGTGCTGGTGGGGCCGACCCCGCCCACGTCGCCTCCACCACCACGAACGACGCCGTCGTCGTGGTGGTCGTCACCGGCGACGTCGGTCCGCGGACCGTCGAGCGGGTCCTCGGCGGCGTGACGATGTACGGCGGGTTCGAGGCCGCCGGCTGATCTCCTTGCGCCGTGCCGCCGGCGCCCGCTGCTCGCCGCCCGCTCCGTATGGGACGACTTTTGAGTCTCGGGCCAGTAATCGCAGTAGAGAATGATCTCGAAGGGCTGTGAGCAGTGCGCCAAGGGCGGGAAGATGGTGCTGTTCGTCTACGGCTACTGCGACCAGCGCGACTGCTTTTACTGCCCGCTGGGGGAAAACCGGAAGAACGTCACCGACGTCTACGCCAACGAGCGCCGGGTCGAGTCCGACGAGGACGTCATCGAGGAGGCACACCGGATGGACGCGCTGGGTACCTCCATCACCGGCGGCGAACCACAGGAGGCGATGGCGAAGACCTGCCGGTATCTCTCGCTGCTGAAAGACGAGTTCGGCGCGGACCACCACACACACCTCTACACCGGGATCACGGGCGGCCGGGAGAACATGCGCCGGCTTTCGGCGGCGGGCCTCGACGAGATCCGGTTTCACCCGCCGTACGAACAGTGGGGTGACCTCCACGGCACCGAGTGGGAGGAGATCCTGTATATCGCCCGCGAGGAGGGGCTCACTCCCGCTTTCGAGATCCCCGGCATCCGCGCGGAGGAGGAGTTCATCGAGTTCTTAGACGAGGGTGCCGCCGAGTTCTGCAACGTCAACGAGTTCGAGATGAGCGACGGCAACTACCGCCGGATGCAGGAGCAGGGGTACGAGCTCCAGGAGGGGCACATGTCCGCCGTCGAGGGGTCGAAGGAGGCGATCCTCGACTCGATGGGCGACCACGAGCGGGTCTACTTCTGTACCTCGGTGTTCAAAGACGCCGCCCAGCACCGCAACCGGCTCAAGCGGATGGCGCGCAACATCCGCCGGCCGTTCGACGAGGTGACGGACGACGGCACGCTCGTCTACGGCAAGACGTGGGTCTCCCCCGACGAACTCGACGCGCTCGGCGTCCCAGAGGAGTTCTACACGGTCAAATCCGACCACGTCGAAGTCGCGTGGTGGCTTCTGGAGGAGATGGTCGACGACGGCGACGTCCCCGAAGGGGAACTCGTCGAGCAGTACCCGACGGCCGACGGTACCGTGGTCGAGCGGACGCCGCTGGCCTGAGCGAACGCCGACCGACGTCGTTCCACTACCCCCGCCGCGACCGCGTGGCCTCCCCGGGCGTCAGTGCCACATAGACGCTCGGAAGTACAACGATCGCGATCCCGGCCACCAGCCACTCGCCGAGGGCACCGCCGCGAACGACGCCGATGCCGACGATACCGACGCCGAGGAGCCCCCCGGACGCGACGACGAGCCGACGCGTCCGGGTGTCGACGTCGACGCCACGCTCGGCCCCGTAGAGCGCCGCGCCGAGTCCCGCGAGTCCGCCGGCGGTGACGCCGACGAGCACCCGGCCGGTCGCAAGCCCGGCGGCGAGCAACAGCACGCCGACAACGGCGCCCGTCAGAACAGTGAACCGGGGGGCCGCAGGGTTGACGCCGGCGCCGAACCGCGTCGCGTAGGCCGCCGCGGGCGCACTTAACACGAGTGTGACGAGCGCGGCCGAGAGCACGCCGCCCGAGGTCGGGTCGTCGACGAGCACGCCGAGGCCGCCGGCGACCGCGACGACCGCGCCGGCCGCCAGCAGCCACCGCGGCGGGATGGTCGCCGCGGGGTCGTCGTCGCGGACGATCCCGAAGGCCACGAACGGGTAGGCCCCGACTGCCCCGACGACAACCGTCGCGTAGAGCCCCCACCCGAGGACGGCCCCGGACACCAGCGCCGAGACGCCGAGGAACACGCCGGTGAGCACGGCAAACTCGGGGACACGACGGCTCATACCCGGCCGTCGGGCCGACGCGGGCGAAAGCGTTGCGATCCCGATTTTTTCCGCCCACAAACCCACAAGCGTTTAGACACGTCGTTGAGTAGATATCAGCATGTCCGACTGTCCGCTGGCCGACGACTGCCCGAGGTACTCGGAGCGAATCAGCGGGATGGGGTGTCAGTACTACGGCGACCGGGGGGGTGCCGAGTGGTGTAACACCTACGATCAGCCGATCCGCGATCTCAAGGCACAACCGGTCAAGCCCGGCGAGGAGATCGTCGTCGACGTCGACGACATCCACGAGAGCGGGGCGGGCGTCGGCCGGACCGACGACGGGTTCATCGTGCTCATCGACGGTCTGCTGCCGGAGGCCCGGGCGGTCGTCCGGATCGATCGGGTGAAGTCAAACCACGCCACCGCGAAGAAAGTGGTCGAACGCCTCCCGCTCGACGACGAGGCGGACGACGATTCCGGGCCCGACGGCTCCGGCGCCGACGACTCCGGCACCGGACGCAACGAGGACGGCCGCGGCAGCGACGACCGCGGCAGCCCGGACCGTTCCACCGCGCTCGGGAGTCGCGACAACTTCTGGGGCGGGTGACCGCCCGGCTGTCGACGGGCGGACGGACAGTCGATCTGCTATACTTTTTTTATCGCGCGGGGTAACGAAACGGTATGACAGACGCCGAGCGGGGCGGGAGCGACGCGCCGACGTCGGGGAGTGCGGATGGCGAACACCCGTTGGCGGCCGCCGGCGTCGACGACGACGCCGTTACCGACCTCTCCGACGTCGAGGAGGCGCTGTCGGCCGCGGGGTTCGAGGCCGACGAGAGCGTGTTGACCCGGCGGCAGGCCGAGGTATTGGTGTTCCGAGAGCGGGGAATCCGCCAGTCGAAGATCGCGTCGATGCTGGGGACCTCCCGTGCAAACGTGTCGAGCATCGAGTCCAGCGCCCGGCAGAACGTGGCGAAAGCCAGGGAAACTGTGGCGTTCGCGGAGGCACTGACCGCGCCGGTTCAGATCCCGGTCGGCGAGGGAACCGACCTCTACGACGTTCCAAAACAGGTGTACGACGCCTGCGACGAGGCGGGAACGAAGGTGAACCGCACCGCCCCGGAGCTGATGAAGACGGTGTCGGACGCTGCCGGCGACGCCATCCAGGGCCGGGAGGTACGCGAGTCGCTTCTGGTCGGCGTGACGACCAACGGCCAGGTCCAGGTGCGGCGCTCCACCGAGTGAGACGGGTCACTCCGATCAGTTGCCGGTCGCCACCGGATGGTAACGGTGCCGGCGACGGTCTGGAACTCGCCGCCGCGGTTCGCACGCCGCCGGCCGGCGGCGCTCGGCCGCGCTTCGGGGTCAGAACTCCCCGCGGTCCTCCAGCCGCCGGACAAGCCGCTTGACCTCCTGCGCCCGCGCTTTCGGAACCACAAGCACCCGGTCGTCCCACGCCACCACCGCGAGCCCGGACACGCCCACCAAGGAGACGTGGGTGTCGGCGGCGGCCACGACGTTGTCCGTCGCGTCGAGCGTCCGCAGCGTCGCACCCTCAGTAGCGTTGCCGTCCGCGTCGGCGTCGGCCACGCGGTCGAGTGCGTCCCAGGCCCCGATGTCGTCCCACGGAAACGACGCCGGAACCACGGCGACGTCGGCGGCGGACTCCAGAACGGCGTAGTCGACGCTCACGGGATCTACGGACTCGAACGCGTCCTGAACGTCGGCAGCGTCGCCCGCCCGAAGCGCGTCGAGCAGCGGCGCGAGCGGCGGGGAGTCGGCCGCGGCCAGGAAGGCTTCCGGGCGCCACGCGAACAGCCCGGCGTTCCAGTAGTGGCCCGCGTCGACGTACGCCTCCGCCGTCTCGGCATCGGGCTTCTCGTGGAACGACGCGACCGGATACCACTCGGCGTCGGCCGCGCGACCGGCGGCAGCGTCAGCGGGCACTGCCGCGGGTTCGATGTATCCGTAGCCGGTCTCCGGCCGCGTCGGTTCGACGCCGAAGGTGACGAGCCGGCCGGTCGCGGCCGCGACGCCGACGCCCCGTCGAATCGCGGGCGGAAACCCCTCGCCGATCAGGTGGTCACTCGGGAGCACGACGGCGACAGCGTCGTCGTGGGCACGGGAAATCCGGTGGGTCGCATACAGGAGCGCGGGCCCGGTGTCGCGGCCGGCGGGTTCGACGATCACCTCGGCGTCGGGCACCCGCTCGGCCACCCCGTCGGCGTACGACTCGCGGGTGAGCACGATCACCGCGTCCGCGACAGTTCGGGCGCGGGCGACGGTGCGTTCGAGCAGCGACGCTTCCCCGAAGAGCGGGAGAAACTGCTTCGGACGCTCTGACCGGCTGGCGGGGTAGAGCCGCGACCCCGTCCCCCCTGCGAGAACCACGGCAACGACCGTCGGATCCCCCCCGGCCATCACCACGTCTCCACGATCCCGTCGCGGACGTCCTCGGCACACCCCTCACAGTCGGGGTGGCCGGCCTCGAAACACGCTGGGCGGCCGTCGTCGCCGACTGCGACCGCCCGACGATCCGCGTTGCGGCGGCAGACGAGTCGGGCCCGCCCCTCGTCGTCGCGGGGGAGCGATACGTTGGCGTCGTCTCCGCTCCCGTCGTCGTCACGGCCCTCGCGGTAGGCGTCGCGAGCGCGGGCGTACTGGCGGCCGGCTTCCCGGAACTTCCGCCTGAGTAGGCCTTCGAGACGGTCGTCCATCGGCCACAGGTCCGGTAGCGATCGGTATAGGTCCGTTGGTGGGAGCGCCGCCGGGCCGCGGGTTTTACTTTCACCCCGGTTACGACAGTTTATTACTGATCGCGAACCAACTCACGTGTGCCTCCCAACGAAAACCAAGGCGGAGGCGAGCCAACCATGTCAGACCTGCGAACCCACGCAGCGGAGATTGCGGAACAGTTCTCGGACCATCTACACGTGACCGACGACGAGGTCGAAGAGCGGCTGCGGAACCTCGTCGAGGAGTACCGCGTGCCCGTCGAGGAGGCGCGGCGTTCGGTCGTCAACAGCTACCTCGACGAGGCTGGCTTGGATCGCGACGAGCTCGGCCGCGGCGGCAACGACGAGGTCAGCCTCGCCGACATCGACCAGGACGAACAGTGGATCGACGCCACCGCGAAGGTCGTCGAGCTCTGGGAGCCCCGCAGCGACTCCATCGCACAGGTGGGGCTGCTCGGCGACGAGTCCGGGCGCACCAAGTTCGTCGCCTTCGAGACCTCCGACCTCCCCGAACTCGATGAGGGGGCGGTCTACCGGCTCGGCAACCTCGTCACCGACGAGTACCAGGGCGACTTCTCGGTGAAGCTCAACCGAACCACCACCATCGAGGCGGTCGACGAGGAGATCGAGGTCGGCGACGACGCGGTCACCGTCGAAGGCGCGTTAGTCGACATCCAGTCGGGCAGCGGCCTGATCAAGCGGTGTCCCGAGGAGGGCTGTACCCGCGTACTCCAGAACGGGCGGTGTTCCGAACACGGCGACGTCGACGGCGAGTTCGACCTCCGCATCAAGGGGGTGCTCGACGACGGCGAGACCGTCCACGAGACCATCTTCGGCCGGGAGACGACCGAGGAACTCACCGGGATCGATCTGGAAACGGCCCAGCAGATGGCGAAGGACGCCCTCGACACGACGGTCGTCGTCGAGGAGATGCGCACGGACCTCCTGGGGACGTACTACCGGGTTTCGGGCCCCGAACTCGGCCGGTACGTCCTCGCCGACGATGTCGAACGGCTCGTCGAACCGGCGGATCCCGAAGCGGTCCTGATCAAAGCGAGGTCGATCTGAGATGAGTGCAAACGAGATCCCGACCCGAGAGGTCGCACGGCGTGTGTTCGCGGACGAGTTCAACGACGCAACGTTCAGTTTCAAGGAGTCCGACGACGACCGCGCGCCGGTGTACGCGCTACTCCCCACCGGGGAGAAGGTCAACCGTGTGTTCTTCGTCGGCACCCTGACCGAGAAGGACGACGTCGGCGAGGACAACGAGTACTGGCGCGGCCGGATCGTCGACCCCACCGGGACGTTCTTCGTCTACGCCGGGCAGTACCAGCCCGAGGCGACGAGCACGCTCCGGGAACTGAACCCCCCGGCGTACGTCGCGGTCGTCGGCAAGCCCCGCACGTTCGAGACCGACGACGGGACAGTCAACGTCTCGGTCCGCCCCGAGTCGATACAGGTCGTCGACGCCGCCACCCGCGACCGGTGGGTCGTCGAGACCGCCGACCGCACCATCGACCGGGTGGGCGCCTTCGAGGACGAGGGCAACGAGTACGGCCGGATGGCGCGCGAGGAGTACGACATCCCGGTCGACCGGTACGTCGAATCGACGGTGTCGGCGCTCGAAAGCGTCGAGGAGGGAACCGGCGACGAACTCGGTGTCGGCGGCGCGGGTTCCGGGGTGGACCTCCAGCCCGAGCCATAGTCGGCGCTACGACCGGCCCGATAACGGTCGTCCCGACTGCCATCGGGTAGCGGCGTCCCGACGCGGAAGCGGTAGACGCTCGTGTTCGCCTCCCGAACTATCTTTCGAGACGTATTAAATTTCACTACGCTTTCTGCCACAAGTTACTTTACGCGCTTCCGAACATACAGGGTATGCGCAGACGACACGTCATCATGATCACCGCCGTGTTGATGATCGTCGCCGGGGGACTGGTGGCGGCCGCCGTCCAGACCAACGGTGGCCAACTCGAGGTGAAGGAGGTCCGGTTCGCCGGGCCCGACGGACAGACCGTCGAAGGCGACCTGTACGTTCCGCCCGGGGCGACCGACGAGAACCCCGCACCCGGGGTGGTGGCGACACACGGGTACATCAACTCAAAGGAGACGCAGTCGCCGTTCGCCATCGAGTTCGCCAGGCGAGGGATGGTCGTGCTCGCGATCGACCAGACCGGCCACGGCTACTCCGACCCGCCGGCGTTCGGTGCCGGGTTCGGCGGTCCGCCGGCGCTGTCGTACATGCAGTCGCTGTCGTTCGTCGACAACGACAACATCGGGCTCGAAGGCCACTCGATGGGCGGGTGGGCGAGTGTCGCGGCCGCCGCCACCTACCCCGAGGGGTACGAGTCGGTCACGCTCGTGGGGTCCTCGACGGCCTCGTTCCCGGGGGTGCCCGAGGGCGACGCCGAATTCCCGCGGAACACGGCAGTCGTGTTCAGCGAGTACGACGAGTTCTCGATGCTGATGTGGGGGATTCCGCACGCCTCCGACGTCGAGCGAAGCGAGAAACTCAAGGGGCTGTTCGGGACCGACGACCCCATCGAGGAGGGCCGCACCTACGGGAGTATCGACGACGGGACCGCACGTCAACTCTACACGCCGACGACCACTCACCCAGGCGATCACCTCTCGACGACGGCGGTTGGCGACGCGGTGGAGTGGCAACAGCGGACGCTCGACGGGACCGACGACCGACCACCGGGCGATCAGATCTGGTGGGTGAAGGAGCTCGCGACGCTGCTGTCGCTTCTCGGCGGCGTGCTGTTCCTGTTCCCGTTCGGCGCGACGGTCCTCTCGGATCGGCGGCTGAGTGACGCCGTTCGGGACCGGCCCGAAGCGGCGGGCGCGACGGGGATCAGCCGGTACCTCACCGTCGCGCTCGCGGCGATCATCCCCGTTGTGACGTACCTGCCGTTGAATCTGCTCGGACAGAGCGTCATCAGCCCGTCGTGGCTGCTCCCCCAGCAGATCACGAACGGCGTGCTCGTGTGGGCGGTGGTGAACGCGGCCATGGTTCTCGGCCTCTTCTCGGTGTGGCACCTGGTCGACAACCGGGGGACGAACCGGGAGCGGTACGGCTTCGACACCGACGGCCCGCGAACGGTTGCCGCCTCCGCGGTCGCGGCGGTGGCCGTCGTCGGCACCTTCTACCTCCTCCTTGCAGGCGTCGGCTACCTGTTCGGGACAGACTTCCGGTTCTGGGTGTTCGCGGTCAAACTCCCCTCCGCGCTCCAACTCGGAGCCGTCCTCCGATATCTCCTCCCGCTCACGCTGTTTTTCCTGGCGTTCGAGTTGCTGTTGAACGGCCAGCTCCGGGCCGATGACGCCGGGTTCCGGCGGGCGTTCGCGACCAACTGGGTCGCCGGCGTCGGCGGGTTCGTCGCCTTCCTCGCGATTCAGTACGGCGTGCTACTGTCGGGGCAGCCGCTCCCGTTCGGCGAGCCGCTGCTGACGATCGTCGCGTTCCAGTTCGTCGCGGTCCTCACCATCGCAGCCGCAGTGTCGACGTACTTCTTCCGGGCGACCGGCCGCGTCTGGACCGGCGCGTTCGTCAACGCCCTCCTAGTGACGACGATTCTCGTCGCCGGCACCGCCACCCACGTGCCGTTGTAGTCGGATCCGACGCCGACGGTTCGGCACCGGGCCGTCTGTCTCCTGGCGGAACTACCCGTCAGCTATGAATTCAATCACTCTTTGAGTCACAGCCGTTCTTATGTCGGTTTCCGCCGTATCGGTCGATTGCGTATGTTGCAGTCCCTCCGCCCCGCGGACGCGTCCCTCCGACAGTCGGCCCCGCTGACGCTCAGAAGTATCGCTGCGATGCTGACGTTGACCCTCGCGGTCGTCATCACGACCGGGTACCTGCTGCTCCCGGCGTGACGCCGACCGCCGGCGTCGGCCCCCGCCCGTGAGCGAACCCGCTCCCGCAGTCCTCGACCGGAACTGACGTCGGCTGTCGCGTCCGGCCCCCACGACACCGTCTGACGAAGGGTTAAGTGAGTCCGGTGGCGACGTTCGGAACGTCATGGGCAACAAGAACAAGACGATCTCGTTCCGCGTCAACGAGGACGCGTTCGAGACGCTCAGCGAGATTGCCGAGGAGCGCGACATCTCCCTGTCGGCGGTGTTCCGCGACTACGTCGACACGCTCGTTGCCCACGACGGCCAGGTCGAGGCCGTCCCCGAGCACGAACTCGAACGGCTCCGCGACGGCGACGGCGACGACGCGGAGCAGTTCCCGCCGACGGTGGAGGTGCCCAAACGCTTCGTCCGGGAGCACGAACGCCTCGAACTCGAAGCCGACCACCTCAGAGAGCAGCTCCAAGAACACAAGGAGTACATCGACTACCTCCAAGCGCAACTCGAGTCCATCGACGAGGAGATCATCCACTTGGAGGATCTGGACGACGAGGCCGACGGCGATCCGTCGGCACGGTTGGGGTCGACCGACGGCCCGGTATACCGGTAGCGGCCGGCGGCCGCCACTGCCGCCGACGCGCCTCTACCCGGTGTTTTTCATCCCCGCGGCGATCCCCTTCACCGTCAGCCGGAGGGTCTGTTCCTCCTCGTCAGTCCGGTGGGCCTGCGAGAGGAGCTTCGTCTGCAGCAGGTTCAGCGGGTCGACGTAGGGGTTCCGCCGACGGAGGCTCGTATCGAGCCACTCGCGTTTGAGCAGCGACTCCCGGCCCGTGATTTCGAGGACGATGTCACGGGCGCGCTCGTATTCGGCGTGGAGTTCGGGGAAGAAGGCCTCCCTGAGTTCCGGATCCGCGAGGTCAGCGTAGTAGCCCGCGATCTCGAAGTCGGTCCGGGCCAGCGCCTGCGAGGCGTTGTCGAGTGTGGTCCGAAAGAACGGCCACTCGTCGTACATCTCGCGCAGGGTTTCGATGTCGCCGCCGCCGTCGACGTACGCCTCGATCCCGGTTCCGAGCGCGTACCACCCGGTGATGATACACCGGGACTGGGTCCACGAGAACACCCACGGGATCGCCCGGAGGTCCTCGACGGTGCGCTCGCCCGACCGCGACGCCGGGCGCGACCCCAGATTGAGGTTCTCGATAACGCCGATCGGGGTCGCCTGGCCGAAGTACGTCACGAACCCCTCCGACTCGAGCAGGCCGCAGTAGGCCTCCCGCGCGGCGGCCGCCATCGTGTTCATCGCGTCGACCCACTCCTCGGCGACCTCCTCCTCGGGTTCGCGGATCGCGCGCAACCGGGACCGGATCTGGGCGTTCAGCATCTGTTCGAGGTTGCGCTCGGCGATCTCGGGGTTGGCGTACTTCTCGGCGATGGCTTCGCCCTGCTCGGTGAACTTGATCTGGCCGGAGACCGTCTCGTTCGGGAGCGCAAGCATCGCCTCGTTCATCGGGCCGCCGCCGCGGGAGATCGACCCGCCGCGGCCGTGAAACAGCCGCATCTTCACCTCGAAGTCCCGGCAGATGGCGGCGAGACGGCGCTGGTTCTTGTAGAGGTCCCAGTTGGCCGCCAAGAACCCGTTTTCCTTGTTCGAATCGGAGTATCCCAGCATGATCTCCTGGACGTTGTCGCGGGCGGCGATCGCCTGCTGGTAGGCGTCGTTCTCGAACAGCGTCCCCATGATCCGGCGGGCGCCGTTGAGCGCGGACTCGGTTTCCAACAGGGGTACGACGTCGATGCCGCAGTGGTCCGGCAGCGCCACCGCTCCCGCCTGGTCGGCGAGAAAGAGCACCTCGAGGACGTGACTGGGTTCCTCGGTCATGGAGATACAGTAGGTGTCGATGGCGCCGACGCCGAACTCGCTTTGCCACTCCCCGAGCATCCCGAACCGCCGGAGCACCCGCGCCGCGACCTCGGAGACGTCGCCGGGCGCCTCGAGGTCGATCGTCGGCTCCGTCTGGAGAATCGCCTCGGTGAGGACCTCCACCCGCCCCTCCTCGCCGAGACCGCGGTAGTCGATGCCCTCGTTTTCGAGCGCTTCGTGGACGGCCTCCGTGTGGTTCTTTTGATGATCGCGGAGGTCGAGACTCGCAAGCGTGAAGCCGAAGGTGTCGACCTGTCGGATCAGGGGCTCGACGTACTCGTCGGCGACCACGTCAGCGCCGCTCGACCGGAGGCTCCGGTCGATCGTGGCGAGGTCGTCGAGCAACTCCCCTTTTTCAGCGTACCCGCCCGGGCGGACGTCCTCGATCCGCCGGAGGCGCTCGCGCATCAGCTTCAGTTTCTGCCGGTACGGCTCGCCGGGGTATCGCGCGTCGGCTTCGCTCGCGACCGTGGGGAGTCGCGACGCGTCGGCCTTCAGCGACCGTTCGAGTTCGGGGCCGACGTCGATCCGCCGGCCGTCCTGGCTCAGGAATCCCGAGAGTCGCTTGAGTGCCGCGCGGTACTTCTCGAGGACGACCGCTCGCTGGCGCTCCAAGGTGTCGGTCGTGACTTCCGGCGTGACGAAGGGGTTGCCGTCGCGGTCGGATCCCGCCCACGACCGGAACTCGAACAGCTTCGGCACGTCGACGTCGGGATACTCGTCGCCCAGCAGGTCCTCGAGTTCGG
>CAZDEJ010000031.1:13696-18434 GCA_964504395.1 uncultured Halobellus sp. | reverse complement strand
CGCGAGGAGTACACCTACAACACCGGCGGCGGCGAGCGCAACGACCTCGTCGGCGTCCACGGCCAGAAGGACGGCACCAACTTCGTCGGCCTGAACGTCCTGGTGGGTCGGATGGGCGCCGCGGACGTGCTCGAACTCGCCGACCTCGCGGAGTCGTACGGCTCCGGCGAGGTCCGGCTGTCCCAGCGCCAGAACGTCATCGTCACCGACGTCCCCGACGCCGAACTCGAGGACTTCCTCGACGAACCGCTGCTCGAGCACTACTCGCCCGATCCGTCGCCGTTCATGCGCGGGTCGGTCGCGTGTACCGGCACGGAGTTCTGTTCGCTGTCGATCGTGGAGACGAAGAACCGACAGGTCCGGTACGCCCGGTGGCTGAAGGGGAACGTCGACCTCCCCGACGACGTCGAGGAGTTCCACATCCACCTCTCGGGGTGTACCGCGTCGTGCGCACAGCCGCAGATCGCGGACGTGAGCCTCCGCGGCATGAAAACCAGAAAGAACGGCGAGGCGGTCGAGGCGCTCGACGTCGGTCTCGGCGGCGGGCTCGGCAGCGAACCCCGGTTCGCGCGGTGGGTCACCCAGCGCGTCCCGGTCGACGAGGTGCCCGGCGGCCTCGCGAACCTGATCGGGAGCTTCGCCGCACAGCGCGACGACGGCGAGGGGTTCCGCGAGTTCGTCGCGCGCCACGACGACGAGGAACTCGACGCCCTCGTCGCGGCCGAAGAAACCGACTACGAGGACCCGATGATGCACAACACGAAGATGACGTGGTACCCCTACGCCGACGAGGACGGACTGGACGACAGTCCGCCCGCGCCCGCCGACGACTGATCGCGGGCGCCGTCCGGGCACGTCATCGACACCGACTTACCTCCCGACCCACCACCCCACGCCAATGCCGAACCGGCTGCTCAGAATCAACGCGTATACGACCCTCAACCTGATCGACGCCACCGCACGCGGCCACGACTTCGAGGAGTCGGGGGTAGCGGTGCTGAACGTCACCTCCCCCCGAAAGAACCCCGGTCACGTGACGCTCCAGCTCGAAATCGACAACAGCGCCCTCGAGGCGCTCCCCGCCCACGCCGACGAGGTGACGCTCTCGGCCGAGGAGGCGCGGACGCTGGCGGGCGCGCTGGAGTCACACGCCGAGAGCGTCGAGGCGGCGCGAGCCGAGAGCGAGTAGCGGGCGATACCGGCCGTATGCCGCCTTCGAACCCGACGGTTCGACCGGGCGTGACTTTCGAAACCAAACCATCCCGCGACGCCGTTTTCCCTGCCGGGGTCGAACGCCGGGCATGTCCACGCTCGACGAGACCGACGTCCACATCCTCGAGTTGCTCGTCGCGGACGCCCGGCGCCCTTACAGCGACATCGCCGAGGAGGTCGACCTCTCGCCGCCGGCGGTCTCCGACCGGATCGACCGGCTTCGGGACGCCGGCGTGATCCGGGGGTTCACCGTCGACGTCGACCGGTCGCAGCTCCGGGCCGGGGTGCCCGTTCTGGTCACGCTCGAACTGCCCGCCGACGCCGTGAACGAGGTCCGTGAAGCCGTCAGCAGCGCGGAGGCGGTCGAGCACGTCTTCGTGACCGCCGAGAGCGCCGTCGTTTTTTACGCCCGGTTCCGCGCCGACGCCGTCCGCGAACAGCTCGGCCGGCTGGTGGACCTCTCGCGGGTCGACGGGTACGAGGTAACCGTCGTCAGCGACGCGGAGTGGACCCCCTCGCTCGGGGGCGCGGAGTTCGCGCTGTCGTGTGCGGAGTGTGGTAACACCGTCACGAGCGAGGGGCGGAGCGAACGCTTCGACGGCGACCGGTACCACTTCTGTTGTCCCTCGTGTCTGGCGCAGTTCCGCGAGCGCTACGCGGCGTTCGAGGCAGGCACGGATTGACACCCGGCACACCGACTTTCGATTCGAACGTTCGGCCCCCCGAAGACCACGGCTTCGAAAGGGACAATCGAAGTAAGGGAGGGGCCCGTATCTACAGGTACGCATGAGTACACGAACCATCCACCTCGACGTCAGGGGCATGACCTGCGCCAACTGCGCGGGGACGGTGGAGGAGGCCCTCGACGCGCTCGACGGCGTCGAGCAAGTGTCGGTCAACGTCGCGACCGACGAGGCGTCGGTGACGTACGATCCCGACCGCACGCCGCTGTCGGCCGTGTACGACGCGGTCGACGACGCCGGGTACGAGCCAGTGTCGGAGCGCGTCAGCGTCGCCATCACCGACATGACCTGCGCCAACTGCGCGGAGACGAACGAGTCTGCGCTCGCGTCGACGGCGGGGGTCGTCCGCGCGGACGCGAACTTCGCGACCGACGAGGCCCGAGTCGAGTACGTCCCCGGCGAGGTCTCGGTCGGCGAGCTCTACGACGCGATCGAGTCGGCGGGGTACACGCCGGTCCGGGAGGGCCAGGAGGGCGACAGCGGGGCCGACGACGCCGGGGGTGACGCCCGTGACGTCGCCCGAAACGACGAGATCAGACGACAGAAGCGGCTGACGCTCTTCGGCGCCGCGCTCTCGGTCCCGCTCGTGGCGATGCTCGTGGCCCACCTGTTCGCCCCCGGGGTCGTTCCGGAGACGGTCCCCGGGACCGCGATCCCGTTCGGGTGGGTCGGGTTCGCGCTTGCGACGCCGGTCCAGGTCGTGCTCGGCCGGGCGTTCTACGAGAACAGCTACACCGCCGTGGTCCGGAACCGGACCGCGAACATGGACGTACTGATCGCGCTCGGGTCGACCACGGCGTACGTCTACTCCGTTGTCGCACTCGTCGGGATCCTCCCCGGCGCGGGGCTGTACTTCGACACCGCCGCGCTGATTCTCGTGTTCATTACGCTCGGGAACTACCTCGAAGCCCGCTCGAAGGGTCAGGCGTCGGAGGCGCTTCGATCCCTGCTCGAGATGGAGGCTGACACCGCTACCCTCGTCGACAGGGCGGCGTCGGCGGCGTCGCACGCGGACGGCGAAGCCGTCGACGAGGGCGAAGAGCGGGAGGTCCCGGTCGACGAGGTCGTGGTCGGCGACCGGATGCGGGTCCGGCCGGGCGAGCAGATCCCCACCGACGGCGTCGTGGTCGACGGCGAGTCCGCGGTCGACGAGTCGATGGTGACCGGCGAGTCCGTCCCGGTTTCGAAGGAGTCCGGCGACGAAGTCGTCGGGTCGACCGTCAACCGGAACGGCGTCCTCGTCGTCGAGGCCACGAACGTCGGCAGCGACACCGCGATCCAGCAGATCGTCCGGACGGTGACGGAGGCTCAGTCGCGCCAGCCGGAGATCCAGAACGTCGCCGACCGGACCTCCGCGTACTTCGTGCCCGCGGTGATCGCGAACGCGCTACTGTGGGCGGGTGTCTGGCTGCTTGCACCCGCGGCGCTCGCGGGGTTCGTGGGGTCGCTGCCGCTCTGGGGCGTGATCGTCGGCGGTCCCGTGGCGGCCGGCGGGACGGTCTCGGCGGCCGAGTTTTCGGTGCTCGTGTTCGCCTCGGCCGTCCTGATCGCGTGTCCCTGTGCGCTCGGGCTCGCAACGCCCGCGGCGACGATGGTCGGGACGTCCATCGGGGCGAACCACGGGGTGGTGTTCAAGGGTGGCGACATCCTCGAACGCGTCCGCGACGTCGACGGCGTGGTGTTCGACAAGACCGGGACGCTCACCGAGGGTGAGATGTCGCTGACGGACGTGGTCGCCGTCGAGGCGACGCCCGACGGCGGGCGGCTTCGGCGCGGTGACGACCCGGCCTCCGGCGACGGCTCGGCCCCCGAAACCGAGGTGCTCCGGGTGGCGGCCGCGGCCGAGCGGAACAGCGAACACCCGCTCGGTCGGGCCGTCGTCGACGGTGCCGACGACCGCGGGATCGACGTCCCCACGCCGACTGACTTCGAGAACGTCCCCGGTCACGGGGTGAAAGCGACCGTCGAGGGCGCCAGGGTGCTGGTGGGGAACCGCCGGCTGCTCGACGACGCCGGGATCGACACCGCGCCTGCCGAGGGGACGATGCGCCGGCTGGAGTCGGCGGGCAAGACCGCGATGCTCGTCGGTCGGATACCGCTCGACGCGTCGGGAGCGGGCACGACGGACACCCCCGGCGAGGTCGTCGGCGTCGTCGCCGACGCGGACACGGTGAAGCCGACCGCGGCGGAGGCAGTAGCGGCGCTCCGCGACCGGGGCTTGGACGTGCACCTGCTTACCGGCGACAACGGGCGGACGGCCCGTGCAGTCGCCGAGGACGTCGGGATCGACCCCGACGACGTCCGCGCGGAGGTGCTCCCCGACGACAAGGCCGAGGTAGTCGAGTCGCTGCAGGCGGATGATCAATCGGTGATGATGGTCGGCGACGGCGTCAACGACGCGCCGGCGCTGGTGGCGGCACACGTCGGTGCGGCCCTGGGCTCCGGCACCGACGTCGCGATCGAGGCCGCCGACGTGACGCTGATGCGCGACGACCCCCGCGACGTGACGAAAGCCATCCGGATCTCCGCGGGTACCCTCTCGAAGATCAAGCAGAACCTCTTCTGGGCGCTGGGGTACAACGCCGCGATGATCCCTCTCGCGTCGCTCGGACTGCTCCAGCCCATCCTCGCGGCGGGCGCGATGGCGCTGTCGTCGGTGTCGGTGCTGGCGAACAGCCTCCTGTTCCGGCGGTACACTCCGGATCACGACTACCGGCTGCTCGGGGTCCTCCGCGGGCGGTAGCCGGCCCGCACTCGGCTCCGATCCGCGCGACGAGGGGGTG
>CAZDEJ010000031.1:10525-13596 GCA_964504395.1 uncultured Halobellus sp. | reverse complement strand
CGTTCGTTTTAGTATGCAAATCACGCTGTCGAGCGGGTGGTGCTGCTGACGCAGTTCCCCCGAATTTCGGCACTGGTCCCCCGTGTGTCGCCGCCCGCCCGCTATCGGAACGCCGCCTCGTTCGCGCTGCTGTCCGTGCTGTTCGGCTGTTCGTTCGTCGCGATCAAGACCGGCCTCCGCGAACTGCCGCCGCTTCTGTTCGCCGGGCTCCGCTTCGACATCGGCGCAGCGGTACTGGTCGGATACGTGGTCGGAACCCGGGCCCGGTCGACGTGGCTGCCGCAAACCCGAAACGACGTCCTCGGAATCGCCACTGCGGGCGTGTTCCTGGTCGCGCTGAACAACGCCCTCCTGTTCACCGGCCAGGGCTCGACCACGCCCGCGATGGCGTCGATCATGTACGGGCTGAACCCGGTGTTGGCCCCGGTCTTCGCCTGGTGGCTGCTCGGCGACCGGCTCCGGAAGGTGAGGGCGCTCGGCATCGGCATCGCGCTCGCCGGCGTCGTGATAATCGTCCAGCCGTCACCGAGCACGCTCGGCGGCGACGGAACCGTCGGGCAGCTTCTGGTGTTGGGGGCGGCGGCCGCCATCGCGGCCGGTAGCGTCCTCCTGAAGCGGTTGCAACCGCAGATGGATCGGCTCCCGTTGACCGCGTGGGCGATGGCCGTCGGCGCGCTGCTTCTACACGGCTCGAGCCTCGCCGGCGGCGAGGCGCAGGCGAGTGTCGGGACGGCCGGTCCGCTCACGCTCGCCAGTCTGCTCGTGGTCGGCGTTCCGTCGACCGCGGTGGCGTACGCGCTCCACTTCGGGTTGCTCGAACGGATCGGGCCGGTACGGGCGAACCTGGTGGCGTACGTGGTGCCGATCACCGCCGCGTTGACCGGGTGGGTGTTCCTCGCGGCCGGCCTGTCTTGGGTCACCGTGGTCGGGTTCCTGGTCGTCGTCGCCGGGTTCGGGCTCGTCGAGCGACGGACGCTCCGACGGGAGGTGTGCCGTCTGCGACGGCGGCACGACCGGCGACGGGGTGCGAACCCGACGCCGGACGGCGGGCAGCGGTGGCCCTGCGACGACTGAGTCGCGCGCCCCGGCGGCGGTCGGCGCCCGTCGGCCGGCAGACGGACCACGCCTCGGGACACCGATCGCCGTCCAGCGGCGCCCGAGCGTCGCCCGCGGCGGGGTCGCCGATCACCGGGGCGTGCGCGTCACCCCGCCGTCGATCCGCACGGTTTCGCCGGTGACGTAACTCGCCCGGGAGGAGAGGAGAAACGCAACGAGGTCACCGAGTTCGGCCGGATCGCCGGCCCGGTCGAGCGGGATGTCGCCGACCCACGCGTCACGGGCGGCCTCTGGGGAGTCGTACGCGCCGATGTCGGTACTCTGCTGAGCGAGGTCGTCGATACGTCCGGTCTCGAACGGGCCGGGGGCGACGGCGTTGACCCGCACTTCGGGAGCGAGTTCGCGTGCGAGGGTCGAATCCACCCCGACGATCGCGAGTCGGAGCGCGTTCGACAGGGCGTAGTTCTCGATCGTCTCGAAGACCGTCCGGGAGGTGATCGACACGACCGACCCGCCGCCGTCACGAAGGTGTGGTGCCGCCGCCCTGAGGGTTCGGACAACGCTCAGCACCAGCAGTTCGTACGTGTCGAACCACTCCGCGTCGTCGATATCGAGGAACGGCCGGGTGGCGGGACCGCTCACGTTCGTGACGACGTGATCAAGGCCGCCGAAGGTCTCCACCGTCTCCGCGACGAGCGCCGAGACGGCGTCGGGGTCGGTGAGGTCGGCCGTGACCCCGACCACGTCTCCGGGTTCGTCGTCGAGTTCGGCGACCGTCGCGGCCAGTGCGTCATCGCCACGTCCGTTGCAGACGACGTTGGCCCCCTCCGCGGCCAGCGTCCGGGCGCAGGCTCTGCCGATCCCACGGCTCGAGCCGGTGACGAGTGCAACGCTGTCGTCGAGTTCGAGGTCCATACGTTCGGTTCCGTGGCGACTGACTAATACGGATCGCCGACGCGGGCGGCGGGTGAGGTGGCCCCGCGCCGACCCGCGTTTCGGGTCCGACCCGCATGGTTGCGGGAGCGGCCGGGTCGGACACACCTCGCCGGACTCGACCCCGAGCGAGGGGCGACGGTCACGGGAGCGCTCGGGCAACGAGCGCCGCCGCGTCGGCGTCCCAACCGGTCCCGCCGGTCGCACGGTGGAGTTCCCGGACGGTCGACGCCGGGGGCGTTCCCGTCAGGATGCAGACGCTGCTGCTCCGGCGTTCCCACGCGACTGTCCAGGGTGCCGACGGCTCGACACGGACGTACGTGGTCGCCGGGCCGGGATCGACCGCCGAGAGCGGCACCTGACGCCGCCCGGCGGCGTTCGTCGCGTCGACGACGGCACTCGTCCGTGCCGACACGCCGTCGACAGCGTGCACGGCATCCAGCGTCCGCGCGAGGTCCGGCACGCGCCACGTGAAACTCCCGTGTGTCGGATACTGTTCGACGTGGACTGCCGGGTCGACCGGAACGTGGGCCGGAGGCGTAGACATACCGGATCGTGTGGCTCGAAGCACAAGAACCGATCACCGACGCCACACTCGGTCGGCAGCGCATTGCTGTTGTCGACGCCGACGAGGGCCCCGACCGTGTGTGACCCCCGCCGACAGCCTTTATTTGCGTCAGGCCCTACATGAGTTATACGTGGATTCCTCCGACAGAGCGTCGCTCGAAACCGATCAGACGACAGTCATGGTCGGTGACGGACTCTACGACGCGAAATACGGCCGGGTTCTGTGGGTGTCGCGGATCGACAGTTCGGGCGTGACCGTGGAGCCGGTGACGGAGTACGAGACCGAGGAGCAGTTGGGGTGGCCGCCGGGCGGCCGGTCGGGAGTTGTCGCCGCGGGGACGACCTTCGCGCCCGCGGAGTTCGCCGATCTCGTAGACACGGGTCGGATCGGGGTTACGGATCGAGCGTCCGCGCACGAGTGATGCCGTCCGCTGTTGGCGACGGCGTGAGGAAGTCCGATACTCCGGGGCGTCTACGTCCGTTAGGTGACGATAACGGACAGTGCGCGCCGGCGG
>CAZDEJ010000031.1:4879-10425 GCA_964504395.1 uncultured Halobellus sp. | reverse complement strand
GCGCGCCGGCGGACCGCGGGAGTCAAGCCCGTCGCTCCCCCAGTAGCGGTACGACGAATGCCGACGGCACCCTTCGAGCTTCCGCCCGGAATCGACACGGAGACGGTCGCCGGGGTGGCGGTTCCGGCCACCTGCCGGGACCGGATCGACGAGGACGCGCTCCGGGCCCTTGCGGCTGTCCTCGCGGAGTACCACGTCGAGAGCTACGGCGTCTCGCCGGTCGGGGGGCTGAAACTCCGGATCGGCGTCCATCGCCCCGAGTCGGTACACGACGCGCTTCAGGCAGCGCTCGCCGAGGCGGGTCACGGCGTCACCGAACACGGCGTCGCCGACGGGTTTCGCCGGCTCCGCGTCGACCTCGTCGATCCGGCCACTCGGTGACCGGACGGCCGACCCCGAGGGACCCGTCGACGACGCTCCGGTGGCGGGGTCGCACGCGACACTGCGCACCGCCGCAGTGACGATGGGTTCGCCGACCGCCGGAACCGGTGTTACGACGGCAGAGCGCCGATCACTCGCCGCCACTGCCCAACGTCCGCCGTCGCCCCCACACCGATTCTCGGCAGGAAGGTGTGGAGCCGGAGCGGCGGATCCGGCCTGCGTCCGGGCTGCGGCGTGTGGTGCTCGGGTCCGAGGGACGGTCACACGAGCAGTTGGATGTCGGCATCGGCCATGTCCTGTAGCGCCGTTGCAGCGCCGACGCCGACAGTGACGCCGTCGTAGAAGTCGGCCTCGTCGTAGCCCATGAGGTCGATGGTCATCTGACACGCCTGGAACTCAACGCCCATCTCGAGGCTGGTGTCCAGCAACTCCCGGATGGAGGCCGTGTCGTTGTCCGCGATCCGCCGTTCCATCATCCGGGTCGTGAGGCGGTCCATCCCGGGGAGGGCGGCGACGGCGTTCGGCATCGGCATGTTGGGGTTGCCGACGGAACTGAGTTTGAGGTCCGTCGAGCGTTCCTCGTGGAGGATGTCGAGCCCCCAGAACGTGTGGAAGACGGTGACGTCGTAGCCGAACGCGGCGGCCGTGCTGGCGAGGATGAGCGGGGGGTACGCCATGTCGAGCGTACCCTTCGTCGCGATGATGCTCATCTTCTTCGTGTCGTCGTCCCCGGTCGCTTCGGCGAGCGCATCCTCCAGTTCGTCGACCCGCGCAGCGAGTTCCGCACGCGAGGGTGCGTCCTCGGAGGACGCGGCGGGTGTGTCCGTGCTCATCGTTACTCCGTTTTGCGGACGTAGTGCGTGTATACGTCGTCACGTTCCTCCTGGTCGACGAGTTCGACACCCTCGGTCCCTGCGGCCCAGCCGTCGATGTCGCTCATACTCCCCGGGTCAGTCGCTACCACTTCGAGGATCTCGCCACGGGCGAGGTCGTCGGTGGCGGACTTCGTTTTCACGACCGGCATCGGGCACGATGCACCTGTGACGTCCAGCGTCTCCGTAATATCGTATTCAGCGCTCATTGGGTATCCGCCCCGGCTCGGTGTATTGGGGCTGATATACAATATCAGTCGGTCGAATAAAAGAGTTGTGGATCCTTGTGAATACCACAAACCGCTATCTATTAGCGCGTACCGAACGGCTGCGACGCGACGGCTGTGGATACGTTTGGACGCGAGCCGGTGAGCCAGGGATCAGAGTAATATTGCATGCTATTGGAACTATTATACGAACGTTTTTGTGCGTCCGGCCAGTAGTGGCGACCGCACAACATGGACGCTGACGACTTCCCCACGCCGGACGTTGACGTGGACTCGGTCGACCCCGAATCGCTCAAGGACCGCCTCGACGACGGCGACGATGTCACGCTGCTCGACGTGCGGATGGAATCGGAGTATCGAAAGTGGCGCATCGACGGCGGGAGCGTCGACTCGATCAACGTCCCGTACTTCCACTTCCTCGACGACGAGGTCGACGACGACGTTCTCTCGCAGGTGCCGGCCGACCGCCCCGTGACGGTGGTCTGTGCGAAGGGCGGTGCCAGCGAGTACGTCGCCGGCCGGCTCGTCGAGCGCGGCTACGACGTGAGCCACCTCGAAGACGGGATGAACGGCTGGGCGGGCATCTACGAGGCCGTCGAAGTCACCGGCTACGACGGCGCGGGAACGCTCCTGCAGTACCAGCGGCCGTCCTCCGGCTGTCTCGGCTACCTCCTGTACGACGACGGCGAGGCTGCGGTCATCGATCCGCTGCGCGCGTTCACCGACCGTTACCTCGACGACGCCGCGGCACTCGGCGTCGAGTTGACCTACGCGCTGGACACGCACATCCACGCGGACCACATCTCGGGCGTTCGCGAGCTCGCCGGGACAGGTGTCGAAGGCGTCGTTCCCGGCGCGGCCGTCGACCGCGGGGTTACCTACGCGGACGAGGTGACGACCGTGACCGACGGCGATACCGTCCGGGTCGGCGACGCCGACATCGAGGTCGTGTCCACGCCCGGTCACACGAGCGGGATGACCTCCTACCTCGTCGACGACAGCCTGCTTGCGACCGGCGACGGCCTCTTCGTCGAGAGCGTGGCCCGCCCCGACCTCGAGGAGGGCGACGCGGGGGCGCCCGAGGCCGCCCGTGCGCTCTACGAGTCGCTCCGGGAACGCGTTGTGACGCTTCCCGACGGCACGCTGATCGGCGGCGCACACTTCGGCGACGCCGCCGAGCCTGCGGCCGACGGCACGTATACGGCGCCGATCGGCCACCTCGTCGCGGAGATGGACGCGCTCACGATGGACGAGTCGGCGTTCGTCGACCTGCTCCTGTCCGATATGCCGCCGCGGCCGGCCAACTACGAGGACATCATCGCCACGAACCTCGGCCAGAACGCCGTCGACGACGACGAGGCGTTCACCCTCGAACTCGGACCGAACAACTGCGCCGCCAGCCAGGACTCGCTTGCCGGTGACTGACTCTCCTGACCGTGATTGACCCAGTACCCATCCAGGCGGTCGCCGAGTTGTTCCCCAACGGGATCAGTCGGTACGCCGTCGGCGGTCTGCTCGTCGGCCTCGGGGTCGTCGTGATCTACGTCGGGACGGGGATCCCCGCCGGCGCGAGCACGTTCCTGGAGTCGACGCTGTCGTACGTCTCGAGCCAGTCGCGGTTCCGGACGTACGTCGCGTCGCGAGACTGGCGGGTCGTGTTCACCGCCGGGATCGTCCTCGGCGGCTTGGCGTTCGCCGCGACGTTCCAGTCCGGAGTCGTCACGAGCACGCTGTACGAACCCGGAACGACCGGTCAGCTGTACGAAGTGGCCGGCGTGACGCTGTGGACGACCGACATCCAGCCGTGGCGGCTGTTCGCGGGCGGCATCCTGGTGGGAATCGGAACCCGGGTGGGCAAAGGCTGCACGTCCGGGCACGGCGTCTGCGGCGTCGGCTCGGCGTCGAAGACGTCGCTGGTCGGCGTTCTGACCTTCCTGGCCGTAGCGGTCGGGACCGCACAGGTCGTCGCGGCGCTTGGGGTGAGCCCGTAGTGGCCGCACGCCATCCGCTGTTCAAGCCGCTGCTGTTCGTCGGCGGCCTGATCTTCGGGTTCGGGCTCGGGTTCAGCCACATGGCGCGGCCGGAGGTCGTGGTGAACTTCCTCCTGTTCGAGGATCTCGGACTCCCCTTCGTGATGTTCGGCGCGGCAATCGTCTCCGGGGTCGCGTTCGCGGTGCTACCTCGGGTTCGCGACGGCGCGCCCCTCACGGGCACTCCCTACGAACGGCGCCTGAAGCCGTTCGACCGGAACGTCCTGGTCGGCGGGGCGATCTTCGGTGTCGGCTGGGGGCTGTCGGGGATCTGTCCGGGCGCCGCCTACGCCAGCCTCGGCGTCGGCAACATCACCATCCTCTGGGCGCTTGCCGGCATGTTCGTCGGCGCGTACGCCCAGGGGTACTGGCGGAGCCGCGCCCGGACGTCCGGTGCGGGCACGGCGGGAGCCGACTGACGCCCCTATCCGCATGGAGCTACCCCTCATCGCCCTCTTCGTCGGCGCGGCGCTCGCGAGCCTGTTCATGGCGTGGGTCATCGGTGCGGGGTCGAGCGGCGCGACCCCGTTCGCCCCCGCCGTCGGCGCGAACGCGCTGCCGACGATGCGTGCCGCCTTCCTCGTCGGCCTCTTCGGGTTCGTCGGCGCCGTCACACAGGGCGGTAACGTCTCCGAGGCCGTCGGAAGCGGCCTCGTCGGCGGGACGAGTCTGCCCGTCTCCGGCGTTATCCTGGTGTTGGGCCTCGGGGCCGGGCTGATGGCGATCGGGATCGGCACGGGATACCCGATCGCGACCGCGTTCACCGTGACCGGTGCCGTCATCGGCGTCGGGCTCGCGCTCGGCGGGACGCCGGTGTGGCCGAAGTACCGGCAGATCGCCGCCGTCTGGGTGCTGACCCCGTTCGTCGGCGGCGGGATCGCGTTCGGGATCGCGAGCGTGCTCCCACGTCCCGGCGCCCCCGAGCGGTGCTGTATCCCCGTGCTCGCCGGCATCGTCGGCGCCGTCCTCGTGAACGTCGAGTTCGGCTTCCTCGCCCCGGGGACCGCCTCGGGTGCCGTCCGTGCCGTCGTACAGCGCGCACTCGGCGTCGACGGCCCCGTCTCGACGGTCGCGATCACCGTGGGAGCGGCGGTGGCTGTCGCAGCCGTCGTGTGGTGGGACGTCGACCGCGACGAACGCGCCGGCCTCCGGCACGTGTTGCTCGCGCTCGGCTCCCTCGTCGCGTTCTCCGCGGGCGGGAGCCAGGTCGGCCTGGCGGTCGGGCCGTTGCTTCCGCTCCTCGACGACGTGGGAGTGGCCTCGTCGTTCGCCGTGCTCGTCGGTGGTGGTCTCGGGATGCTCGCCGGGTCGTGGACCGGCGCTCCCCGGATGATCAAGTCGCTCGCGCAGGACTACTCGTCCCTGGGGCCGCGGCGCTCCATCTCGGCGCTCGTGCCGTCGTTCCTGATCGCGCAACTGGCCGTCCTCCTCGGGATCCCGGTCTCGTTCAACGAGATCGTCGTCAGCGCGATCATCGGGAGCGGCGCCGCGGTGGGCGGGTGGGAGGCCGTGGACGCGACCAAGATCACGGTGACGGTCGGGGCGTGGGCGGGGTCGTTCGGCCTTTCGTTCGCGCTCGCGTACGCCGCCGGCAACCTCCTCCTCTGACGGTCCGGCGGCCCGAAAGCCGACGGCGGAGTCTGTCGCATCGAACGCGGTCGGTCGCTCGGAGGCGACTCCGTGCGAGTTCCCGCACACCGAGCCGCCACTCCGGGGTCCGTGACTCCCCGATCGTGTCGGGGGCGCTCCCCGAGCGTAGGCCATCGGGAGCCGCGTTTGGAGGTGGTCAGGCCGCGCGCGGCGGCGGGACGAGGAAGACGTTGCCCGCCGCGCGGGCGACGACCTCCTCGGAGACGCTGCCCGGCAGGAGCCGCCGGATGCGGCTGCGGCCCGTCGCCCCGACGAGGGTCGTCGGCGGGGTCACCGCCGCCTCGACGTCGAGAATCTCGTCGGTGCGGACCACGGTCTCGGTGTCGATACCCCACGCCTCGAGCGTTCGTGCGCGCTCGGCCAGCCGCTCGCGTGGGTCGGCGTCG
>CAZDEJ010000031.1:0-4779 GCA_964504395.1 uncultured Halobellus sp. | reverse complement strand
CGGCCTCGATCACGGTCCGGTACCGATCCAACCCGCGTATCGAAGTCGACGCCGGGCATCCCGGTGTGGACGTTCGACGGGGCCACGGTCACGAGGTGGATCGCCTCGACGCCGACCCGACGGAGGCAGTCGAGACAGGTCTCGTTCTCGACCGCAACCGCACTGGCCGCGGACAGATCGGTCGCACACAGGGCTCTCGTACGGTGGAGACGGGCGGCCGGGGGCAAGAGGCTTTGCTCGGTGCCGGCCGCCGCTCGGACCCCCGGCCACCGCGGCGAGCGGTGGCGCCCGTTACGCCCGGTCTCCGGGGTATGCGGCGACCCATACGTTATCGGTATGTTATCGGTGGTCCAGGGGAGGTTACCTGGATATAGTATTGTGCAATATACCCAAAACCGTTATACGGGCGAACCGGGTAGGTACACCGAACACCAATGTGCAAATACCACACGGCCACGTCCGGACGCCGGAGGGAGGTCCGGTGGCGGGACTGACGGTTCCGACGTGGAACCCGGAAACGGCCCTGCTCGTCGGGGCGATCCTGCTGGAAGCGGCCGTACTGTACGTGAGCTACGGGGGACTCGAGCGTCTCCTCGGGCCCTACCTCCTGGAGCTCGTCGTAGGGGGTGAGGAGACTGCTCAGTAGCTTCCTCGGCGGACTCGGGCTCTCGGGGACCAGCCTCGAGATGATGGCGCTGTTCGTCGGGTTCGGCCTGGTCGTCGGCGTGCTGTTCGGGTTCTTCGGCATGGGTGGGTCGTTCCTCGTCACCCCTGCTCTGCTGATGCTCGACTACCCGGCGCCCGTCGCGGTCGGGAGCGGGATGGCGTTCGTCTTCGGGACGGCCGTCATCGCGACCCTGAAACATCACGACCTGGGACAGGTCGACTACAAACTCGGCGTGATCATGATCACCGGGACGACGATCGGCATCGAGGCGGGGCGCGCCAGCGTCTACTACCTCGAGTCGTTGGGGCTGGCCGGTGGGATCATCAGCGTCGCCTACGTCGTCCTCCTGGGCGGCGTCGGGGCGATGGTCACCCGCGATGCGGTTCGGGGCGACGGCGGTGGTGGGGTCGATCACGACGCAACTGGGCGGGATCTCGGCGAGTACGAGATCCCCGAGATCGCGACGAGGATCCAACAGACGGTCCGGATCCCGCCGATGGTGACGCTCCGTGGCGACATCCGCGTCTCCGTGTGGGTCATCACGGCCGTCGCGTTCGCGACCGGACTGCTGTCGGGCTTTCTCGGTGTCGGTGGCGGGTTCATCCGAATGCCCGCCATGATCTACGCGATCGGCGTCCCTGTGCCCGTTGCCGTCGGAACGGACCTCTTCGAGATCGTCTTCTCCGGCGGCCTCGGGAGCTACCTCTACGGACGGGGCGGCGGCGTCGACCTGGGTATCGTCGTTCCGCTGCTGCTGGGGAGCGCACTGGGCGCTCGCGTCGGCTCCGCGGCGACCGCTGTCGTTGACGCCGACGGGATCAAGATCTACTTCGGCGGGATGCTCCTCGTCGGGGCCGTCGCCGTCGGCGTCGGGGAGGTCGGCTCGTACGTCGGCAGTCCGACACTGGAGTCGCTCGGACTGGTGCTCGTCGTCGGCGCCGCGGTCGTCGTCGCGCTCGCGATCCTTTACACCGCGATTTCCGCGTTACGCGCGACACGTCGCGCACGGACCTCCGCTGCGGACTGATCCTGTTTGTCATACCGACGTGACGGTTTTCGACACCCCGACGTGTCGAAGTCCATCACGTGACGATAGCCGACAGTACGACCGGGTGCCGCCCGCTGCTCGCCCGGTCCGGCAACGGACGCCCCGCGCCCCAACAGCGGGTGGTTCCGGACGCTCACCGGGGTCTGGCCCCCCTGTCGACGGCTGACGCGGACCCGTCACACTGAACACGTCGACTCCGGCGGCAGACCCCCAGCGGGGCTCGGTCGCAACGACCCGACGGCTGGGTGACTCAAACGGGCCACACCCGTAGGTTCGGGTAGTGAGCCAGGAGATCGTTCCCAGCCTCGTCGGAACCCCGTTTGCGGTGATGAATACGATCGGGCTGGTCGCGTTCGCCCTCGTCGGGGCGTCGAAGGCGATCCGCGAGGAGTTCGACCTTCTCGGGATCACCACCGTCGGGTTGGCGATGGCGTTCGCGGGGGGTGCCACCCGCGACCTGCTCGTCACGCGGGTGCCGCTGGTGGTTCGATCCCCGATGGAGATCAGTCTGGGGCTAGTCGGCATCAGCCTGGCGGTCGTGCTCAGCCTCGCGCTGTCGGCGCCGGACACCCACCCGGTGACGGTCGTCGCGGACGCGATCGGGCTTGCAGCCTTCGCGACCACCGGCGCGATCGTCGCTGCACAGGTCGGCGTGTCCGCGTTCGGGGTCGTCGCGATCGCGATCATCAACGCGGTCGGCGGCGGGTCGGTCGCGGACGTCCTGCTCGATCGGGCCCCGTTCGTCCTCTTCGAGGGCTTCTACGCGACCTGTGCGGTTCTCGGGGGGATACCTACTGGGTTGCCGTCGCGCTCGGTACCGGTGCGGGCACGGCAGCGGTTGCGTGTGCCGGGGTGACGGTCGCAACCCGGCTGGTCGCCGTCACGCTCGACTGGTAGCTCCCGACGGTCCAGCAACTGGACATCCGGTAGTAGGGCGCGGAAAACCCCGCTACGGCCGTCACGGCCGGCTCAGACGTCGCTTACGACATCGACATCGGTCGGCCCCTGCCCGTCGAACGTCGCAATCGCCTCGTCGAGGCGCGCGGGGTCGTCGGCCCCTGGCAGCGTACGATCGGCGGTCGAACAGGACGCGTCGCACCCGAGACGGTCACACACGAGGTCGGCAGTCGCCTCGGCCATCCGGCGGTACGTCGTGAGCTTTCCGCCGACGATACTCACCATGTTTTCGACGCCGTCGGCGGCGTGGTCGATTCGGGCGAACCCGCGGGAGATCCCCCGACCGCCGCGGCCGGCTTCGTCCGGCGCGTACAGCGGCCGGAGCCCCCACCACGATCGGACGACCGGCGCGTCCGCGACCGGCGGCAGCAGTTCCGCACACTCCGCAACCGAGACGTCGATCTCCCACCCCGCAGTCCCGTAGCTGTCCGGATCGTCGACGGGCACGCTCGTGGTCCCGAGGACCGCTTCGGACGCGTGCGGGACGATGATATCGCCGTCGGCCGGGCTCCGACACCGGTTCAACACCGGGGCGAGGCCGTCGTACTCGACAGACACCATCACGCCTCGCGTGGGCGCCATCTCGACCGGTACGCCCGCCAGTTCCGCAACCCGGCCCGCCCACGCGCCGGCGGCGTTGACCACGAAGTCCGGAGTCACAGTCGTCCCGGCGGTCCCGCCGAGTTCGACCGCCACGACGTCCCCGTCCGTGACTGAGATGGACTCGACGGGGGCGTGCGGCCGGAGTTCCGCCCCGTGGGTGCCGGCGTCGAGCGCGTTCGCCGCGATCAGCCGCGAGGGGTACACGACCCCGTCCGGGACCCGCATCGCCCGCTCCGCGTCCGCTGCGAGTTCGGGGACGGTCCGGCGTGCCTCCTCGGGGTCGAGCGTCTCGACCGGGATCCCAACCGCTCGGCACGCCTCCCGTTTCTCCTCGAAGTAGGCGCTGTCGTCACCGCTCAGGCTGACGAACAACCCGCCGGTGTCCGCGACGCACGCGCCGGCGATCCGCTTGAGAACCCGGGCTTCGGCGAGACACTCCGCCGCGCCGTCGGGGTCCGAGTCCGCGTACCGCGCCCCGCTGTGCAGGAGGCCGTGCGAACGACCGGACGCGCCGCTACAGAACCCGTCACGGTCGACAACCAACGGCTCGATACCGCGGAGCGCCAGGTCGCGAGCGATGCCGACGCCGGTTGCACCGCCGCCGATCACCAGCACGTCGGGGTCCGAAAGCACAGTCCGCACTGCGGGGGCGACGGGTTTGAGTCTGTCCGTCACCGGCCGACTCGCGGTGTCCGGACGCCGGCCATCGGTACCCGGGTGAGGAGTGTGCCTAATACGGGGTACTGTCGTCGATCACCGCCGTCGCCGGACCTGTAGGAGACGACCGGTGATTCGGTGCGAGGCTCCACACGGGACGGCTCGACAGTCGAGTCTGCTAAGCTGTGTTATCAGTGCTGTAGGATTGACATCGCCTCCGAGAGGGGTCCGACGACCCGGGCGGGACCCGGATGGTCACGCGCTTGCCGGGCGAGTCACGGGCACCACGAAGCAACTACCCGACCGTGGCACCACTAATGGTTCAAATTCGTCCCAATATCGTGGTCACCCAGCCGGGACGTTCTCGCGCAAGTGTACGGGCCATTCCCCATTTATCCGGTCTACGTAGCGAAAACACCGAACTACGGGTATCGGGTTCACGGCCGATTGTCTTGTACAACAAGTACATTTTTACGAGTGGCGTGTATATGCTTAGGTGATCATGCAACAGAACGTCGGCTCCGCGGATGGCACGGCTCGAATGGTGGTCGGTGCAGTGGCAGGGCTCCTGTCGATAGCGACACTTGCAGGCGCGGTCTCGTTGCCAGCAGTCGCATCACCCGTGCTCGGGGTTACGTCCCTCGTCCTGATCGGCACCAGTCTGATGGGGTCCTGCCCGCTGTACTCGCTGCTTGGGATCGATACCTGTCCGGCTTCGACCCGATAGCACGCTCGACTACGGACCATCTCGCGGCAGCCCTCGGGGCGCCGCACGGGGCGTCCGGCGGTCGCGTCGAAACGGCAGTGCCCGCCGAACCCCTGACTCGGCCTGACCGCCGGGCCGATC
>CAZDEJ010000030.1:0-18463 GCA_964504395.1 uncultured Halobellus sp. | reverse complement strand
GAGGTGTCCGTCGCCGCGGACGACCGGCGCGCCGTCGACAAACCCGAACTCATACTGTCGGCTATCGTCACGTCGGTATAGCCAACAGTATCAGCGACCGAATCCTGTACGTACTGGATGAGGTGATCGCACGGAGTCGTATGGTGATCGGACACGGCGGGACGTACACTGTCCCTCCGCAGGAATACCTATATTTCGGTTGCTCCCCGAACGATCGGGCGTTTATCCGACAAACGAGCATACTGGTTCGGAAGCGGCGTCCCGGTGCGTCGTCGTGCGCTCCGCCCGGTCGGGCCCCGGGCCCGACGGCCGCCCGGGCGCTCACTCGACGTCGAACTCGGTGTGGGTGAACGGCCGGGGGTCGTCGCCGGCGTAGGTGGCCACAAGGTGGCCGTCGCCCTTCAGGTGGTATTTGTAGGTAGTGAGCCCCTCTAACCCCACCGGACCGCGGGCGTGGGTCTTGCCGGTGCTGATCCCGACCTCCGCGCCCAGCCCGAACCGGTAGCCGTCGGCGAACCGGGTCGAGGCGTTGTGGAACACGCTCGCGGCGTCGATACCGTGCATGAACCGCGCCGCGGCGTCGTCGTCCTCGGTAATGATCGACTCGGTGTGTTTCGAGCCGTGGCGGTTGATGTGATCGATCGCGTCGGTCACGGAGTCGACAACCCCGATCGCGAGGATCAAGTCGCCGTACTCGGTGGTCCAGTCGTCGTCGGTCGCGACCCCGACGTCGACGACCTCGCGGGTGCGTTCGTCGCCGCGGAGTTCGACGCCCGCCTCGCGGTACCGATCCGCCAGGTCCGGCAGGAACTCCGCGGCAACCGACTCGTGGACCAGGAGGGTCTCGACGGCGTTACACACCGCCGGATACTGTACCTTCGCGTCGTAGGCGACGCCTTCGGCCATCGCGAGGTCGGCGTCGCTGTCGACGTAGACGTGACAGACGCCCTCAGTGTGGCCGAGGACCGGAATCGACGTGTTGTCCTGGACGTAGCTCACGAACGACGAGCTCCCGCGGGGCATGAGCAGGTCGACGGCGTCGTCGCGCTCTAAGAGGGTCTGGACGTCCTCGCGGGCTTCGATCAGTTGCGCCCACCCTTCGGGGATGTCAGCTCCGGCCTCGGCGGCAGCCTCGACGATGATTCGGTGGAGGATTCGGTTCGAGTGGCTGGCCTCGCTGCCGCCCTTGAGCACGACCGCGTTCCCGGATTTGAGGCTGAGTGCGGCGATCTGCACCAGGGCATCGGGTCGGGACTCGAACACCGCGCCCAGAACGCCGATCGGCGCCGACACCCTGTAGAGTTCGAGGTCGTCGTCGAGTTCGCGGGCCGCAAGCGTCCGGCCGAGAGGGTCGTCCTGCCCTGCGACGCTGCGGACCATCTCCGCGATGCTCCCGAGTTTCGACGCCGAGAGCTTCAGCCGGTCGACGAACGCCTGGGTGTACTCGCCGGCCTCGAGCATCGTTTCCGCCGCCGCGACGTCGTCGGCGTTGGCGTCGAGGATCGCGTCGGCGTTGGCTTCGATCGCGTCGGCGATCGCATGTAGCGCGTCGTTCCGGGTCGATTCCGAACGGTTCGCGAGCGATAGGGCCGCGGACTGTGCGTCGGTGATCTTCGCTTCCGCGGATCGGTCGATGGTGGTGTGGTCGGTCATACGTAGTCGTTGATGGGGACGAAGATGGTTCCAACGGGCTGTTCGGTGGCGACGGCTTCGAGCACGTCGGGTTTCGTCGAGCGGGCGATGATCGCGGGAATGCCGTGTTCGCTCACGGCTCGGGCGCCCCGGACCTTCGTTCGAATCCCGCCGAAGGAGCCGCTTGCGGTCTCCGCGACGATCCGCTCGACGTCGTCGTAGTTCCGCCCGACCGCGTCGATCAGCTCCGCGTCGGGGTCGTCCTTGGGGTTGCCCGTGTACACCCCCGCGACGTCGGTCAGCGTGACCAGAAGGTCGGCGCCGACGGCGTCGGTAACCGACGCCGAGAGCATGTCGTTGTCGCCGATGCGGATCTCCTCGGTCGCGACCGCGTCGTTCTCGTTGATGATCGGGACGACGCCCCACGACAGGAGCGTTTCGACCGTGTTCTGAAAGTTGGTAAACCGCTCGGGGTCTTCGAGGTCGGTGTCGGTCACCAGAATCTGGGCGACCGTGAGGCCGTACCGCTCGAAACTCTCGGTGTAGCGCCGCATGAGGTGGCTCTGGCCGATCGTCGAGACCGCCTGGGACTCCTCGACGGTGTCGTCGGGGTTGAACCCGATCCGGCCCTTTCCGGCGCCGATCGCGCCCGAGGAGACCAGGATGACCTCCTTGTCGCGGTCGATCAGGTCGGCGATGTCGTCGACCAGTTTGTCGAGTTTGTTGTCGTCGAGCTTCGACTCGTCGGTGGTGAGGGAGTTGGTCCCGGCTTTGACCACGACCCGGCTAGCCTCCGCGGCGAGTCTCCGGGCGCGAGTCACGTCCTCGGTGGCGACGGCGCCGCTCATTCCTCGGTGTCCCCCGCGAGTTCCTCCGAGCGCCGCCGCGCGGCGGTCACGGCATCCCCGATCACGGCGTCGGCGTCGCTGTCGAACAGGACGTCCATCCCTTCGATCGTGGTCCCGCCGGGTGAGCAGACCGCGTCGATCAGCGCATCGAGGTCGCGGTCGGATCGGAGCACGGTCTCGGCGGCGCCGCTGAAGGTCTGTGCCGCGAGTGTCCGGGCGTCGTCGGGATCGAGACCCTCCGTGACGGCGCGGTCCTGCATCCCCCGGATCAGGTAGAAGACGAACGCCGGGCCGCTGCCGTTCAACGCGGTGGCGGTGTGCATCAGACCCTCGTCGATCACGACGTACTCGCCGAGGTCCGAGAGCATCCGTTCGACCGCCTCGTCGGGGTCGTCCCACGACACGGCCGCGGCCATCGTCCGTGTCTCCGCCGCGAGGTTGGGCATGAGCCGAACGACCGTCGCGTCGGTCTCGGGGGCGACGCGAGCGCGCGAGACGCCGGCAGCGATTGTCACCAACGTCTGCTCGGGTCGGAGGTCGAGGTCCTCGAGTACGATCGGGACGACGTCGGGTTTCACCGCGAGCACGACGACCGCGGAGTCGCGGACGTCACCGAGATCGGTCGTCGTCCGGTCGCAGTGTTCCGAGACCGCCTCGAAGGCGTCGGGGTCCACGTCGTAGGCCGTGAGCCGGTAGCCACCGGCCCGTGAGAGCCCCGTGAGCAGGGCGCCGCCCATGTTTCCGCAGCCGATCACGCTGACGTCGATCATTGTACTGTCCCGTAGGCGGTGCCGCTGATATACGAACTTTGGTTTCGTGCTGCGGGCGACTCCCCACGCCGGTGCCCCGTCCGAGGTTCGTTGCGACCGGTCCGATCGCGTCCCGTACCGCTCCGCCGGCCGCGGTGATCCGTAGCGCGCATCCACCCGGCGGGGCACCCGTCGAGCGGCCGATCCGCTTCGGGGAAGGCGCTTCACGAAGTATATCATACGAATAGCTATTATGTTCTCCGTATAGTTTGATATTTTTTGCGTAACCTATCGTCCAAGCCGTCTGAATTCAGCATTCGACGCCATAGTTGCGTCTATGAATAACGAATTTTCTATCATTGATACAACACTATCTGCACCACTCGTGTCATAGCGGTATTGCTCGGGGCCGAACCCGGATTCAACCCCGGGTCCGGACCGGCAGTGTCCGGGCGGCGTCGCGTCCGGTCTAACAGAGGTACATATGTTACGTGAGGCCGCCAGTGCCCGAGCACGGATCGTTCGACGTGACGAAACTCACGCCTTCTGCCGACCGCGTCTGCCGGTGTGCTCGCGGATGTCATACTGTTGGCTATGGCTACGTGATTTACGACACCCCGGGGTGTCGAGATCCGTCACGTGAGTATAGCCGACAGTATCGGCACCGCCGGTGCCGCCTCCGGGTTCGAGAGCGGGTTATCGGGGCACCGACCCGCTCCGGACCGCCGGACACAACCGAGACGGAGTCGGCCACAACCGCACGGAGGCGGACGATAGCGGAGCAGTCCCGGCTGTTCGGGTGCCATCCCCCGCGGCGGGGTCCCGTCGGGTGCGTCGGTGTCGGCAACGGAACGGCGCGTGACCGTGAAATGAGCCTGTCGGGAGTCCACAACGAGGGGGCCCGTCGGCACCTGCGTCGTCCAGCGGAGTCGGTTCGAGTATACGAAACTACTATATGGCACTGCAACGACGTATCGTTTAATGACGGCGGGCGACCAACTCACGGTCAAGACGACCCGAACCTCACTCGAAATCATCGCCACTGTCCGGGCGGCCGACGGCGCACGAGTCTCCGACATCGTCGACGCCCACGGCATCGCGAAAAGTACGGCCCACAAGCACCTTACGACCCTGGAGCGCGCGGGGTATCTCAGCAAGACCGGCGAGGTGTACCGCATCGGGTTCAGGTTCCTGAACCTCGGGGAGTACGCCCGGGAGCAGTGGGACTGGTTCTCGCCGGTCAAAGCCGCCGTCGAGGAGCTCGCGGAACGCACCGAGGAGGAGTGCGACTTCGTCGTCGACGACCACGGCCGGGTCATCACGATCGCCGAATCCTATCACAAGTGGGCAAAGTACGGCACGGAGGACGGCTCGAAGCGCTACCGGGCGAACATCGGGACCGACTATCCCATCCACGCGACCGGGTCGGGGCTGGCGATCCTGTCGGCGTACCCCCGGGAGCGAATCCGGGCGATCATCGACGAGCGAGGGTTGCCGTCGCTGACCGCCCACACGATCACGTCCCGCGGAGAACTGTTCGCGGAACTCGAGCGGATCCGCGAACGCGGCCACTCCGTCGGGGACCGGTACTATGCCGAGGGACTCCGGAGCGTCGGCCGGCCGGTGACCGCGGCCGACGGAACGGTCCTGGGCGCGCTCAGCGTCTCCGGACCCACATACCGGATCGACGGGGCAGTACTCGACCGGGAGGTCCCGCGGGCGCTGGCGGACGTCGTCGACTCCCTCGAGTCCGAACTCGGAGCGACGCCCGGGACATAGAACAGGCACGCGCTATGTCGGGATATGAATGGTTTCATACTGTCGACCGTAATCGTCCGGAGGTTTTCGACACCCGGGGTGTCGAAACCCCTCATGTGACGATAGCCGACAGTATCAGTACGCGTCGCGGGCGATGCCGAGCAGGTCGTCGGCGTCGGCGTCGCGTGGGTTGTCGTGGATCTCGATCGTGTCGAGTGATTTCTCGGCGATCTCCGGGAGATCACCCTCGTCGACGTCGAGTTCGTGCAGGCTGGCGGGGAGATCCACCTCGTCGATCAGGGCCTCAACCGCGCCGACAGCCTCGTGAGCGGCTTCGACGTCGGACAGTCCGTCGGTGTCGAGCCCCATCGCGTCGGCGACTTCGGCGTACCGGGTGGGGTGCGCCTCCAAGTTGTACCGCATCACCGCCGGCGTGAACGCCGCGATCGCCTCGCCGTGCGGGATCTCGGGGTACATCCCGCCGGTCACCTCCGCCAGCGAGTGGATCGCGCCGAACCCCGCGAAGTTCTCACAGAACCCCGCCATGTGCGACCCGTACAGCATCTGCTCGCGGGCGGCCATGTTGCCCGTCTCGTAGGCGTCAGGGAGGTACTCCGGGACGAGCCCCATCACGTGTTTGGTGTACGGTTTGACGAGTTCGGGAGCGCCCGCAGCGACGTGGTTCTCCAGGGCGTGGGAGAACGCGTCGAACCCGGTCGCGGCGGTTTGTCGCGGCGGCAGCGACGCGGTCAGTTCGGGGTCCACGAGCGAGATCTCGGCGCCGAGGTACGGTCCGTCAGGGTACAGCGGGGGCTGGCCGATCGCCATCTTGAATTCCCTGTCAGGGGCGGTGATCACGGCCCAGTAATCCACCTCGCTCCCGGTCCCGGAGGTCGTCGGGATCGTGACGAGCGGGTGCGGGTGGGTTTCGATGCTGCCCGCGGTGACGTCCTCGGGGAGGGTGACCTCGTACTCCGAGAGCTCCCCCGAGTTCGTCTTCAGCAGGGTTGCGCACTTCGCGGTGTCGATGACGCTCCCGCCGCCGACCGCGACGACCACGTCGAAGCCGCCGGCGTTCAGCGCGTCCAGCGCGTCGTGGACCATCGCCGTCGTCGGGTTCGGTTCGACCTCGTCGTAGATCTCGTATTCGATATCTGCGGCGGCGAGCGAGGATTCGACGCCGTCGAGGATCCCGGCCGCCCTGATCCCACGATCGGTGACGATCAAGGCACTGTCCCACCCTTTCGTGTCGATCACGTCGCCGGTTCGCCCGCTTTTGCCGTTCCCGAACTCGACCCAGATCGGGAACGAAAACGTATACTCGCCGAGGCTCATCGTCCGGTGCTCCACGCCGAGGGGGTACCCGTGCTACTCGTCCGACGGTCGCGGCTCTGATGTCGCATCCACACGCAATTCGGATGAACAAGTATAAAAATACACCGTATATCTCGGTATTTGCTCCGCGCTCGCGGCACGTATGCGTCGTAGGAAGGTTTTTGTCGTGGTGAGGGGGACAGTCAGTATGGGCAGTTCACACGCAGACGGTAGTGCGATTGCGGAGCGGCATCGCTCGAAACACCGGGAGGCGACCGCCGACACCGCGTTCGGCGGGTGGATCGACGGCGAACGCCGGACCGACGGCCCGGAGCGTGGGATCGAGGATCCGGTTATCGGGGAGTCGATCGTCGAGGTGCCGCAGTGTGACATCGGCGACGTCGACGGCGCGGTCGACGCGGCGTGGAGTGCGTTCGAGGGCGGGTGGACGGACGCAAGCGTCCGCGACCGCTCGAAGCGACTGTTCGAGTGGGCCGACGCGTTGGCCGACCACGTCGAGGAACTCACGCTGCTGGAGTGTCTGGACTGCGGGAAGCCGATCTCGCAGGCCCGTGGCGAGGTCGAGGGCGCTATCGACACCCTGGAGTTCTACGCCTCGGCCGTTCGCGCACACCGCGGCAGCGAGGTGCCCGCGGGTGACGATCTGCACCTCTACACGACTCAGGAGCCCTATGGGGTGGTGGGGCAGATCGTGCCCTGGAACTACCCCCTGTGGGCGGCGGCGTGGAAGCTCGGACCCGCACTCGCCGCGGGCAACGCGTGTGTCCTGAAGCCCGCCAGCGACACGCCGTTGTCGACGATCCGGGCGGCACAACTCTCCGAGGGTATCTTTCCGGACGGGGTCCTCAACGTCGTTCCGGGGTCGGGAAGCGACGTCGGGCAGGCGGTCGCGGCGCACGAGGACATCAGAAAAGTCTCGTTCACCGGGAGTACCGGCGTCGGGAGCGGAGTGATGCACGCGGCGGCCGACCGGGTCGCGCCGGTGACGATGGAGCTCGGCGGGAAGTCGCCGTTCATCGTATTCCCCGACGCCGACCTCGAGAAGGTCGTCTCCGCCGTCGCCGACGGCATCTTCTACAGCACCGGGGAGATCTGCGACGCCTTCTCCCGGGCGATCGTCCACGACTCGGTCGCCGACGAGTTCACCGAGCGGTTCGTCGAGGCGGCCGAATCCCACGTTCTGGGCGACCCGCTCGACGAGGTGACCACGATGGGGCCGTTGACGTCGGGCGAGCAACTCGAGACGGTGACCGGGTACATCGAGACCGGCAAGGGCGAAGCGGAGTTGCTCTGCGGCGGCGGGACGCCGGGCGACCCGGCGCTGTCGGCTGGTCATTACGTCGAACCGACCGTGTTCCGCGGGGTGACGAACGACACGACAATCGGGTCCGAGGAGATCTTCGGCCCGGTCCAGACGATCCAGACGTTCGAGGACTACGACGAGGCGATCGAGTTGGCGAACGACACGCAGTACGGCCTGGCTTCGGGGATCGGAACCGAGAGCACCTCCCTGGTTCACCGGACCGCCGACGACTTGGACGCCGGTTTAGTGTACGTCAACGAGTACGGCCCGATCATGCCCGACGCCCCCTACGGGGGGTTCAAGCAGTCGGGCTTCGGGAAGGATCTCGGGCTGGAGGCGCTCGAACACTACCAGCGGACCAAGAGCGTCTACGTGAACCTCGACGAGCCCGAACTGTAGCTCGGCGTCCGCGTCCCGGGTACCGTGGAGGGACTGGTGACACTACTCCCTTGACTGGTGAACACATTTATATATCATGAGTCGACATACTGATACGATTATGAGAGATGACACCGAGCAGCGTAGGGAAGCATCGACGAACCGTGCCCGTTCCAGTCGCCGAACGTTCCTTGCGGCGGCGGGGGCCGGGACCGCGACCGCACTCGCCGGGTGCTCCGCGCTCGCCGGCGGTGGGGGTGGTAACGGGAGTACCGCCGGTGAGAGCGGGAGCGGGCCGGACTTCAGCGGCGAGACGCTCCGGGTGATGGTCTGGAGCGGGAACTACGCCGACCGGTTCGAGGAAACGATCAAGCCGATGTACGAGGAGCGGACCGGCGGCACCCTGCAGGTCAACCGCGGGTGGAACGAGATCTTAGCGCAGATCCGGTCGGCACCCGAGGACGAGCCGCCGTTCGACGTCACCATCACCGAGGGGTACTTCTATCTCCTCGGCCGCGCGGACGACCTGTTCCTGCCGGTACGGAGCGAGAACGTCCCGAACATGGACGAGGTCATCGACTACTACACCGACTTCCGGACGACGGAGTTCGGCGTGCCGATCGACGGGGCGCCGACGACGCTCATCTACCGGAACGACCAGGGGTTCGAGCCGAGCGAGTGGGCCGACCTCGCCTCCGATACCGTCCAGAACAGCAACGGGATCGGGATCGACAAGGGGTTCTGGTGGTTCCCACAGCACGACGCCGCGGTCGCGATGGACGAGATGGAACTCGCCGGGGAGGTGTACGACGACGAGATGACGATGGAGGTCTTCGACTACATGGGGAGCGAGTGGCCGATCCAGGGGTGGGCCACCTCCGGCGAGGACATCTGGCAGTTCTTCGAGAACGGGATCATCGACTACGCGCAGTGGTACTACGAGCAGACCGCCTTCGACATCGGCGACTACGACAGCCTGAGCCACACCGCCCCGGAGCGGAACAGCGGGTTCGTCAACCACTGGTGTCCGGTTCGCGGCACCGACAAGCGGCGGATGGCGGAGGACTTCCTGAACTTCCTGCTCGACGCCGACACCCAGACGACGTGGTCGGAGAACAGTCCCACGCTGTTCACCAACGAGAACATGGAGTATGCGACCGAGAAGCTGAATCAGGATCTCCCGAACAACAGCGAGGAGGCGGGCCTCATCGCGTGGCCGGAGTTCGACTACGTCAACTCGAACTTCTCGAAGTTCGCCGACCGGGTCTCGAAGATGGAGGCGAACTCCGGGTGATGATGTCGGGAGCGGGACCATCGCACGGCCGGACCGGACGCGAGACGGTGTAACCACGGAGCCACTACATGTCAGATATCGAATTACAGGCGATATCGAAATCCTACGGTGATCTGCAGGCCGTTGACGACGTCGACCTGTCCGTCCGGGACGGGGAGTTGCTCTGCCTGCTCGGCCCCAGCGGGTGTGGGAAGTCGACGACGATGCGGATGATAAGCGGGCTCGAGACGCCCACGTCCGGTGCGGTGTACATCGGCGGCGAGAACGTAACCGACCAGGCCGCGTACGACCGCGACACCTCGATGGTGTTCCAGGACTGGGCGCTGTTCCCGTACAAGACGGTCATAGAGAACGTCGCGTTCGGGCTCAAGATGCGCGGGGACGGCTCCGACGAGCGAACCGAGCGGGCCCGCGAGATGCTCGAACGCGTGCACATGGATGGCTTCGAGGACGCTAACCCTACCGACCTCTCCGGCGGGCAAAAGCAGCGCGTCGCCTTGGCTCGGTCGCTCGCAGTCGATCCCGATGTGCTCCTCCTCGATGAACCGCTGTCGAACCTCGACAAGCGACTCCGCGAGGAGATGGAGATCGAGCTCAAGGATATCCACGAGGAGTTCGACAAAACGTTCGTCCACGTCACCCACAACCAAGACGAGGCGTTCACCCTTGCCGACCGGATCGGGATCATGAACGACGGCCGGGTAGTGCAGGTCGGGACACCGACCGAGGTGTACAGGGATCCCACGAACCGCTTCGTCGAGGAGTTCCTCGGCGACACCAACTTCATCGCCGGGGAAGTGACCGGCGTCGACGACGGGTACGGCCGTCTCTCGACGGAGTTCGGCGCGACGATCCGGTTGCCGGCGTTCGATGCGGTCAGTCCGGGAGCGCGGCGTACCGTGTCGCTTCGACCGGAGTTCATGCGAATCCAGCGGCCGAACGAGACCGACAACTCCGAAGCGACGACCGCCCGGGCCGACGGCGCCGGCGGCGACACGATGACCGGAACGGTCACGAACACCATTTACCGCGGGTCGAGGATCCGCTACGTGGTGGATGTCGGCGGCGAGCAGCTGTTCGTCGAGCAGAGCGTAACGGATCGGACCGGGATCGAGGAGGGAGAAAGGGTCGAACTCGGATGGACCACCGACGACACCCTCGTGTTCCATCCCGACGGCGATCGCGTGAGGGGAGCCTAATGAGCGTCGAAACGCCGGATACGATCGTGGATCGGCTCTGGGCGCCGTTCGAGGCGCAGTCGGGCTCCAAGCGGTCGCTGCTTCTGATGACTCCGCTGATGCTGTTCGAGGTGCTGGTCTTCGCCGTTCCGTTCGTCATACTCGTCCGGATCAGCTTCAGCGAACAGGCTCAGAGTCTCCCGTACGCCGAGGGGACGTTTACAATCGCATCGTACGTTGAGGTGCTGCAGTCGGGGCTGCTTCAGGGTATTATGATCTACTCGTTCAAACTCGGCGTCATCGCGACCGTCATCACGGTGCTGCTCGCGACGTTCTACGCGTACGCGACGTGGCGCGCCAGCGGCCTGCTCAAGTCGGCGCTGCTGTTCTCGGTCGTGCTACCGCTTCTGACGACGCTCGTCATCAAGACGTACGCGTGGGTGCCGCTACTCGCCCCGAGCGGCACCGTCAATAACCTCCTGCTCGCGGTCGGACTGTTGAGCTCGCCGATCCAGGTCGTGCCGAACACCCTCGGCGTGGTCGTTGGCCAGGTGTACATCGTCCTTCCCTACGCGATGCTGGCGATCTACAGCGTCCTCTCGACTGTCGAGTGGGAGCTTGTCGAGGCGGCCCGAGATCTCGGTGCCGGTCGAGTGCGGTCGTTCTTCGAGGTCGTTCTCCCCGAGATCATGCCCGGGATCACCGTGGCGACGATCATCTCCTTCGCGTGGAGTGTCGGCGCGTACTCCGCACCGGCGCTGCTGGGTGCGGGGAGCGACCGACCGTTCGCGCTCGAAGTTCAAGAGCAAATGCTCCTGAACTTCAATTGGCCGGTCGCGACCGCGCTGTCGACGGTCATGCTCGTCTTGATGTTCGTGAGCATCGTGTGTATCTACGCCGTGCTCGGCCGCTTCGGAGGTGGCATCTCGGATGCAACGTAACTCCGACAGGCTACAGATCGCCGCGTTCCGGGTGGGCTACGCCGCGATCTTCGCGGCGATGCTCCTGCCGCTGTGTATCGTGATCGCGACCTCGTTTTCGGCGTCGGGTAACCTTCAGTTCCCGCCCGAAGGGCTCTCGCTCCGGTGGTACGGCGAGTTCTTCGCCGACGTCCAGTGGCTCAGAGCGTTCGACAACAGCTTCGTCGTCGGGATCGGGACCACCGTCCTGGCGACGTTCATGGGCATTACGGCGGCGTTCGGGCTCGAAGCCCGGAAGGGTCGACTGAGCGACCTGTTGACGCCCGTGGTGATCCTGCCACTCCTGATTCCGCCCGTGATACTGGGCGTGACGCTTCTGGTGTACTTTAGCGCCTTGGGGCTGCGGTCGTCGTACGTCGGCATCATCCTCGCCCACAGCCTGTGGGCGACGCCGCTTGTGTTCTTCGTGATGCAGTCGGTGTTCCAGCGGTTCGACTGGCAACTCCGCGACGCAGGGATGGATCTGGGCGCGAACCCGATCCGGGTCTTCGTCCACGTGATCCTCCCGAACGTCAAAAACGGGATCGTCGTGTCAGCGCTGTTGGCGTTCATCATCAGCCTCCAGGAGTTCGTCATGGCGCTGTTCCTGTCGAACTTCCAGACCCAGACCATCCCCGTTCTGGCGTGGGGATCCCTGCGACAGTCGCTCACGCCGACGGTGAGCGTCGTGTCGACGTTCCTGATCCTGATCTCCATCGGCGGGCTCGTCGCGGCCGCGCTCGCGATGAATATCGACTTCGTTGCAAGGCGGTTGGGCTAACGTGTATCATTCACATATATAATAGTATTTTTATTGTATACGGTGAGAGACCATCAGATGAGACTCTCAGACGTCCCGAGACGGTTTCGAACTTCTCGCGTTCCTGGTACGCTGTTCGATTATAAATTTCATTACACGTCAGCGGTCGGGCTACGGGAGCGGATCCGTATGCTCGCTGGCGTCACTGCGGGAACGGTCCGCCGGGGGCGACGCCCGAGCCTCACTCGGTCGGCGTCCGGTAGAGCAGGTCGTACTGGTGGGCGATGTACGTGAGTTCGCCGGCCGCAAGCTGCTCCCGGCGGGTCGCGACCCAGTCGTCGAAGCCTTCGACGTCCCGGCCGCCGACTGCGTCCTCGATGAACCCGAGCAACTGCTCGAGGAAAGCCCGTTCGTCGGCCGGATACGCGCCGCGGCGCGGACGGATGACCCAGTCGGAGCTCTCGACCGCGAGCAGGTCGCCGTCACGCCGCCGCAGGCGGTCCAGTAGATGTCGCCCCGCCCGGGCGTCGCGTCCCGAATGGTCGTCGATAGCCGCGTGGTAGGCCGCCTCAACCGCGTCGTCAGCAGGGTGGTCGGGCTGGAGGATGGTGCCGCCGTCGAACGTGATCGGAAGGTACGCTACCCCGCCGGGTCGGAGCGCGGACTCGATCGACGACACCAGTTCCGAAAGCGGAACCAGGTCGGCGAACGCCTGCGCGATCACCGCGTCGGCGTTCTCGGCAGCCGCCAGCGCGTCGAGTGCGTCGCCGACGGCGAAGGAGACCGCGAGGTCGCTGGCGACGAAGTCGGGGTCGGTGCCGACGTCGGGAGCCCGGGCCGCCGGGCCGCCGGAGACGTCGTTGCCCGCCCGTCGCAGTTCCCGCGGGCGGATCCACCGGGCGAACGGGATGATCCGGTCGTCGGTGTCGACCCCGCGGTACCGGCCGGCGTCGACACCCCACGACAGGAGCCGGGGGACCGTGACGCCCGTTCCGCACGCTGCCTCGACGATGGTCGGCTCCGGGGGGAGTTCGGCCACGAACCGGTCGCGAACCCGCGGGGCGAGCGCCCGTTCGTCGACCGAGCGTTTCGACTCCAGATACCGCGGCAGAGCGTGTTCCATCTCAGTCGAGCCGGCGAGTGTGGCTCGCCCACGAGGTGTCGTCCTCCCAGATCCGGACGGTCAACCGCGTCGGCGTGGGGTTCGAGAGCGCGTCGGCAACGCGGTCGCCGAACAGCCGGGAGAAGTGTTCGATGCTAGGGTTGAGCCCCTCGAACTCCGGGAGGTCGTTCAGGAGGGTGTCCCGGTAGCGGTCCTCTAACCCGTCCAGAATCGCCTCTACCGCGTCGATGTCGACGAGGTAGCCGTATTCGCCGAGTTCCGGCCCGGCGAACCGGAGTTCGACGGTGAAGTGGTGGCTGTGTACCTCCCCCTCGGGCCCGGGATCCGGGACCGTGAGGAAGTGCTGTGCGATAAACTCCCGTGTGACGGTTAGTTCGTACGTTCCGTCGGTGGCTGATCGTGACATTCTGTTACTCGTAGGTGAGTAGAACCTGCAGCACGTCATCGGATTGTCGGTCGAGAAGTCGGTACGCGTCGGGGGCGTCGGTGAAGGGGACGCGGTGGGTGACGAGGTCGCTGGCGTCGAGTTCCCGCAGGCGTTCGACCGCGGTCTCGCCCCGGCGCTGCTTGTTCCACCGCCCCCGGATCTCCGGGGCGAGCGTGCTCACCTGGCTCGACTCGATGGCGATCCGGTCCCGGTGGAACTGCGACCCCAGATCGAGGGTGGCGGGCTTGTCGCCGTACCACGACCCGACGACAACGCGGCCGTCGTAGCCCGCAGCGTCCACCGCATCGTCGAGTGTCGCCGGCCGACCGGAGAGCTCGTACACGAGGTCGACACCGTCACGGTCGGTGCCGGCGTCGAGCACGCTGTCGAGGTCGTCGGGGGCGACTGCGACGTCGGCTCCCAGTTCCCGGGCGCGCTCCCGCCGGTCCGCGACGGGTTCGACCGCCACTAACCGGCGGAGCGGGAACGACGACAGCACGCCGATCGTACACAGCCCCACCACGCCCGCGCCGAAGACGACGACCTCCTCGCCGACCCGTGGGTGGCCGTCGAGCGCGAGCGACGTCGCAGTCTCGACGGACGGGAACATCGCCATCGCTTCAGGGTCGACCGCGTCCGGCACCACGAGAAGCTGCTCGGGCGGTAGCGAAAACCGGCTCTCGTGAGGGGTGAACCCGAACACGGTCCGGCCGATCCACTCCTCGCCGACGCCTGGCCCCGCCTCGATAACGTCACCGACGGCCGCATACCCGTAGCGGACCGGAAACGAGAGGTCGCCGTCGAGCGTCTCGAGGGTCTCGTCGGCCGGCAGGTCGGTCGGCGCGTCCCCGCGGTAGATGAGGAGTTCGGTCCCCGCGCTGATCCCGGAGACACGCGTCTCGACGAGCACCTCGTCGTCGGCCATCTCGACGGATGTCGGTCTGACCGCCGCTTCCGACGGGCCGGTGAAATACAGGGAGCGTCGGTTCATCGCGCGGGGAGCGGGCGGACGTGTTCGGCGGGTGTCACGCACGTGACGCCGGCTGCTCGCTCGGCCCGCACAGGTTCGGCTGTCATGGAGAGGAGTTGATTACGGTCCGAACTGCATCGTTATGATCCTGTTGGCTGCGGGGCGACCGACACTTCAATACGGTGAGTATTCACCGGTAGAAGGAACTCCCGCGGGCGTAGAACACAATAGTGCCCTCGGCTGGAGCCACACGCGAGAGCGCAAACGGCCGCGGCGGAATCAAAGGAGTCGGCGACAGCCTACTCGACGGCAACGCGGTCGCCGACCGGATCTACAACGACCCGAGCGCCTCGGTCGACACGCTCCGGGACGCCGGAGCGACCCCCACGATGGCGCTCGTCTCGATGACGGACTCGGGAACGGGCCGACCCTACGTCTCGATGAAACAGCAGGCGCGTGCGACCGTCGGTGTCGACTGCAACGTCCACGAAGTCTCCCCGAACCGGCCGGACGCGGCCCTGTTCGACCGACTCGCGGCGTTGAACGACGACCCCGGGGTCCACGGCGTTCCGGTCCAGTTGCCCCTCCCGACGCACGTCGACCGGCTGGCGGTCGCTGAACGGATCGCCCCCCGGAAGGACGTCGAGGCGGTCCACCCGGAGAGTCTCGGGATGCTCTTCGCGGGGACACCCCGGTATACTCCCCCGACACCCGCCGGGATCCGACGGCTGCTCGACGTCTACGGGATCAGTACCGCGGGCAAGCGCGCCGTCGTGGTCGGGCGCTCGGAGACCGTCGGCCGTCCGATCGCAACCCTGCTGTCCGGTCGGGGACCCGGTGGCAACGCCACGACGACGGTGTGTCACTCCCACACTCGGGATCTCGGTGCCACAATCCGGTCGGCGGAGCTTCCGGCGGTCGCGGCGGGAGCACCCGGGTTCGTCGACGCGGGAACGCTCTCGGAGGGCGTGGTCGTGGTCGACGTGGGGATCGACCGCGTCGACGCCGGTGACGCCGTTACGGGACAGGTCGTCGGCGACGTCGACTTCGAGAGCGCCCGTGAGGTCGCGAGCGCGATCACCCCCGTCCCCGGTGGGGTCGGGCCGCTCACTGTCGCGATGCTTCTGTCCGACACGGTCGACGCCACGCCGGCGTCGGCGTTTCTCTCCCGTAGTAACCGTCGGGATCGCTCGACGCGCGTTCCGGCCGTTCGCGATGGGTCACCGGCGGCCGGTCGGCGCGCGTGTTGACTCCCCGTAGCGGCCGCCGACAGTCGCCCGGCGGACGTCGTGACCTCCGATAGCAGGTCGCTGGCGGTCGCTTCGGCGCGTGTCGGTGCTCGTACGGATTATTATAGTCAACTACGGGTCATTGTCGACTCCATCTCCACCAATGACCGGGAGTTCGTTACGATAGTCCGTCTCATACTGTTGGCTATACCGACGTGACGAGTTTCGACACCCCGGGATGTCGAAACCAGTCACGTGACGATAGCCGACAGTATCAGTCGCCGGACGCTTCGCCGATAATTGCGGTTCGCGTGGTGACGTTTGACCCCACCGTGAGCGGTATTCTGATTCGAGTGCTGGGTCGCATTCTTAGATAGTATTCAACAATTCAGACGAAACCAGAATACAGGATAAAAATACCCGGACAAGTACTACCGAAGTCTCATAGGCCCGTAGTCCTTCCATACTAATACAATGGACACCGCATCCAGGCGACCCACTGGCCGAACCGATTCCGACCGAAAGTTCTACATCCCCGCTGCGTCGATTTCGGCAGCGCGTAGCAAGGTCGAGTCCGCTCTGACCCGCTATCTCGGCGGCCACGGTCGAGTCCTCATCCCCGATACGTACAACGAGTAACCAGCCTTCCCCGAACCGCTCCGTTCTTGTGTTTTCGGTCTCGTATTCTCCAACTCCCGAGTTTTCGTAGGACGACGGCGGCACCGTCCGGCGTGCGTCTGACGCGGATGTAACGTTCTCTCGACCGACTACAATGGCGGGCGCGCCGTGACGGCCGCGGTGGTGACCGCCACCGCAGCACCCATGTGCCCGGCACGCACCCGTTGCACCCCGGCTCGACGCCGTCGCTTCCCGGCGACGGTGCACGGGTTCGGAACTACGCGCCGAGTAACGTCTCCTTCACGCGCTCGAGTCCGTCCCGTTCCACCACCAAAGCGAGGTGGTCGCCGGAGTCGATGGTGGTGCCCGGCAGCGGGATCGTCATCGGCTCCCGGTCGCGGCCGTGTGCGTAGATCCGCCCGATATCGCCCAGGTCGACGTTGTTGACTTTTCGTCCGATCACCGGGGCGTCTTCCGGGACGGTCAGTGTGGTGAGTCGGAGTCCCTCGGTGAGTTCACCGATCGCGTTGAAGTTCCCCCCGAGGAGCGCGGTCTTGGCGCCCGCCGCTCCGAGGCGCTCGGGGTAGATGACCTCGTCGACGTCCGCTTCGTACTGCTCGTATATCTCCTCGCGGTAGTCCTCGCTTATCCGCATCGCCACCCGGCACCCGAACTCCTTGCCGGTCATACACGCCGCGAAGTTCACGTTGGGATCGCCGGTGAGTCCGCCGACCGCGGTCGCGGTCTCGACGCCCGCCCGTGTCAGGACCGACTCGTTGCTCCCGTCGCCCTCGACGACTTCGAACCCTGCCTCGTGGGCACGTTCGACCTTGTCGGGATCGTTATCCACGACCACGACCGGATGGCCCTCCTCGTGGAGGATCCGGGCTGTCCGTGCGCCGACCCGCCCGTATCCGACGATAATAAACGCCATACGATACCGTAACGCACGGGGGTATAAAAAGCGTAGACCCGCGGTCGCCGCCGCCCCGACGTTTCCAAAGGTCTTTGCCACTCCCACCGTTATCTGATGTCGATGGACGATGTCGTGCGGGTCCGTGCGGCCGCGCGCGAGGCGGTCGAGGACATCGAGCCAGACCGACTCCGCGGGGTTCTGTTCAACCGGCTCTCGGACGCGCCGATGACACCGGCCGTGTTGACACTCGTGAGTGCCCGCGCTCCCGAAACGAGCGTGGATACGGACACCGACGGGATCGCCGAACGTGCTGCCGGCGTCCAGTTGATCTACGAGGGACTTCGGCTCACCCGATCGCTCGCGTGGGCGGAACCCTGGGCCGAAACCGCCGACGCCGACGCAGGCGACACCGACGCGGATCTCGACGTTCTTGCGGCGGACGTGTTGGTCTCCCGCGGGTTCTTTCTGCTGGCGCGCACCGACGCTGCGGGCCGGGCGGTCGACGTCGTCCGGGCGTTCGGCCGCGATCAGACGCTCGCCCGAAGCGAGGGTGCCGACGTCGACGCCGTGGACCGGAGCCTTGAGGCCGACGTCTTCGCGCTCGCTCTCGTCGTTGGAATGACCGCCGTCGGCGTATCCCCCCCGCCGGCGGCGGTCGAGTACGCCGCCGAACTCGGTCGGGACTGCGACGCCGACGGCGGACTCGAACCGGCCGACGTGGCCCTGTCGGAAACCACCGCCGAACGGATCGCGTCGCTGTCGGCGGTCAGCGGAACGTCCGGCGATCGGGTGCCCTCGTCGGCGACGGATACGTAGGCGGCTTCGACGCCGGAGCCGACGAATCGAAACCCCTAAAGACGATTCCGGGCTACAGCAAGACGCGCCTGGGTAGCTTAGCGGTAAAGCGCGTCCTTGGTAAGGACGAGACCCCGGGTTCAAATCCCGGCCTAGGCTCTCTTTCCCTGTTACGTCCGGTAGTTATCGGG
>CAZDEJ010000029.1:0-18506 GCA_964504395.1 uncultured Halobellus sp. | reverse complement strand
CGACCCCGATGCGTCCGCCGACGCTGACGCCGACGCCCGGACCGAGTCCATCGACTCCGAGGCGACCCCGGAGGGCGTCGCGGACCTCGCCGCACAGGTCGAAGCGCACGACCCCGACCTCGCCGCGCAGGTGGCGGACCTGGAGTCGCGCCTCGCCGACGTCGAGTCGGAGCTCGAGGCCAAGACGGAGCGGGTTGAGGAACTCGAGGGGGCGCTCGCACGATCGCAGGCGGACTTCAAGAACTACAAAAAGCGCGCAAAGCGCCGAGAGGAGGAGATCCGCGAGCGCGCGACCGAGGACTTCGTGGAGCGGATCGTCAGCGTCCGAGACAACCTCGTGCGGGCGCTGGAGCAGGACGAGGACGCCGACATCCGACCGGGGATCGAGTCCACGGTCGAGGAGTTCGACCGGATCCTCTCGGACGAGGACGTCACCGAGATCGCCCCCGAACCCGGCGCCGACGTCGACCCGACCCGCCACGAGGTGTTGATGCGCGTCGACGCACCCGAGCCCAAAGACACCGTCGCCGATGTCTACCGCCCGGGGTACGAGATGGCGGGGTCGGTACTCCGGGAGGCGCAGGTGACAGTGAGCGAGGGGAGCGAAGACGGCGACGACAACGCCGACGGCCAGTAGTTCGTTCCGGGACCCGTCTCAGGCGTTGTCGTCGTCGTTTTCATCGGGTTTGTCGCGTTCGTCGGCGCCACCGATTTCAGTGCCTCCCCCGGTCCCGTCGTCGCGTTCAGGTTCAACAGAGTCGGGGTCTGCCCGGAGTCCTCGCCGGAACCGACGGCCGCATCGTAGGACCGCACCGCCGACGAACGCCGCCGGAACCCCGAACACGACGAGGCACGGTACCGCGTACGCGAACCCGACTGCTAACGCGCGGGCAACGACAACGACGCCGCTGATCGACTCGAGGAACGCGGCGACAACCGGGGTGTCGTACCACCGGTCGGGAGCGACCCGATCCGGCCTCGGTCGCGACTCCTCCAGCTGGAGTGTCAGCGTCGAGTACGCCACCCGGTCCTCCAAGGACTGCTGGTGGGCCTCCAACCGCTCGATCTCCCGCTGGACGTCCGAGAGCTCCCGCTGGACCGCGAGGACGTCGTCAGTCGCGTTGGCCTGTCGGTAAAGCGTCCGGAGCTGGTCCCGTTCGGCACGGAGGCTTTCGAGCCGCGCCTCGATGTCGACCAGTTGGCCGCTCACCTCCCGGGAGTTGGTCTCGGCCGATTCGACCCGGCCGAGCGCCCCGCGTCCGTGACCAGCGCATCGAAGTTCTCACTGGGCACACGGACGATGACCGACCCACGCGTCCAGGTGTTGTTGTCGATCGCCCGGCGATCCCCCCGGCTGTCGCTGACATACCCGCCGTATCCACGAACGACCGTCGTCAGGTTCGAGCGTGCGGATGCGAAGTCGTCGACCTCGACGACGATGGTACCACTGCGGATGATCGAGCGGGCGGCGGCGGGTTGGCCGTCCTCGCCGTCGGCGGCATCACCCCCGGAGCCGGCGGTGTCGGCCTCCGCGGCCGGCTCCCGGGTCGGGGTGTCGGTCGCTTCCGGCCGGTTGGCGTCGCCTCCCCCGCCCGTTCGTACCCCGCCCCGGTACCGGCGTCGCCTCCCCCGCCGCCCGCGCTCCCGGCGCCGCCACACCCCGCGAGCACCACGACCGCGACGAGTGCAACCACTGATACGAATTATTGTACCGAATTACCGGTCATTGCTGGAGATATGGTCTGCAATGGCCGGTAATTGACTACGATAATCCGTATGAGAACGTTCGTTTCGAGGACGTTTCGGGTCGTGCTGCGACGTCCCGGCTAAAGGTCGCGCCGAAGGCGCAAAGGGTCCTTTGACCCATGGAGCGCGAGTCCGTGCCCGTCCGACCGCGGAGTTACTCCGGGTTCGAGTCGGAGGCGGGGTTGGGGTCCGTAGCGGGCGCCTCGGGCGGTTGCTCCGTTGTCGCCCCGGCGTCGGGTGGATCGGCCGCCGATTCGGCAGTATCAGTACCGGGTGTCGTGTCCGCCGGATCACCCGGTTCGGCGTCTGTCGTCGCATTCCCCGCAGCGTCCGCGTCAGGGTTTGACGCCGGATCAGTCTCGGAGCCGGTGTCCGCGTCCGGACCGTCGAGGTGAGTTATGGCGTCCGGGTTCGGCTGGATCAGCCGGATGTCACCGGACGCCCGGACGGTTCCATCGACGTCCGCGCCGGCGTGGAGCTCCAGCGCCGAACACGAGACGTCGCCGCGGACGTGCGCGTCGTCGCCGAGCGTGACCGTCCCGTCACGGGTCGTCACGTCGCCATGGACCTGCGTCCGCTCGCCAATATCGATGTCGCTGCGGGCGCGGAGGCTCCCGAAGACGTTGTTGTCGCGGCCGATGTCGATGGTCTCCGCGCGGAGGTTGCCGTGAAGCCGACAGCCGTCGCCGACCGTCGCGGGGGTCGATACCTGCCACGCGTCGTCCGAAACCGTTGCACCGCGCGGGATCACCAGCGGGTCCTCGTTGCTGTCACCGGAGAGCGCCTTGGCGAGTTCGTCTGCAGCCTCGTTTTCACCGATAGAGAGCAACTGCGAGAGCACCAGAAAGTAAAACACTAAGGTGGAAACCGGGTTCCGGATCACGATCCACCCGTTGGCCTCGAACCCCTCCTCGATGTCGACGTCGTCGCCGATGTCGAGGTCGCCCGAGACCATCAGCCGGCCGCCGATGTGGACGCGCTCGCCGAGGTAGGCGTCGTCGCCGACTAGGACGTTGCCCGCCACGTCGCACCACACGTCCAGCCGACAGTCGCGTTCGGCCTCGATATCGCCGCCGAAGGTGACGCGCTCGCCCGCGAGGACGTTCCGCCCCCGCACGCCGAACTCCACCGTGCTCTGCCCGCCGACGACGACGTCGCCGTCGGTGACGAGGTCGTGCTCCTCGGCGGTGGTGCCGTCGGGGATCTCCAGGGCGTCGAGCGGATCCTGACCGAGTGCCACACTCCCGAGCAACGCACGGGAAGTAATAAACGACCCGTCAGACGTGTGGCGGACGCTCCCGGACGTGACGGGCGTTCCGTGGACGTGATGTCTTCAGTGCAGCGCCGGACGCGGCGTGTGCGGCGTCCGGACTGATGTCCTTTTATTCGGTGGTGACTACGAACGGATATGACTGTACTGTCGTTCGACGAGACCGGCGTCGATGTCGTCTACGAGGGCACCGAGTTCCGTCTCGAGAAGTCGCTGATCGAGGAGGCCGTACGGAAGTCCTACCCCGACGTGACCGACCACGAGGTACTGCAGATCGTCGAGGAGGATCCGTCTTTCAGCGGGGAGCCCCGACGGATCGCCGACATCCTCCAGTAGGGCGGGCCAGCCACCGGAGCCGCCCACGTCCGGTTACCGAAACTGCTCCTCCAGACACACCGTCACGATCGACTTCGCGATTGCGGCGCCGCCACCCAGGGGGTCGAGTTTGGTCTCGCCCGCCCGTTCGCGGTACGGGATCGGTTCCTCCCTCACACGGTAGCCGCGCAGCAACGGTCGGAGCAGCAGCTCAGCGGAGAGGCCGGTGTTTTCGGTCCACTCGATGTCGTGAAGCAGTTCCCGGCGATACGCGCGCATTCCGGTGGTGGTGTCGTGGACGCGCTCGCCGGTGAGGACCGACGCCACTGCCGCGAAGACGGCGTTGCCGAATCGGTTGAACGCCGGCATCGCGTCGGCACCGTAGTAGAGCCGGTCGCCGGAGACGACGTCGTAGCCCTCGTTGATGCGCGTCAGGAATTCGGGCAGCTTCTCCATCGGGTACGTGTCGTCGCAGTCCGTCGTGACGATCACGGGACGCTCCGGGGTCAGGACCGCCTCCCGGACCGCGTGGCCGTACCCCATCGGCGGCTGTTCGATCACGGTCGCGCCGTGGTCGCGGGCGATCTCTGGCGTCCGGTCGTCGGAGCTGTCGACGCAGACGACCTCTGCGCGGTCGTCGGTGACGTCGGCGATATCCGACAGCACGGTTCCGACCGCGGCCGCCTCGTTGTAGGTCCCCATCACGACCGCCACGTCGTCGAGAGTGTACTCCGACATTGCCCGTGATTTTTCACGGAGGTATTTGAGTTTTTAGGTCGACCAAAAAACTGAGCGGGGAGAACGCGGGCGCGCTCATACTGTTGGCTATACCGACGTGAACATGTTCGATACCCCGAGGTGTCGACGTCCGTCACGTGACGATAGCCGACAGTATCAGACCCGCGGATCCGGAACCCCGGTCGGTTCGTCCGCGACGGCGCCGATCGACGCTTCGTGGAGGCGGGTCGCAACGACGTCCGCGAGGTTCCGGAGGTTCTCGGTATCGTCGCGGTTGTACGACACGAGGGTATCGAGCGCGTCGTCGTCGTCATCGCGGGCGTACCGGTGCCACAGTCGGACGGCGTCGCGCCCCGAGAGGTCCGGCCGGTCGCGGTCGATCCCGACCGTCCTCTCGATGGCTTTCAGCCCGCCGGTCAGGTCGATCCGGCGGCAGGGGTACATCAGGTCGAGGTGCGGCGCGTCGATCGCGATATCGAAACTGTCCTCCAGAAAGGGGACGTCGAACTGTTTTCCGTTGAACGAGACGACGAGCGGGGCATCGAAGAACAACTCCCGAAGCGCCGGCGCGGTCAGGTCCTCACCGCGGACCAGCGTAGTGGTCTCCCCGCCCCGCGTGACCGACACCGTAGTGACGTTGTTTCGGGCGGAGTCCAACCCGGTGGTCTCGATGTCAAAGAAGGCGGCGTCGGCCCGGAAGTTGCCGTAGAGCCGCCAGACCTCCCCCGAGGGAAACCGGTTGCCGAAGTAGCGCGCGTCGCCGTCGTCCAGCCGTTCGAGCGCCTCCGCAACGAACGACTCCACCCGCTCGCCGGTCTTCGGCCCCAGCGGGGCGCGGCTGGGATCGAACTCCTCCCAGGTGAGGATCCCCGACTCCCACACCGAGCGTTCGCGGCGCTCGCCAACTCCTTCCGCGGGCACGAAACTGTTCTCGATTCGCATATCCGACCACAGCGGTCGAGAGCGCCTAAAGGCTTCGAGGCGGGACGACGGATCCCGATCCCGGGCGGTCGGACCCGCGCGAGCTACAGCGAGAAGGTTCGGAGCGTCGTCGTTGCCGACCCCCAGTTCGAGGTGAGGTCGTACGCCACGACGGCGAGTTCGTCAACCGTGGTCGTCGGAAACTCCGGGTCGCGGTTGCCCTCGAGGAACGTGATCAACTGCTCGTACTCCTCGGCGCCGTCGAAGTACCCGAGGGTAAGGTGCGGAATGAACTGCTGACCGTCCCGGTCGGTGGCGGTCGCCCACGGCTGCTGACACACCGCCTGGTTGAGTTCGGTGAGGGTCCCGCCGTCGTCGACCTCCGCGTAGACGGTGTCGGGGAAGATATTCAGCTGTGGGAACCTCACCTCGAACGGGTCGCGGTCGTCGACGACCTCGGTGACCGCGTCGGCGATCTGCGCGGCCGAAACCGACGACGACCCATCCCCGGTGCCGGCGGTCGGGGCGTGGTCGAACAGCTTGACTGTGAGGTGGAGTTCGTCCGCCGGTGTCGACGCAAGGCACGCGAACTCCGACAGCCGAGTTCGGAGCCGGCGGTACGCCGACGCGACTTGTGAGTCCGCGAGGTCGATCAACAGCGCGAGCCGTTGGTCTCCGTCGGCGATGACGGGTGGGTTCGGGGATGGCGTCAGCTCCCGGCGCAGGTCCCAGTACTCGTCCGGATGCGACGCCATTCTGTCGTCGTGCATCCAATTGATTATATAGTAGGGACGATCGTTCATAATTGTTTGGTCGGACGGACCTTCGGCACGCCCCGAACGCCGATACGTGTGGATCGAGCGGCGTCGCTCGCGTCGGGTGCCACCTGCCGCCGATCGGGGTGTATGACCCTCGCGCGGGGCGGTGCCGTCGGTGTTTTGTCGTTCCGCTTCCTCCGACGGAGTATGTGCGGCCGCTACACCCTGATGACGTCCGCTTCGGAGTTGGAAGCGCGGTTCGACGCAACCTTCGACGACCCGCCGGAACCGCGGTACAACTGCGCGCCGGGTCAGTCGCTGCCGGTCGTCACCGGCGACGATCCCGATCAGTTCCGGGCGTTCAAATGGGGGCTGATCCCGTCGTGGGCCGACGACGCCAGCGTCGGCAACGACCTGATCAACGCCCGCGCGGAGACGGTCGACGAGAAGCCGAGTTTCAGCGACTCCTTCGAGCGCCGTCGGTGTCTGGTTCCGGCCGACGGGTTCTACGAGTGGGTCGACGGCGACGGCGGGGCCAAACAGCCCTACCGGGTCGCCTTCGACGACGACCGCCCGTTCGCGATGGCGGGGTTGTGGGACCGGTGGGAGCCGACGCACACGCAGACCGGACTGGGTGACTTCGGTGCGGGCGGGGGGGCCCGCGGGGAGTCCGACGTCGTCGAGTCGTTCACGATCGTCACCACCGACCCCAACGAGGTGGTTTCGGACCTCCACCACCGGATGGCGGTCGTCCTCGACCCCGAGGCGGAGTCGACGTGGCTCCATGGCAGTCCGGAGGAGGCGGCCGACCTCCTCGACCCGTATCCGGGCGAGGAGTGGCGCGCCTACCCGGTCTCGACGCGGGTCAACAGCCCCGCGAACGACGGACCCGGTCTGGTCGACCCGGTCGAATCCTGACCCGTCGGCGGGCACAGTCCCCGGCGGCCCACGCCGGTGCCGACAGGGTCAGTAGACCAGTTCCCCGGAGATGAACCTCCGGGTGCGGTCGTCGATGGGGTTCTCGAAGATCCGTTCGGCTGTCCCGACTTCGGTGAGCCCGTCGCCGAGAAGGACCCCGACTCGGTCGGCGACCCGTTCGGCCTGGTGCATGTCGTGGGTCGCGACGACGACGCCGATGTCGCGGTCGCGGGCTTCGAACACCGCCTCCTCAATCATCCCGGTGTTCCGCGGATCGAGGTCCGACGTGGGCTCGTCGAGCAGGAGGTAGTCCGGGTCGTACGCGAGCGCCCGTGCGAAGGAGACGCGCTGGGCCTCGCCGCCGGAGAGGGAGGTGGCCTCTTGACCGATCATGTCGCTCAGGCCGACGACGTCGAGCGCGTTCTCAACGGCTTCGGCGGTCGCGCTCGACCCTACGAGCGACCGGAACTGGTCACGGAGGCGGTCGTTCCAGTCCTGCCGGACGCGCAGGCCGTACTCGGCGTTCCGTTCGACCGTGGCGTCGAACAGGCTCGCCTCCTGGAACACCATCCCGATCTGCCGCCGCAGCGCCAGCCGCGCGTCCTTGTCGACGGCCCACGCCGCGTCGCCGTCGAGTTCGACCCGTCCTTCGTCGGGCCGGAGAATCAACGCGAGGACGCGCAGGAGGGTGGTCTTCCCGACGCCGGAGGGGCCGATGATCCCGACGACCTCGCCCTTCTCGACCGACAGCGACACGTCGTCGACGACCCGTCCTGCACCGTAGCCGTGGGAGACGCCGTCGAGCCGGATCATCGGTTCATCGCCCCTTCGTCGCCCAGTCGGACGACGACCGCATTGACCAGCAGTACGAGGGTGACGAGCACCGCGCCGAGCACCATTGCGGTGTCGTACTGCCCCTGGCGGGCCTCCAGTTGGATCGCGGTCGTCAGCGTCCGCGTCCGGGAGATGCCGCTGGAACTCGTGATGTTCCCGCCGACGATCAGCACCGATCCGACCTCGCTGATCGCGCGGCCGAAGCCAGCGAGGACGGCAGTCGCAATGCCGTAGCGGGCCTCCTTGATCACCACGAGTGCCACGTCCAGCCGGGTGCCGCCGAGGACGCGCGCGGCGTCGCGGACGTTCTCGTCGACGCTCGTCAGCGCCGCGAGGCTAATGGCGGTGATCGGCGGTGTCGCCAGCACGAACTGCGAGATGATCATGGCTTCCTTCGTGAAGATGAGTTCCAGCGCCCCCAGTGGTCCCTGGTTGGAGACGATGAACAGCACCACCAGCCCGACGACGACGCTGGGAAAGCCCATCCCGGTGTTGATCACCGACTTCACGAGCTGTTTGCCGGGAAAGTCAGTGAACCCTATCACGAGTGCGACGGGGATGCTGATGAACGTGCTCAGCGCGACCGCAATACAGCTCACGTACAGCGAGACGTAAATGATGCTCCGGACGTACCCATCCCGGAACGGACTCTCGACCAACAGCGGGTGCAACAGCGTGACCGGATCGAACGGCACGGTTACTCGTCTTCGGAGTCGTTACTCCAGCCTTCCGGAACGTACTGCTGGAAGTCGGGGTTTTCCGATATCGCACGCGGGAAGAACAGCTGCTCGCCGTTCATCCGGTAGTCGGCAATGGCGTCCTGGGCGCCCGGGCTGGTGATCCACCCGATGTAGGCCATCGCGAGGTCGTAGTTTGCGTTCTCGTGGACGCCGGGGTTGACGGCCATCACCCCGTAGGGGTTCGAGAGGATCTCCGGCCCGCCCCCGATCGGTCCCTGGAGTAGGATCGTGAGGTCGATCTCCGACCGCTGAGCGATGTACGTCCCGCGATCCGAGAGGGTGTAAGCGCCCTGTTGATTCGCAACGTTCAGCGCCTCGCCCATCCCCGTGCCGGTCTCCTGGTACCAGTCGCCGCCGGGGTCGGTGCCGGCGGCCTCCCAGAGGTTGAGTTCCTTGGTGTGCGTTCCGGAGTTGTCGCCGCGGGAGACGAACGGCGACTGCGACTCGGCGATCGTGGTGAGCGCGTCGGTCGCCGACTTTCTCCCCCGAATGCCTGCAGGGTCGCTCTCGGGACCGACGATCACGAAGTCATTGAACATCAGGTCGCGGCGGTTGATCCCGTAGCCGTTGCGCATAAACTCGTCTTCGAGGCCGCGAGCGTGAACCATCACCACATCGGAGTCGCCGTTTCGGGCCGACTCCAGTGCCGCCCCCGTCCCTTGGGCGACCGCGTCGACGGTCGCGCCGTACATCTCCTCGAAGCTGGGGTGGATCGCGTCGAGTAGTCCAGTATCGTACGTGCTCGTGGTTGTGGTCAGCGTGAGGGTTTCCCCGGCCACACCGGGCTGGCTCTGATCGCTCTGGCCGCCGCTGAGGGCTCCGGAACACCCCGCCAGCCCGGCGATCCCCGCGGCGGCACCCGCCGCGATGAACGACCGACGTGACACTCCGGATCCGGGTCGCGATGCTTCCTCGCCGTCCGCGTCAGCGCGTTGTTTCGACATAGACATATCGACGTCGTCTCAGCGCGGATATAACGTTTTTGCTCTCCGCTGTGAACACCGGCGCATGACCCGCGCGGAGTTCGACGCCTACATCGGCAGCGACGGTGTGACGCTCGACGAACAGGATGCCGACCTGCTGCGGGCCATCGACCGGGTGGGGTCGTTGAACGCCGCCGCAGCGGAGATGGGCCGGTCGTACGCCCACGCCCAGCGCCGCGTTGTCGAACTCGAGGAGGCGTTCGGGTCGCTGGTCGACCGACAGCGCGGGGGCGCCGGCGGCGGCGGTAGCGCGCTCACCGAGACCGCAGCGGAGCTTCTGGCGGCGTTCGAGCGAACCCGGACGGGGTTCGAAGGCGTCGCCGCGGTCGCTGAGACGGTGCTTTCGGGGGCGATTGCGGAGCGGGACGGCGAGTTGGCGACCGTAAAGACCGACGCCGGGCCCGTTCGTGCGCTCGTCCCCGACGGGAGCGGGGTGGTGGAACTGTCGATTCGGGCGGATGCGGTGACGCTGACCGACCCCGCGGACGCGCCGGTGCCGGACCACACGAGCGCTCGGAACCGTTTTTCCGGGACTGTCTGCGGGGTTGAGACCGGCGAGCGTATCGCCCGGATCGCGGTGGACATCGGGATCGACGATCCGCTGCGTGCGCTCGTGACCGAGGACAGCCGGGAGAGGCTCGGACTGGCCGTCGGCAGCGACGTGGTCGCTTCGTTCAAAGCGACCGCGACCCGCGGGACGCCAGTCCGCGGTGAGGACGGGTAACCGCCGCCACGAGTAACCGCATACAGTTTCGTTTCGAATCCGCGGAACCGTCGACAGTATCACCACGGGCCGCGTCGTTCGGGCCGGCTTCCCGGACAGGTGACGGTCCGGCACCGTTTCGAGACTTCCGGTTCAATCCCCACGAGACGAACTCCTACGGGGGTTTTCGGATCCGAACGGTTTTGTGTCCCGGGTTACTTTCAGGACGCAATGTACGTCGCCGTCCCGGGCCGACGCGACTTTAAGATCCGATTTTCCCGCGGCGAGTTCACCGGCGCGTTAGGGGATTCGGTTACGGTGCTGCCGGTCGTCGTCGCGGTCGCCGCGCTGACGGATCTCTCGCTGCCGCGGCTGCTCGTCGGGTTCGCGGCTTTCCAGGTCGTGTGGGGGCTCCATTACGGGCTTCCGGTGTCGGTGGAGCCGATGAAGGCGCTGGCGGCGCTGGTGATCGCCGGCGGGCTCGGGAGCGACGAACTCGCGGTCGCAGGCCTCCTTGCCGGGGCGACTCTGCTCCTCATTGGCGTCACCGACACGCTCGCGCGGGTGGAAACGTACATTGGACGGCCAGTCGTCCGCGGCGTCCAACTCGCGGTCGGGTTGGTGTTGTTAGAGACCGGCGTTCAGTTGAGTCTCGACGGCCCCGCGTACGCACTCGCCGCGCTCGCGGTTGCGGGAGTCAGCGTCGCTATCGGCCGCCGTCGGGTGAGCGCCCTCCTCGTGCTCGGTCTCGGCGTCGGAATCGCAGTCGCGACCGTCGGCCTCCCGTCTCCGACGGTTCCCACCTTCGGGGTCGCACTCCCGACCGCGACGGGACTCACCGCGAACACCGCCGGCGCGACCGCGGCGCAGTTAGCGATGACCGTGGGCAACGCTGCGATCGCGACATCGTTGCTCCTCACCGACTACTACGACGCCGACGTCTCGGCGGACGACCTTGCGACCAGCATGGGTGTCATGAACCTCGTCGCGGCCCCCTTCGGCGCGATTCCGATGTGTCACGGCAGCGGGGGCGTGGCCGGTAAGTACGCCTTCGGTGCCCGGACCGCGGGGTCGAACCTGCTTCTGGCCGGCGTCTTTGCGGTCGCGGCGGTCGTGGGGGTCGGGATCGTCGCGGCGTTTCCCATGCCGGTGTTAGGTGTGCTCCTCGGTGTTGTCGCGGTGGAACTCTGTCGGACCGGGCTGGACACCACAGACCTCCCGGTTGCGGTTGGCGTCGGCGTGCTCGGTCTCATGACGAACATCGGTGTCGCGTTCCTCGTCGGAATCGCGGCCCACCGACTTCGGCTCTACGTCGGCGGCGCGGACAGGTGAGTTGGAGTCGTATGAGTGCGTCGAGGGCGGCTTCTATATAGCGAAATGAAGTTTACAAGTGTGCAGAGAAACAACGGTCCTGTGAGGAAGACCACGAGCGAGTAGTCCACACCCCACTATCGGACGACATGCAGGCGGGTTTCACCACCGGAGCCATCGGGCTCTATCACGCTGTCGCCGCGGGGATCGCAACGTACGAGACGACGGAAGTGAAGCCGCCGCGCTGGTGGGACGAGTTCCGATCCCACAGACATCAGAAAAGACCGTAGCTGGGGTTCGCCACAGATTGGGGAGGCGCAAGGCGCGCGAGGGCGAGTTCGTCCCTGTGCCGTTCAGCAGCACGGCATCGCTTGTACGCACGAAGTACCGAATCGCCATCGGATGACGGTGCGTTGGTGAACCCGAGAACGCGAGTACAGTCAGTGTCCGGGATACCTCGTCGGATCTCCCCTCCCCCGGACCCAGCCAGAGCCGGCAGCGGAATCCACGTAGTCGGCTGCTGTGGATCGATCGACGCTCGGTGTCCGCGACGAGTCAGGGGAAGTGGACTAGTGACACTTGCGGAGGTCAGCCATCGCTCGCGGATCATACACGCTGGAGCACAGAACTGCTGAGTGGTGCGAACGTTGGGACCGGCGTGGAGAGAATCCGGTCACCGATCCCGATAGTGCTGTTACCGCTGCAATCACCCCGGAGTACGCTCGCGGCGACCCGCTGGACGCTGCCACGGACGCGACTACGGTGTAGACAGTGCTCGTTTTATACTAGCATACTGCGACGTGGAGCCCACCAATCCGACGCCATGACCCGAACCGGACGGCACGCAGGTTCGGTGCATACATCAGGCGCGGGGGTCGCCGCTGGACCACCCGGGATCTGGAGCGGTGTCTTCGGAGCCCCTACCCCTACGGTTGCGGGCCAAAGGTCGGGCCATACGCCGGCGCCGCACGCGCGGGTTGGACGGGCCGCCGGTACCACGGCAGCGACCGTAGTCGCTCGGCTTCCAGTTTCGTCTCGATGTCACCAGCGACTCGGTCGGATATCCGAGCGAAATTCGACCTCTCTAAAAGGACTAAATTTATATGTGTAGTTAGCTTACTTGGTGGTCTATATTATTATACACACAAATAACTGATCAGATACAAGCATTACACATCCACCTAAGATGACTTATCCGTGAATCTGCAATAGAGTGAAGTACCCCGCGACCGCAGGCGTTGGTATGCCAGCCGAGAACGTCGACACCGAGCGGAAAACCGTGGCGACCTACGTACCCGCCTACCAGAAACGTGAGTGGGCGGACCACGCCGACAACCTGGGGATGAGTCAAAGCGAGTTCGTCCGGACGATGGTGCAGGCGGGCCGTTACGAGTTCGGCACCCCGGAGGATCCAACGGAGTCCGACGGGACGATAGGGGACTTCCCCGAGGGGTCGAGTGCTCAGTCCGGCGAGGATGCCGTTGAACGCCGCGTTCGAGCGGCGTTGGCGGCCGAGGAGTACCTCTCGTGGGACGAACTGCTCGCAACCATCACCGACGATATCGAAGGCCGGCTCGACGACGTCCTCCAGCGTCTACAGTCCTCGAACGCCGTCCAGTACAGCGGCCGCCACGGCGGATACACCCTCAGCGGGAGTGAACCCAGATGAGCACCGGGACGACACCCGACCCCGAGCGCGACGTCGAGGACCCGATCGCGTACTTCCTCCAAGATATGACCTACCACGGGAAGTCCGACCGGACGCGAGCGGCCTACGAGCGGGTGCTCCGCCGGTTCGAGTCGTTCACCGAGGATCCGAACCCACAGGCGGTGAGCGCGGCGTCCCACCGCGACTGCATGGCGTGGATTCACTCGCTCCGTCGCTCGGACATGGCGGACAGCACCATCGCCACGTACGCGTCGTACCTCCACCGATTCTACGCGTACATGGCACAGATCGGCGCGTTCGATTCGAACCCGATGACGCTCGTCGTCGAGGAGATGGACGAACGGATCGACACCAACCCTTCACGTCGGGAGATCGCGCTGCCGGAGGTCCGCGGCTTTCTCGAAACGGTGAGGCATCCGCTCGATCACGCGGTGATCGTTACGCTGCTCAAGACCGGAGTACGAGTCGGTGAACTGTGTAACCTCGACGTACGCGATGTGACGCTATCGGAGCCGGACCCGGCGCGGGCGGTGGGATCCACAGGGGCAGGTTCACGGGCACAACTGGACGGTCGCGGGCCCTCGATGTACGTCTCGCCGGACCCGACTGCTGGCGAGGTTGTGGCCGGCGAGGAGCGGTCGGCGTCGAACAAACGGAAACGGTCCACGGCGATTCCGATCGATCGGGAGCTCGAGACGGCGCTCAGGCGGTGGCTCGCGATTCGGCCGGAGGCCCGGTCGGAAGCGGAGCCGCTGTTCGTGAGCACCTCGGGACGGTGGGGTGCTCGCCTCACGCCGGATATGGTCCACCACATCGTCGAGCGCCACGCGAGTGCCTTCGGGTGGCACCGTTCCGGCGGGGACGCCGAGGAGAACGTCACCCCGCATTACTTCCGGCACTTTTTCACCACACACCTCCGGGACCGGACCGGAGACAGGGGGATCGTCAAGTATCTCCGCGGGGACGTCGGTGGCGATATCATCGATACGTATACGCACAACTGGGGCGATCGGGTGCGGGAGGCGTACGAGGCGGGCATCTACTCGCTCTACTGACACTTCCTCGTGGTCGAGCCGAATCAGGTAAACCGCATTTGGCTATATAGAATCCGAGTGCCGCTTCACAACCACCCCGGGAGACACGCACTGCTGCGAACCGGTGTAATGCCGGGTCGGAGGTCGACAGGATGACACGGACGGCCGATCCGTCGGGGACCGAGTGCACTCACGCGAACCTCAGAACGCCAGCCGCTCGAGGAGCCGGTGGACGAAGCCGCGCTGTCGAGACTCGTGCGGGTAGACCGTGACTGTCGTACAGCCGGGGCTCGGAACGAACGGTCGGTCGGCAAGTACGACGTCCCGGAGTCTGTCGTCGGCACCGCGCCGGATCACCACCTCCGGCTGTGGGAGCTGCCCCCCGTCGGACCGGAGCCACTCGACCGTCACGGGGACCGAGAGCAACTCCGCGAGTTCCGAGCGGTAGTCGTTCATCGTTTCAGTATGGGGTGTGCTCCCGTCCGTGTCCGAGTCCGCGGTGTGCCACAGTGAGAGGTCCCCACCGTTCGCGCCGGAGACGGCGCCGGCGACGTCGACGACGACCGGGGAGTACGGGCTTCCCCGCCCGGACAGTGCCACCCGTTGTGGCGCGTCGTATCCGAGGTTCTCTACGAGCAGTACGTCGCACGGGGCGTGGCGGACCACCCAGTCGATCGGGTCGCCAACGATCCGCGATCGGAGCCGGAGTGGCTCGTGTTCCGCGATGATCGTCCGTACTCCGCGGCGCTTGGCGAAGTTGATGATGGCGTGTTTGGTGTCGTGGCTGACGATCTCGTCGGCCTCGGTTTCGACACCGAGTTCATCCGCAAGCGCGGCCACCCGTGCCTCGAACGAGCGGTCCGACGACGACTGGTCGGTCACGTCCCGGGTTAGTGGTGCCTGATCGGGGACCTCCTGGAACTGCACCGCGACCACGCGGCCGTCGTCAGCCTCGACGAGGTCGGCCGCCAGTGCGAGAAGCGACCGCTCCCGCGCCTCGTCGGTCGCCTTCGTGAACGCGACGAGTACCTCGTGCGTGTTCCCGTCGCGGGCGGATTCGACCTCGGTGAGGGTCTCGCGGCCGACTTGACGTCTGATCGCGTCGGTCGCGGCGCCCTCGCGGCTGACTCGCGAGCGGACGTAGGTGAAGTACCAGAGCACGCTCCCGACGATGATCACGACCGCCCCGAGCAACGCGGTCGTTCCCATCTGTGTGAGGAGCAACACGCTGGTGACGGCACCGAAGATCTGCGTCCACGGGTACAGCGGCGAGGCGAACTCGGGGTCGTACGCCGCGGTCCCCTCCCGGAAGGCGATCAGGGCGACGTTGATCAGCGCAAACACCATGATCTGGAAGGCGCTCGCGAGTTTCGCAATGTCGAGGATCGGAACGAACGCGATGAGAATCAGGAGCACCACACCGGTCACCGTGATCGAGGTGACTGGCGTCCCGAACCGGTCGCTCACACCCGACAGCGACGGCGGAGCGAGTTTGTCGCGGCTCATCGCGAAAGGGTACCGCGACGACGACAGGATCCCGGCGTTCGCGGTGGACACCAGCGCGAGGATGGCCGCAAGGATGACCGCGACCACGCCCGCCCGGCCGAGGGTTGCCTCCGCCGCGACGGCGACCGGCGTCAGCGACCCTGCGACACTGCCGGGGTCAGTCACGCCGACGAGGACCGCCACGATCGCGACGTAGAGGACCGTCGTGAACGCGAGCGACCCCAGGATGCCCAGCGGAACGTTCCGACCGGGGTCCTCGACTTCCTCGGCGACGCTCGCGACCTTGGTGACGCCCGCATACGACACGAACACCAGCCCGGTTGCGGCTAAAAGGCCGCCGATCCCGTCGGCGAAGAAGGCGGCGTAGTTCGCGCCGTCGACGCTCGGGGCGCTGCCCGCCGCAAACCACCCGAGTGCCGCCAGCATCACGACCACGATCGCGACCTGAAGCCGGCCCGTCTGTTTGGCCCCGGCAACGTTTACGAGGATCAGGAGGGTTGCAAGACCCAGCGCGACCGGTTTCAGCGGCAGGTTGAACAGGAGCAAGAGGTATGGAACCCCGCCGACAAGGGCGAGCGCGCCCTTGAACGAAAGCGAAAACCAGGTTCCCACGCCGGCGATCGTCCCGAGAAGCGGGCCCATCCCGCGCTCGATGTAGATGTACGTGCCGCCGGCCTCGGGCATCGCAGTCGCCATCTCCGACTTCGAGAGGGCGGCGGGGACGACCAGCAGCCCCGCGAGTCCGTACGCAACGATCACGGCCGGACCGGCGATCTTCAGGGCGAGCGCCGGCAGAATGAAGATCCCGCTGCCGATCATCGCGCCGACACTGATCGCGAGGACCGACGGAAGCCCGAGGTCGCGTTCGAGATCCTTCGTCATCGGTCGTGCGGTTCACTCGCCGTCGAGACTGTCCGCCGGAGTTCCGTCGGAAGCGTCTCCCGATCCGTTCGGAGGCTACCCACGGCGGCGTCAGCGTCGGCCGCCCGCTCACGCGCGTCGACTAATGTCACTTCTCCGACAGTAACGTCGACGTCGGCAGGGGCCCTGGCGGCGATTCCGGCGTCGTGAGCCACCAGCCGCATCCGGTCCCGTGGCTGGATCTCCGAGAGCAGTGTCGGACCCGGATGCGAGTCGCTGACGACGGCGAGCACAGGCGGGCCGGCGGTACGGGCAAGCGTGTCGGGAAATCGGTCCTGTGTCATAGCGGGTGTGGGGTACAGCCTGCTACCGAATATGTATTCCGAATCGGATCATCAGTTCGGTTCTAATTCCGATACGGAACTGAGAGTACAGTAATACTATTTTATCGGAAGAAATATCTATTAGTTTCCCGACGGGGTCTACCGAAGGTTACCCGCTCGGCCCGGCACCGACCGGCCCGTGACAACGCCGACCCGACTCACTCGCCGCTGCTTGTCGCTCCCGCGCGAAACTGGTGGAACGGGCGGGTGTACTCGTTTCGGATCAGGTCCTCGTCGACGACCTCGAGTCCGAGCTCGTTGAGATCGCGGCCGATCCGGCTGAGATCGTTGCTGTCGATGCCGACGACCTCAACGTGGACGTTGTCCGCGCCGGTCATCACCTCCCGGATCGCCACGACACCCTCGACGTCGAGCGCGCGGTGAGCGATCTCCTCGCGCTGGTGGATCGGTGCGGCACAGACGATCAGCGTGTGGAGTTGGTAGCCGGCGGCCTCGTAGTCTACGTCCACATCGTATCCACGGATCACGCCGTCGTCTTCCAGCTTATCGATCCGGTTCCGGACGGTTCGGGCGGAAACGTCGAGCGACTCCGCGATCCCGCTCGCGGAGGTGTGTCGCGCATCGTGCTGGAGTGCGTGGATGATCTGCCTGTCGAGGTCGTCGATCGGTGGCTCCGACCCGGTCATACCGCCACCTTGGAGGGGTGTGGTACAAAAGCGCACGGACCGACCCCCGGCTCTGCCGGGTGCCGGTTTCGGCCTGCTTAAGTTTCGGGGGATACTCGCCAGAATATGCACGTCGCGTTAGGTGGCACGTTCGATCCGGTCCACGACGGCCACCGCGCGCTGTTCGAGCACGCGTTCGAGCTAGGGACCGTAACTATCGGGCTGACAACCGACGAACTGGCGGCCGAAACCCGCCACGTCGACCGCTACGTTCGCTCGTTCGAGGACCGGAAACGGGATCTGAGCGCGGAGTTGGCCGACATCGCAACGACGTGCGACCGGGCGTTCGAGATCCGGGCGCTGCAGACGCCCACCGGGATCGCTACCGAGCCGGGATTCGACGCACTCGTTGTCTCCCCGGAGACGCGGGACGGCGGCGAGCGGATCAACGAGATCCGCCGTGAGCGGGGGCTCGACCCTCTCGATATCGAAGTCGTCGACCACGTCACCGCGGCGGACGGCGAGCGGATCTCCTCGACGCGGATCGCCCGCGGGGAGATCGACCGCCACGGCAACCTCACGCCGGGTCGCGACGGCCGCGGATCCGAGCGCCCGTCGGGCGAGTGACCGCCGGATTTCGTGTCGAGCCACCCGCTATCCCCGACGAGACGGGTGATTCACCACGACGGCGGTTGAAACCCCGCAGCCTCCAGGATGGGTTTCCAGTGCTGTTGGACGCTGAGTCGACTCACCCCCATCGCGTCGGCGACGCGGGACTGTGAGCGCTCCTCGCCCGAAATGAGCGCCCCGGCGTAGAGGCTCGCGGCCGCGACAGCCGGCTTCGACCGGTCGTCGTCGGGCGCCTCGGAGAGAAACAGGTCGGCGGCGACCGACCGCGCGTCGGACCCGAGTTCCAGCCGATCGGCGCCGCGCTCGATCCGGTTCAGCCACGATTCGTTTTCGACCCGGTCCCGTGCGCGGTACATACGTCAATCTCCGTCGGCGAAGCGTAATAATCCTCCGCGGCGCCCCGGGGGGTCCCGGTTGACGCCGGGGTGGCTCACACAACGTCCCGCGTGTCGACGATCCGCATCGGGCCGACGCTGAGGTTCCACCCGGACTCGCTCGACCACGTGCCCGACGGCGACGACGACGGCGGAGATCCGGTGGCGATGCCGAGCTGTTGCCCG
>CAZDEJ010000028.1:0-19235 GCA_964504395.1 uncultured Halobellus sp. | reverse complement strand
CCCGTACAGTAGGGCAGCCTCGTAGGTCGCTCCGGGGTGGTCGCGCTCGCTGGCCACGACGATATCGTCGCGGACGAACGACACCTCGGCGGGGACGTCGCGATCGACGACGTCCGTGGCGGTGACTGCGACCCCGGCGTCGGCGAGGCCCGCGGCGACGTCGGGCCGACGACCCACACCGACCTCGACCGCCGAGGCGTACCCCGAGAGTCGGCCGACAAGGGCGGTATCACGGCGTGTACTCACGGCGGGATGTTTATGCCGCCACCCGCATTAACCTCTCCTATGCTTGTCGACATCGTGCCGATCGGGGATCTCCCGGCACAGGTCAAGCGGGAGGCGTCAGCCGCGCTACGTGGGATCTACGACTGCGAGGTCACCGTCCAAGAGGAACAGTCCATCCCCGACGGCGCGTTCGACCGGAGCCGGAACCAGTACCGCGCCGAACAGTTCATCGAGTTGGCGGGCCAGGTCGGCTCGGGCGAGAAGAACATCGGGATCACGTCACAGGACCTCTACTACCGCCGCCGCAACTACGTCTTCGGTCTGGCGTATCTCAACGGTAACGGCTCCGTGATCTCCACTCACCGGCTCCAGACCTCCTCCGACGGCGGGATCTCCTCAAAGCCGCAGTCGGAGGTGTTCGCCGACCGCGTCCGGAAGGAGGTGGTCCACGAGATCGGACACACCCTCGGGCTGGAACACTGCGACAACAGCAAGTGCGTGATGTCATTTTCGCCGACGGTACGCGAAGTCGACGTCAAAGAGGAGCACCTGTGCGGTTCCTGCAGCCAGTCGCTGTACTGATCCGGGGTCCCGAAGCCGGGTCGGTGGGCGTGACAAACTATTACACTGAACCGCGCCGTACCGGCGAGTGGGATGAAGTACCTCGTCGCGGTCGATGGGTCGGAGCCAAGCACCAACGCGCTCGAACACGCCATCGAGTTCGCCTCCCGGGCGGACGCGACCCTGTGTGTGGTCTACGCCGTCGAGCCCCGGGTTCTGGTCGAGGGGAGCGGCGACGAGGCGCCGACGAACGCCGCCGTCGGGCAGCGCATCTACACCGAGGACATCGAGGTGGCGGAGGGTCGCGGGGAGGACGTCCTGGCCGACGCAGAAGGGACGGTCACGGACGCCGGCCTGTCCGTCGAGAGCGAACTCCTCTACGGTGATCCGGTCGACAGCGTCGCGGCGTACGCCGAAAGCGAGGGCGTCGACGGCATCGTGGTCGGTCACCGGGGGCTCTCGAGCCACGTCGAACGGATGGTCGGCAGCGTCGCCAAGGGGCTCGTTGAGAACGCCGCGGTCCCGGTGACCGTGGTGAAGTGACTCCGTCCACGACGCCGGACAGTGCGAGTATCAAAGAGCGGCACCTGCGGCCGGTCCCCGTCGGCTTCGCTCCCGACACCGCACGTACTGCCGGCCGACGGACGATGGGAGGCGCTGCCGGCACTCTCGGCGGTGAAACCGCGCGAGTTCAGGTTCCTTCTCCGGCGTCCGGCCCTGTTCGACGCGCTCTAAGGTATCATATTCGATAGTCGGGCCGCCGATTATATGCGGAGTCGGTGACTCACAGCAGATATGACCGACACTGCCGTATCCCACGCGGAGACGAGCGTTCCGGCCGGTGCACTACTGATAGCGCTGGGCGCGGCGACGGTGCTGCTGCACCACTTCCTCGGCGTGTTCACCGGGTGGGGGTGGGCGATGGCCGTCGCCAGTCTCTGGGTGCTGTTCGGGTCGCTGCTGCTCTTCTCGGACGTTCGCGTCTACCAGTTCGAGCAGTCGCCGGTCGAGCGGTCGTTGGTCGACGGAGACGAACAGTAGTCGCCCCCGCGGTACGATTGCCGCTTCCGACGCCCAAACACCTACGGCGCGTAGTAGTACTCGCCTTGCTTTTTCTGCTTCCGATCCAACTGCGAGCCGGGCTTGTTGATACGGGGGCGTTTGGTCCGCTCGTCCCGGCGGAAGGTGATGTCGAGATCTTCGAGGAAATCGTTCATTCCCGCGCGCATCTCCTGGGGGACGCCCGCGTGGCCGTACTCGGAGGGCTCGCCCTCGAACACCATCAGGCGATCCGCCAGGAGGTCGATCATGTAGATGTCGTGGTCGATGACCAGCACCGTCTCGTCGTGGTTCTCGGCGTACCGGCGGATCGCGGTCGTCGCCTGCACGCGCTGTTCGACGTCGAGGTGCGCGGAGGGTTCGTCCATGACGTAGAGGTCGGCGTCCTCCGAGAGACACGCCGCGATCGCGACCCGCTGGCGCTCCCCGCCGGAGAGGTCGTCGAGGTTCCGCTCCATGATCCGCTCCAACTGGAGGGGCTTCGCCACCTCGGTGTTCCAGTAGGAGGTGCCGACGTCGCTCGTGATCGACGAGAGGAACGCGTCGACCCGCATCGGCTGGTCGATCTCGATGTACTGGGGCTTATACGAGATGTCGAGCCGGACGTCCAACTCGCCCTCGTCGGGTTCTAACGCGCCGGTAAACAGCTTCGCGAGCGTGGACTTTCCGATCCCGTTGGGGCCGACGACGCCCAGGACCTCCGACTCGTAGATGGTGCCGGGATCGACCTCGAGGGCGAACTCCCCGTCACCGTAGGACTTCGACAGCGCCGGGTACTCGATCAGCGGCGTCGACTTCGAGGTCTCCCGGGGGGCGTGTTCGTGGAACTCGATCTCGTCGGGGCGGATCCGCATGTTCTCGTTGGAGAGATACCCCGTGAGATACTCGTTGATGCCGTTCCGGACCGACTTGGGGTCGGTGATGACCCCGAACGCCCCGGGTTCGCCGTACGCGACGTGCAGCGAGTCCGCGAGCAGATCCAGGATCGCGAGGTCGTGTTCGACCACCAGCACCGCCCGGTCCTCGTCGTCCGCGAGCTCCCGGATCAGCCGCGCCGCGGTGACCCGCTGGCCGATGTCGAGGTACGGCGACACCTCGTCGAGGAAGTAGAAGTCGCGGTCGCGCGCGAGGGTGGCTGCCAGAGCGACCCGCTGTAGTTCGCCGCCGGAGAGGGTGTCCAGCGGCTGGTCGATCACCGGCCGGATCCCCAGCCGGTCGATGTAGTCGTCGAGCGCCCCGCGCTCGTCGGTCGACTCCAAGAGGTCGATGGTGGTCCCGTCGAACTGCGCGGGGAGTTGGTCGACGTACTGTGGCTTCCGCGCGATGGTGATCTCCCCGGCCTGGACCCGCTCGATGTAGGTCTGGAGCTCCGTTCCGCGGTAGCGGTCGAGGACCCGTTCCCACCCGAGGTCGGCGTCGTGCTCGCCGAGGTTCGGGACCATCTCGTCCGCGAGCGCCCGGACCGCGGTTGTCTTCCCGATCCCGTTCGGCCCGAGAATTCCCGTGACGGTCCCGGATTCGGGCACCGGAAGGCCGTACAGGGCAAAGGCGTTCTCGCCGTAGCGGTGGACCGGGTCGTCCTCGAGTTCGGTGGGGAGGTTGATGATCTCGATCGCGTCGAACGGACACTTCTCGACGCAGATCCCGCAGCTTTCCCCCAGGCAGATCTCCTCGGAGATCCGGATCTGGTCGGGGTCGCCGTCGAACGGCTCGCCCTCGTCGTAGTGCTCCTCGCGGGTGACGATACACTCCTGGCCCGTCCGGTTCGGCGGGCAGTAGTTCGCACACTCGTAGTTACACCGGTCGGGTTGACACCTGTCGAGGTCGACAACCGCGATGCTGTCGTCCGCCATCGGTCAGATCGAGACGCCTTCGGTCAGGATGATTCCGAACGTGACGAACCACAGCGTGACCGTCATGAACGCCACGTAGAGGTAGTCTTTGGCGCCGAACTCCGAGACGTCGATGCCGATGACGCGCAGGACCGGCAGCTGCGCGGCGATCAGTCCACCGACGATGAGCAGTGACTGCCTGCTCGCGGCGTCGGCGACGCCGGTACCGACGACCCTGGCCGACAAAAGCGCCGCGACCACCCCGGCGAGACAGGCGAGCGTGGTGACCGTGACTCCCCGAAGGTGATCGGAGAGGCCGCCCTGCGATTCCGTAGCCATACGTTTGCGTCCGTCACGGGGCGTCAAAAGCCGTTCGTTCCCACCGCCCGGTCGCGGACCCCGCGCTGACCCGGCCGAGATCCGGGTCGGCGCCTACGGTCGCGGTTTCGAAGTGGTTAAACCCGGCACCGGAATAGTAAGTACAACTCGCTGGTCGGACGGGACGCCAGCGGGCGCCCGAGGGATCGGGACGAAATGTGGGTCGGCGTCGAACGTCGCCCGAATCGCAAGCGCCCGTGGTGAACGCAAATGGCACGAAGCTTCTACTCACACATCAAGGAGGCGTGGAAGCAGCCCGGCGACGGCAAGCTCGCCGAGCTGCAGTGGCAACGAAAACAGGAGTGGCGCGAGGAGGGCGCGATCGTCCGGGTCGACCGGCCGACCCGGCTCGACAAGGCCCGCGAACTCGGCTACAAGGCCAAGCAGGGCGTCGTCGTCGTCCGCGCGTCCGTCCGGAAGGGCAACGCACGGAAACAGCGGTTCACGGCCGGCCGCCGCAGCAAGCGCCAAGGCGTCAACCGGATCGGCCGCCGGAAGAGCATCCAGCGCATCGCCGAGGAGCGCGTCGCCCGGAAGTACCCCAACCTCCGGACGCTCGCGTCGTACTGGGTCGGCGAGGACGGCTCCCAGAAGTGGCACGAAGTGATCCTCGTGGACCCCGAACACCCCGCGATCGAGAGCGACGACGACCTCTCGTGGATCTGTGACGACACCCACAAGGGGCGGGCGTTCCGCGGGCTCACCAACGCCGGGCGCTCGAACCGCGGGCTCCAGAACCGCGGGAAGGGCGCCGAGCACACCCGTCCCAGCATCGGGGCGGACCAGCGCCGCGGTAAATAGGAACCCACCTTTTCTCACCGGGGCCTCGCGCCGCCTTCGGCGTTCACGAGAGCGCCGCTCTCGTGAGCCAACCAGAACGCGGAGCGTTCTGGTGACGGCGCTCGACCCCGGTCAAAAAATCTGGAGCAAAAAAACCCGACTCACGGCCACCGGCCGTTCGTCGGTGAACCGCTCGCTCGCTTCGTTCGCTCGCAGATGCTTGCCGTGCAGGGTTGGAACACGCATTTTTTACTCGGTTGCTCAGAACCCGCCCGTAGTATAAAGAGAACGAACGTTTCATCGTTGGAATCTTATCACCCCGCATGGAGCGTGTACCGGTGTCGACTCGACCCGGATTCGGGGCGGTAACGCTACGTCGGCACGGCACACGGCAGGAGCGCTCAGCCACGGACGACGGCAGTGGCGAGCGCAGAACGACCGCGCACGCATCCTACGCTGGGTCGCGGTCGGGTCCGGGGTACTCCCCGCCGACGACTTCCGGATACAGGCTTCCCGCGTCGAACAGCGCCGCGAACGCCTCGGGGTGGCGGGCGCTCACGGCGAGATCGCCGCCGAGCGTCACACCCGCCTTCGCCGACCGGAGCCGGTCGTCGAAGGTGAGCAGGTGCATCGCGCCGCCGCGGTACGCGCTCCCCAGCGCCGGGTTGTCGTCGGTCGGGTGTGAGACGGGTTCGCGCCACGCTGCGACCCGTTCCCGCCACGCGGCAGCGAGGGCCGGGTCGGCAACCTCGGCGATGACCGCCTCGGCGTCGTCCACGAGCGGGTCGCTCGCGAGCACCGTCGTCCAGCGGTGGCGCCGAAGCGGGTCGAGCGCTTCCCTGGCAGCACCACCGAGGACCAGATCCGCCGCGAGGACGTCGGCGTCGGCGACGACGCGAGCCGGCCCGGACTCGGCCGGTGGCGACACCGACGGGTCGGAGTCGGGGTCGGCTCCCGAGTGCCCCGTCTCGCTCCCCCGGATCGCTTCGAGCGCTCCCCGGACCGCGCGCTCGTCGGTGTCGACAGCCGCCGCGCGCTCGAACAGCGAGCCCCACGAATCCATACCACGTGGTAGGTCGGCCGCAACAAGAAGGCTGGCGGTGCGCGTCCCCCCGGCAGCTAGTCGAACCGGAACGTCTCGAGGTTCCGCGGGGCGTACGTCCGCATCCCGAACTCCTGGTAGAGCCCCGAGGAGAACTGGTCGGTAGAGGCCTCGTCGCCGTGGACGCAGATGACCTCCTCCGGCCGCGGGTTCATCGTTCCCACGAAGTCCTCGAGCCCCTGCCGGTCGGCGTGACCGGAGAACCCGCTGACCGACTGGACGTCGAGCCGGAGGGTCAGTTGCTCGCTCCGGCCGCCGCGATCCGAGAAGGGGATCTCCCGGCGGCCGCTCTGGATCCGACGCCCGAGCGTGCCCTGGGCTTGGTACCCGACGAAGATCAGCCTGTTTTCGGGGTCGCCGCCGAGGAGTTCCAGCCACGACATGATCGGTCCGCCGGTGACCATCCCCGACGTCGAGAGGATGATGCAGGGGTCGCCGCCGGCAATGTCCTCGCGCATCTCCTGGCCGCCGTCGACCTGCTGGAACTGGTCCGCGAGAAACGGGTTCTCGTCCTCGTGGAGGATCCGGTCCCGGAGTCCGTCCCGGAGGAACTCCGGGTACGCGGTGTGGATCGCGGTGGCCTCCCGGATCATGCCGTCGAGGTAGATCGGCACCGTCGGGAGCCGCCCCTCCCGCATCGCCTCCTCTAAGACGAGCATGAGCTCCTGGGACCGCCCGACCGCGAACGCGGGGATGACCACGGTGCCGTCGCGGTCGGCGGTCTCGTGTATCAACTCGGTCAGCTTCCGTTCGGAGTCGGCCTGGTCGGTCTGGTAGTCGTCGCGACGGCCGTACGTCGACTCCATCACGAGGGTCTCGACCCGGGGGAAGTCGTTGGACGCGCCGTTGAACAGCCGGGTGTCGGTGTGGTGGACGTCGCCGGAGAACACCACGTTGTGAAACCCGTCGCCGACGTGGAAGTGTGCGACCGCGCTCCCGAGGATGTGGCCGGCGTTGTGGAACGTGAGCTTGATGTCGGGCGCGATGTCGGTCACGTCGCCGTAGTCGACGGTAATGGTGTGTTTGAGCTCCTCGCGTACCATCTCGGAGGCGTACGGAGGCGTTCGTCCCTCCTTTGCGGCGACGTCGAGGTAGTCGAGTTGGAGCAACCCCATCAGATCCCGGGTGGGTTCGGTCGTGTAGATCGGGCCGTCGTAGCCGTATTTGAAAAGCAGCGGAAGCAGGGCGCTGTGATCTAAGTGGGCGTGGGTCAACACGACCGCGTCGAGGTCGGCGATGGGGTTTGCTTCGGGTACCTGGAGGTACGGCACTTCCCCTTCGGCGCCGGGTTTGTCGCCGCAGTCGATCAGGATCCTGGTTTCGGGCGTCGAGAGCACGAACGCCGCGCGGCCGACCTCCCGGCAACACCCGAGAGTCGTGACGCGCACCCAGCCGGTGTCGCTGCCGGTCTCACGGTGGATCTCCGATCCCACCCGCTCGAGGAAGTCCCGCCGGTCGTCGCGTTCCTGCATCAGGAAGTTCCGAACGTTGTCGACGGTCGAAGACTCCATCGGCGGGGTGCGAAGCACCTCGGGGGTCCACCCGACCTCCTGGGTGATCTCCCTGAGGGTGCTGGCGCGGCGGCCGATCACCAACCCGGGTTTTTCGGCTTCGATCAGGACCTCGCCGGTCGCCGGGTAGAACTCGAGGTTGGTGATCCCGGCGTCGTCGGGGATCAGATCGAGGATCGTCCCCTTCGCCTCCGCGGGATCGAGTTGGACGCCCGCGGCGGGACGGACCGTGATCCGCTTGCGGAGGATGCTCGCGAGCCGACGGATCAGCCCGTCGCGCTCGGCGAACTTCTTGGGCGTCTCCGTGTAGACGACGAGTTTCGGCCCCTCGTAAGCGACCCGGGAGACGATCAAGTCGTCGGGAATCTCGTCTTCGAGGCGCGTCCTGACTGATTCGAGCGGGTCGGTGGTGTCGTTCGTGCTCATACGTGTCTGGAACGTCGTAGGCCGGAGCCACCAGAAGTCGTGGTCGCGTCCACCGGAGTGTCGCCGGGGCGACCGCCCCTTCGACTCCGACCGGACCGACGGACTCGCTTACCGCGTCTTACCTCACAGGGGATATAAACGTTTTCAGTAGGCTGCTCACGGGTCGCTCACGCGCAGGATCGGCTTGATTGCGGTGCCCGCCTCGGAGGCCTCGACGGCCGCTTGGATCTCGTCGAAGTCGTAGTAACTCACCAGCTCGTCGAACGGGAACTTCCCCTGGCGGTAGAGCTCGATCAGGTCCGGAATGAACTCCGTGGGGTTGCTGTCGCCCTCTACGACCCCCGTGATCGACCGGCCGTTGAGGATGAGGTTGTTGACGTCGAAGCTCGCGCGGCTCCCGAGCGCTGGGGCACCAACCACCGCGAGCTCCCCACGCTGGGTGAGCGTCTCGACTGCCTGCTCCGCGACGTCGGGGACACCAGTAGTCTCGACGGCGTGGTCGGCGCCGCCGCCGGTCTCCTCCTGGACCGCTTCCACGACGTCGTCGACCTCGTCGGGATTGATCGTCGCGGTCGCGCCGAGCTCTGCGGCCTTCTCCAAGCGGTTCCTCTTGAGGTCGACGGAGACGATGTCGGTGCAGCCCTTGATGTCGGCGCCGAGCAGGGCCGACAGCCCGACCGACCCGGCGCCGAAGATCGCGATCGACGACCCCGCTTGCGGGTCGAGGGTGTTTATCACCGCGCCCGCGCCCGTCTGGATGCCGCAGCCGAGCGGGCCTAAAAGTTCGAGCGGGACGTCGTCGTCGACTTTGACGACGTTTCGCTCGGTGGCGATCGAGTGTGTCGCGAACGACGACTGGCCGAAGAACCGGCCGCTGAGCGCCTCGTCGTCGCGGGACAGCGGCGAGGTACCGTCCTCCGGACGGCTACCGCCGAAGTTGTGCGCGAAGAAGTCCTCGCAGTACGCCGGGTGGCCGGCGTTACAACTCGTGCAGTCCTGATCCGAGTCGAAGGTGAGGACGACGCGGTCGCCCGGCTCGACGGTGGTGACATTGGCTCCGACTCCCTCGACGACCCCCGAGCCCTCGTGGCCGAGTACCGCCGGCAGCGGCGTCGGATACATCTGGTCCCGGACGATCATGTCGGTGTGGCAGACACCCGCGCCAACGACGCGCACGAGTACTTCGTTGGCCTGCGGTTCTTCGAGCTCGACGGTCTCGATTCTGAACGGTGCGCCCTCGTTCTCCGTGACGGCTGCCCGGATTTCCATAACGATCGATAGTTCGGCTCTGCCGTAGTAAACGTTCGCCCTCCGGCGGTGGTACCGTTCGGACGGGAGCAACGCCGGCGGAACCGGCATAGTGAGGGCCTCGGACGGCCACGGCCTCCTCGAGCCCCGCCGATCGACGGCCGCCGGACACCGACGATCCCGCGGGGCGGACCCGATGGCGTCGGCGAGACCGGTTGTACGCCCGACCGTTTCGGGATTCGGGTAAATCGGTTCGGGTGTTGCGAAGGTTTCCACCACAAAGTAGACAACATTATATGCCGAAGCCACAAACCGAGTGGTAATGTCTAGGTCTAACCAGGAGTGGTGGCCGAATCAACTGCAGTTGGACATCCTCGACGACAACGCCCAGAGTCTGGGGCCGGTCGGGAACGACTTCGACTACGCGGAGGCGTTCCGGAGCCTCGACCTCGACGCGGTGAAAGACGACCTCGAGGAGCTGATGACGTCCTCACAGGAGTGGTGGCCGGCCGATTACGGCCACTACGGGCCACTTTTCATCCGGATGGCGTGGCACAGCGCCGGCACCTACCGCACCAGTGACGGCCGTGGCGGCGCCGCGGGGGGCCGACAGCGGTTCGCGCCGATCAACAGCTGGCCGGACAACGCCAACCTCGACAAGGCGCGGCGCCTGCTGTTGCCGATCAAGCAGAAGTACGGCCGGAAGATCTCGTGGGCCGACCTCATGGTCCTGGCCGGAAACGTCGCCGTCGAGTCGATGGGGTTCAAGACGTTCGGCTTCGCCGGCGGCCGCGAGGACGATTTCAAGGGCGACGACGCCGTCGACTGGGGACCGGAGAAGGAACTCGACACCCAGGAGCGCTTCGACGAGGCCGGCGAGATCCAGGGTGGCCTCGGCGCGTCCGTGATGGGGCTGATCTACGTCAACCCCGAGGGGCCGGACGGCCAGCCCGACCCGATGGCGTCGGCGAAGAACATCCGGCAGACGTTCGACCGGATGGCGATGAACGACAAGGAGACCGCCGCGCTCATCGCCGGCGGCCACACCTTCGGGAAGGTCCACGGCGCCGACGACCCCGACGAGAACATGGGTCCGGAGCCGAACGCCGCACCGATCGAACAGCAGGGCCTCGGGTGGGAGAACTCGAGCGGCACCGGAAAGGGTGGCGACACCATCACGAGCGGTATCGAGGGGCCGTGGAACTCCTCGCCGACCGAGTGGGACATGGGCTACGTCGACAACCTGCTCGAATACGAGTGGAAACCCGAGAAGGGGCCCGGTGGCGCGTGGCAGTGGACGCCGAAGGAGGGGGAACTCGTCGAACCGGCGCCCGACGCCCACGACCCCGACGAGGAGGTCACCCCGATGATGCTCACGACCGACATCGCGCTGAAGCGGGATCCGGACTACCGCGAGGTGATGGACACCTTCCAGGAGAACCCGATGGAGTTCGGGATCTCGTTCGCGAAGGCGTGGTACAAGCTCACGCACCGTGACATGGGCCCGCCCGAGCGGTTCCTCGGACCCGAGGTCCCCGAGGAGGAGATGATCTGGCAGGACCCCCTGCCGGACGCCGACTACGACCTCGTCGACGACGCCCGGGCCGCCGAACTCAAAGAGACCATCCTGGCGTCGGACCTGTCGGTGCCGCAGCTGGTGCGGACCGCGTGGGCGTCGGCGTCGACGTACCGCGACAGCGACAAGCGCGGCGGCGCGAACGGCGCCCGGATCCGGCTCGAACCCCAACGGAGCTGGGAGGTCAACCACCCGGACGAACTGGCGGCCGTTCTCGACACCTACGAGGGGATCCAGGCCGAGTTCAACGCGGCGCAGTCCGACGACACCCGCGTCTCGCTCGCGGACCTGATCGTCCTCGGCGGCAACGCGGCTGTCGAGCAGGCCGCCGCCGACGCCGGCTACGACGTCGAGGTGCCCTTCGAGCCGGGCCGGACCGACGCCTCCGCGGAGGAGACCGACATCGGCTCCTTCGAGGCGCTGAAGCCGCAGGCGGACGGGTTCCGGAACTACCTCAGCGACGACTTCGACGACCGACCCGAGGAGGCGCTCGTCGACAAGGCGGACCTGCTGAACCTGACGCCCACCGACATGACGGCGCTGGTTGGCGGGCTTCGGGTGCTGGACGCGAACTACGACGGCTCCGACGTCGGCGTCCTGACTGACACTCCGGGAACGCTCACCAACGACTTCTTCGTGAACCTCTTAGACATGGGGATCGAGTGGGAGGCGGCGCCGACCTCCGAGCCGGTCTACGACGGCTACGACCGCACGACCGGCGAGCGCAGGTGGGAGGCCACGCGGTTCGACCTCATCTTCGGCTCCAATCCCCGGCTGCGCGCGATCGCGGAGGTCTACGGCAGCGACGACGGGGAGGAGCAGCTCGTCAACGACTTCGTGGACGCCTGGAGTTCGGTGATGCAGGCCGACCGGTTCGACCTGGACTGATCGGGCCGAGCGGTGGTCGCTGCGGCCGCCGCGCCGGGCCTCTCCCGCCAACTTCTTGTTCGAGGACGCGTACGTCCCGAGCGAGCCGCCCTCCACTCGGCTCGGAATCTCGATGAACACGACACAGTTCGAATCCGCCCGCGTCCCCGACGACGAGACGTTTCGGCTCGAAAACAGCTACACGCTCGATGCCACGGTCGAGGGGTCCTTGCTGGCGAAAGCCGGGTCGATGGTCGCCTACACCGGCGACCTATCGTTCACCGGGCAGACCTCGGCCGAAGGCGGTCTCAGCGGGTTCCTCAAAGAGGCCGCAACGGGCGAGGGGACGCCCGTGATGGCCGTCGAGGGCACCGGCACCGTCTTCCTCGCCGACCGCGGCAAGAAGGTCCGGATACTCGCACTCGATGCCGGTGACGCCATCACGGTCAACGGCGAGGACGTCCTAGCGTTCGAGTCGACGGTCGACTACGAGGTCGGGACGATCGACAGCCTCGCCGGCTCCATCGCCGGCGGGTTTACCAACGTCTACCTCCAGGGCCCCGGGTCTATCGCGATCACGACCCACGGCGACCCGGCAGTGGTGGAGCCACCGGTCTCGACGGATCCGGCGGCGACGGTGGCGTGGAGCGGCACCACCCCGAACGTCGAGGTGAACCGCAGCCTCTCGGACATGGTCGGCCAGGAGTCGGGCGAACGGTACCAGATGGAGTTCGCCGGCGCCGACGGCTTCGTCGTCGTCCAGCCGTACGAGGAACTGTAACCGACATCCGGAATCGGCACGTCGCGCACCCCGTAACCGTTCATTTATCAGGACGCCTGCCGTAACTGAGCTATGAGTGAGGAATCAGGGCGTCGGAACCTCCGAATGCCCGACGACGAGGAGCTGTTCGCCGTTGTAACCGAACACAACGGCGGCAACCACGTCCGCGTCCGGTGTGCGGACGGGAAAAACCGGATGGGCCGGATCCCCGGCCGGATGAAGTACCGGACCTGGATCAACGAGGGCGACGTCGTCCTCGTGGAGCCGTGGGACTGGCAGGACGAGAAGGCCAACATCGAGTGGCGCTACTCCGAGCAGGACGCGGAGCAGCTCCGCGAGGAAGGCCACATCGAGTAGTCCGGTAACGTGCGTCCGCGACGGTGGTAGTCGTCCGGACTCCTCCCGACTGTGCCGGGTTTCGATCGACGCCTCATACGGGTTATTGTAGTCAATTACCGGTCGTTTCCGACCCCGTCTCCAGTAATGACCGGTAATCCGGTACAATAATCCGTATCACAACGCCTGAGCGACGGCGTCGCGGATCGCCCGCCGGAACCGCCCGCTCGCGAACCGGTCCGGCGGTAGCGTGGGCGGATCGCCGGCGTCAGCCGCTGCGGCGATCCGGTCGACCGCCTCCGACACCGAGCCGAACAGCCGGTCCTCACGCTCGCCGAGGATCTCCCGCTGACCGCCGGTGTCCGGGGCGAACGCCAGCATCCCGCTTGCGACGTACTCCGCGACCGACATTCCGAAGTGTTCGCGGGGCTTGCAGTTCAGCCCGTATTTCCGGGTGCACAGCAGCTCCTCCAGCCGTGCCCGTGTGGCATCGCGCTCGACGGTTACGTACGGCCGCTCGGCCGCCATCGACGCCACTTGCTGCACGTATCGGCGGTAGGCGCGGGGGGCAGCACCGACGATGTCGAGCGAGAGGTCGTGGCCCCGGTTCCGTACGCCGTCGACGATCCGGATCGCGTCGTGGATCCGCTTGTCGGGCGCGAGCCGCCCGACGACGACGATTCCGTCCCGGCGCTCGTCCCACGCGACGCGGCCATCGATGGGGTCCACCGGCGGGTGGACGACCGACGGCCGAACCCCGTAGACGTCGTCGACCACGTCGGCGGTCCACCCGGAGTTCGCGAGCAGCGTCGTCCCGCTGCCGAGGTCGCCGGACCGGGGACCACAGAGTCGGCTCCACACGCGGTCCAGGCCGCCCCCGTCGTCGTCCGGGAGCCGGTGGGTGTTGAACTGGGGGTAGTGGACGTACTGAACCGACGGGATCGGCAGCGACACCTCGTTCGCGGTGCTCACTACGAGGTCGAACGCGCCCAACTCCCCCCCGACGGCCCGCCGGAGCAGGGCGCTTCGGAAGGCCAACTGCGGGCCGGTCACGGGCGCACCCGCCGAGAGCACCCGCGCCGCGGGCACTGCCCCCGTCGGCATCCGGACGTCGAGTGCCGACGCGTCGAGGTCGACCCCGAACCGCGCCGCGAGGTCATCGGGGTCGGTCTCGGAGATGGTAAACAGCGTGACCGTGTGATCCCGCTGGAGTGCTGCACATGTCGATAAACAAACCACGTCGGCGCCGCCCTGAAAGTCCAGTGTGTTGTGGAGAACCGCCACCCGAGCCATACGTGACCTACTCCCGGCGGCGGCATATACGGTCGGGATTCCGCTCGTGGCGTCGGCGTCGGGCGAAGATGGCCCGCGTCCTTTTCACTGTCGGATCCGATTACGACCGTATGCAGTGTGCGTTTGTCGGTGCGGGGGCGGTTGCGCGGAAGTACGCCGCTGTCCTCCCGGAGTCCCCGCTCGACCTCGTCGCCGTCTGCGACCTCGACGCCGAGCGCGCCGAATCGCTCGCTGACGACCACGACGCCGCGGCCTACACCGACCTCGACGCGGCTTTGACCGCCGAATCGCCCCCGCTCGTCGTGAACCTCACCAGCCACGCCGCACACGCCGAGATCACCGAGTCGTGTCTCCGCGCCGACCGCCACGTGTTCAGCGAGAAGCCGCTCGCGCTCGACGCCGACCGCGCGGCCGATCTCGTCGCGACCGCCGACGAGCGCGGGGTGGCGCTCGGGTGTGCCCCGATCAATCACCGGTGTGACGCCCAGCGCCACGCCACCACGCTCCTCGGCGACGGCCGACTCGGCCCGATCGGGTTGGGCTACGCGCACGCCCACGTCGGCCGGGTCACCGAGTGGCACGACAGTCCCGGCTCCTTCCTCTCGGTCGGGCCGCTCTACGACGGTGCGGTCTACCCGCTGTCGCTTCTGACAGCGTGGTTCGGGCCGGTCGATCGGGTACGGACCGCCGACACGGTCGACGTCTGGCCCGACCGGGAGTCGCGGCGGCCCGACCGTCCCGCCCACGTCGAGGCAACGCTCCAGTTCGCCGCCGGCCCCGTGATCAGGCTGACCGCGAGCCTCTACGCCCCACACCGGAGCCGCGAGTTCAACAGCATCGAACTCCACGGCGACGACGGGTCGCTGTACCTCGGGGACGCGGGGGCGCTCGCGGCCGACGCCGATACCGTCCGCGTCAGCGGGCCGGGGCGACCGTACGTCGCCGCCCCGCACCCGGCCCCGCGTCGGGAGCAACCGTACCTCTCGGGGCCCGAACGCTTAGCCGCCGCCATTGCGGCGGGGGAGCGCCCGACCGGGAGCGCCGACCGCGCGGCCCACGTCGTCGCCGTCTGCAACGCCGTCGAGCGCGCGGCCGACACCGGCGGCTCGGTCGACGTCCCGCACGCGGGCTTGGACCCGGAGGGTGTCGACGCGCGGTCGCCGCCGCCGGTTCGGCCGGTCCCGGCGTCGGATCCGCGCAACCCGACCACCGGGACGACCGGCGCGGTCGCCCGCTCCGGTGCGCTCCGACTCCCGGCCGTGGGGTTCGGGTGTTCGCGGTACCGTGACGGCGAGTACGTCGACCGGATGGAGTCGATCGCGACCGCGCTCGACGCGGGCTACCGGCTGTTCGATTCCGCGGAGTTGTACGGCAACGAGTCGCGGATCGGCGACCTGCTCGATTCACCCGGGTCGCCCGCCCGCGAGGGGCTGTTCCTGATCAGCAAGGTCTGGAACACCAACCACGAACACGTCGAGGAGGCGTGCCGGGGCAGCCTGGACGAACTCGGGGTCGACTCCCTCGACGCGTACCTCCTCCACTGGCCCGACGCGTGGGCGTATCAGGGACCGCTCTCCGAGCTCGCGGAACGCTCGCCCGACGAGCAGGCGGCGCGAACCTTCCCGACCGACGCCGACGGTAACCCCGACACGGTCGACGTGTCCCTGCCGGAGACCTGGCGGCGGCTGGAGCGGCTCCACGAGCAAGGGCTTGCCCGCACGATCGGCGTCTGTAACGTGTCCCACGACCAGCTCGATACGCTGCTCGACGTCGCCCGCGTTCCGCCCGCGATCGTCCAGGTCGAATCCCACCCGTACACCCCCCGAACCGACCTTGTCGAGGCGTGCCACGCCGAGGGCATCCGGGTGCTCGCCCACTCGCCGCTGTCGGCGCCGGGGTTGCTCGACGAACCGATCCTCGGCGAAATCGCCGCCGATCACGACACCACGCCCGCGGCGGTCGCGATCGCGTTTCACGTCGACCGCGGGGTCGTCCCGATCCCCGCGAGCAACGACCCCGATCACGTCGTCGCCAACTTCGCGGCCGCGCGACGCCGGCTGACCGACGCCGACCGCGACCGGTTGGCGACCCTCGAGGACCCGGAGTTCGAACGATGACTGACGCGACGACCGTCCCGACCACTCTCCGGCGTGAGTGGGCGGCCGTCGCGGCGACGATGGCGTTTCTGGCGGTCGGCGGTGCGTGGCTCCTGGCGCTGACGATCGACGGTGACGTGGCGTTCCTCCTCGGGCTGTTGGTCGACTTGGCCCGGCTCTCGGCTCGGGGGATCGTCGACGTTGCGGACGCCGTCTGGATCGCCGCTGGGTTTGCGTCGGTGCGGTGGCTGCCGCTCGTGGCGGCGGTGTCCGGGTTCCAGCTGTGGTACGCCTACCGCCACCTCGACTCGAATCGCCCGGTCGACACCCGCAGCGAGATTCCGGTGTATCGCTCGCTGGGACTCCCAAACCTCGTGACACTGGGCCGAGGCGCCCTGCTGGCGGCGCTTGCGGGGTTCGCCGCGCTCACGCCACGCCCCGAGATCGCGTGGCTCCCGGCGATACTCTACGGGGCGGCCTGCGGGATGGATCTCTTCGACGGGTTCCTCGCGCGCCGGACCGAGCGCACCACCCTTCTCGGGGCGAAACTGGATCTGGCGATCGATACCACCGGGTTTCTGGTCGCGCCGGTGGTCGGGGTGCTCTGGGGCCAACTTCCGGTCTGGTATCTGTCGCTGTCGGCCGCGCGGTACCTGTTCAAGTTCGGGTGTTGGCGCCGGCGTCGATCCGGCAAGCCGGTGTACGACCTCCCTCCCAGCCTCGCTCGCCGGCCGCTCGCGGGGATCCAGATGGGGTTTATCGCGTTCGCCCTGATTCCGATCGTGTCGCTGTCGATCGTCCGACCGCTGGCTGCGGTCGTGCTCACGGCGTCGCTCGTCGTATTCGTCCGCGACTACGCGATCGTGTCCGGGACGTACGGCGCGGGCGGGACGTAGCCGGCTCACGATCCGGCCGGGGTCGCGTCTCGGGACCCGACGCACTCGGCCGGAGGCGTCGACACCGCTCCGGGTTGGGGACCCCGGCCCCCACTCGTCACCTTCTTTCGTCACGGTCGGAAACCCATAGGTATGCGCGCAAGCCTCGTACTCGCCGGCGGCCGCTCGACCCGGTTCGGCGACAGTGACAAGTCGGTGGCCGAACTCGCGGGGACGCCGATGATCCGCCGGGTGGTCGACCGGGTCGCGGGCGTCGTCGACGAGGTAGTGGTCAACTGTCGTACCGGCCAAGTCGACGCCATCCGTGACGCCGTGGAGGGGAGCGGCTTCGACCCGACGTTCGCGCTCGACAGGGAGCCCGACGAGGGGCCGATGGCGGGGATCGCCCGCGGGCTCGAAGCCGTCTCCGCGGAGTACACCTTCGTCGTCGCCTGCGACATGCCCTTTGTCGACCCCGCGTTCGCGGAGTTCCTGTTCGAGCGCGCCGCCGGAAGCGACGCCGCGGTGCCGCGCCCGGAGGAGTGGTACCAGACCACCCAGGCGGTCTATCGAACGGACCCCATGGTCAAGGCGTGCCGGCAGGCGCTCGACCGCGGCGCCGGTCGGATCGTCGTCCCGCTCGAGGACCTCCAGGTCGCCGTTGTCGGCACCGACGAGATCGACCGGGTTGCGTCTACGAATACCTTCGACAACGTCAATACTCGCGAGGAGTTCGCGGCCGCGAACGACCGACTCCGCGAGGAGTAGGCGGGACCGGCCGGTCGCGCGGCGTCGCCCCGTTCAAACCACGTCGACGACGGGGTCGTCGGCGCGCATTTCAGCGAGTACGACCCGCGGGACGTCGATCCGGTCGTGGATCTCGGCGGCCACCTCCCCGGCTTTCTCCTCGAGATCCGCGTCGTCGACCATGTTCACGAGCGGCACGTACGTCGCCCCGGTCGGGACGTCCTTCCGGCCGCCGCGGTCGCTTGCGAGCACCGCTGCAACGTCCGCGGCCGTTATCTGCTCGCCTGGGTCCAGGCCCGTGATCCGACTCACCGCCGGGACCCGGTGGACCAACTCCTCGGAGAGGGGCTCGTCGACGACGTGGGCGCTCGCGACCGCGACCACGGTGTCGGCAGTGGCCGGCAGTCGCGGCTCGTGGTCGTCGGGGGCCTTGAACCGCCGCATCCGGGCGCCGTCGGCCTTCAGGAGGATCGGCACGCCGGACCCGCCGAGCCGATCGATGGTTTCGGGGTCGTACCCGCGATACCGGTCGTCGCGCTCCCGCTCGGGAACGACCCCGAGCGGCCACTCGCCGGCGTCGGATCGGTCGAGCGCGGCGTCGACGGTTTCGACCGGACTGTCGGTGACGACCACTCGACCCGCCCACTCGTCGAAGATCGGGATCCGAACCGTCGCGGAGATAACCGCCCGGTCCAAGCGCCCGGCGAGTGCCGCCATCGTCGTCTTCTTGCCCCCGGCGCCGATGACACACGTCGTCCCGTCGGCGGCCGCAAGCGCGTCGAGTATGTTCATACCGGAACCACGCCGTCGGATCGCTTGAATCGTGTGGTCGGCGGCGACGCCCCGCGCAACCAAGACAGGGCAGCGCCGGCTACGAGACCTCGGCGGTGATGTCGGTCGAGGAGATCACGCCGACACAGTCGTCGTCGACGACCGGGAGGTGGCTGATTCCGAGGGCCTCCATCATGGCCGCCGCCTCGGCGAGCCGGATCCCCGGCGGCACCGTCTCGACGGCCTCGGTCATCACCGCCGACACGGGGGTGTCGTCGGGGTCCAGTCCCCGTGCGACGGTATCGATCACGTCGGTACTGGTAACGATACCGACCTCCGTCGTCGGAATCAGGAGCGCGCTGATGTCCTCGTCGCGCATCAGCGTCGCCGCCTCGGCGACGGTCGCGTCCGGGCTGATGGTCACGGGCGAGGCCGACATCGCGTCGCCGACTGAGGTCGAACTCTCGGGCATGGCCGTGTCGATGCGGTCGAGCGGCTTCGGTGTTTCGTCCGCTCGGGACGGGTGCGGGGGGTACAGTGGTTCGAGGCGAAAGCCAACGGGTGTAGTCGTTGGATGAATCCGACACCGCCCGAAACAACTGCGATGGTCCGTGCTATCGGTTGTGATACCGAGTTCGAGGTACGAATACGCACGCCATTGTGTCGGTGGACGAAGCCCGCCATCTCGGTCGGGGGCCGCACTGGTGTGGCCCACGACCCCACCGTCGGTGCGTGGGGACCCGTCCGCCGTGGGACGCCTGGTCTGTGACC
>CAZDEJ010000027.1:0-19414 GCA_964504395.1 uncultured Halobellus sp. | reverse complement strand
AGGGCGGCGTCGCGGTGATGCTCGTCGGCGAGACCCAGGACAAGAACAAGACCGAGGAAGTGGTCAACGACGCGATGAACCACCCGCTCTTGGACGTGGACTACCGCGGGGCCTCCGGGGGACTCGTCCATATCACGGGCGGTCCCGACCTCACGCTCAAGGAGGCCCAGGGGATCGCCGAAAGCATCACCGAACGCCTGGAAGCCCGCGCCAACGTCATCTGGGGCGCACGGATCCAAGACGAGTACAAGGGGAAGGTCCGCGTGATGGCGATCATGACCGGCGTCCAGTCCGCACAGGTCCTCGGCCCGTCGACGCAGAAGCAGGCCGACAAGTCCCGCCAGAGCATCGAGTCGACCGACTTCGACGCCACTGAGACCGCCGAGTTCGGCGACACCGGCTCGACCGCCACCGGCGGCTCCTGGGAGTCCGACGGCGGCGCACAGCCGCGCGAGAAACAGAACGGTCTCGACGTTATCCGCTGATACGGATTATCGTAGCTACTTACCGGTCATCGCCAACCCCGTTTCCGGCGATGTCTTACCCGCTCGAATCGATTCCAGCAGCCGACACGTCCGGCAGACCTCGCGTGTCGTCTGCGACACACGCCTGTACACTCCCGGAGTTCGGGCGACGACTCCCCGCGGTACCGGCTGGCCGCCATCGACGCCACCTCCTCGTAGCCGGGGACGATCGAGTGTCCGGTGCCCGGGTGGTTTTCCTCCAGTTCTGACAGGAGCTCACGGACCTCCCCGCAGAACGCCTCCGAGGCGTGGGGACACTCCGTAATATGCGCCGGGAGGTCCCGGGGGTGAGCGTACAACGCCACCTCCGTTTCGGGGATGTCCCGCAGCGGCTTCGCCCGGGAGACGAACCCGGCCCGGTCGATCCGTTCTCCCGACGGTCCGAGGCTGGCGTGGAAACGTTCTGCCATCTGTTCGACGTTGCCCTCCGGAACGTCCATCAGCGCGGTCTGGGCCTCGTCGTCTATGTTGTGGCCGGTCAGAAGCAGGTCCACCTCCAACTCCTCGGCGTCGGTCTCGAGCAGGTCGCGCCGGAGGACGCCGCAGTACGCAACGGGGTCATCGTCGACGATGTCGTCCATCCGGATGCCGAACTCCTCCTCACAGGACGCGAGTTCGTGGCGAATCCCGAGGTCGGCGGCGAGTTCGACACGGGCGTCGACGCTCTCGTCGCGGGTGCTGATACCCGCGTGGTCGGCGAAAAGCATTCCATCGGCGAGACTGGAGTGGATGTATGGACCGTTCGAGCGCGATCGCGCGAATCGAGAGCATCCTCGACACCGTCGAAACCGGGCTTCTCCCGGTCCCCGTCCGGGAAGTCTGGGTTTACGGCGACGTCGCGCTCGGCCTCGACCCCGTCGACCGGCTGGACGTGTACGTCACGAAGGACCTCCTCCTCGGTGGCGACGACGAATCCGGGGACGAGTTCGAGGCCGAACACGGAATCGCGGGCGTCGGCTCGGCCGTGTCGGCCGCGTGGGCCGAAGCGAACCCCGAGTTGGTCCGGGCCGACAGCCACGGCTACGCCGCCCCGGAGACGTGTCTCGCGGCGTCGCTCCTTCCGGACGGCGAGCCGACACACCTGGAGGTGTGTAACGCCCCCTTCGAGCGGAACGTTCGGCGCAGGCTGGAAGTCGCGCTCGACCGCGACGCATACGACCAGGTCATCGACCCCAGAGGCGTCTGTCTCTACGCCGACGGCCGGCGCTCGCCGGACGCCCTCGAGAAGCTCCGGGGTGGTGACCTCGCGTTCCCGACGCTGCCGGAGGCGCTGTCGATGCTCGGCGCCGACGAGACGGCCGCCGCCGACGCCGCCGACGCGATCAGGGCTGCACGGACGTCGCAGTCGGGTCGGAGCGTCCGCGGGGATGTGGTCTGATACTGTTGGCTATACCGACGTGACGATCTTCGACACCCCGGGGTGTCGAAATCCGTCCCGTGAGTATCGCCGACAGTACGAGTGCCGCCTTCGGTTCCCGGCGTGAGACCTCGCCCGCACGACGGACCCGTATATCCGTGTGAACACACGTATGAGCGGCTCTTACGCCGGTATAAACTATCGGCACACCTTTCCGGAGCGGGCCTCTTGCAGTATCCATGGGATTTACACCCGCGTCGTCGCTTGTCGTCGAAGCGGGCGACGCATCACCGGAGTCGCCGGTCAGTGGCGATTTCGACGGCGACTGCGTTCTCGTGCCGGTTCTGACGCCGACCGAATCCGCGATCACCGGGCAACTTCAGGTTGCACGCGCCCTGTTGCAGGCGTCGGACGCACCCCTCTACGTGGTCGACCCTACTGAGACGACACCGACGGCGTACGGACCCGGCCTCCCGGACGACGTCGAGCGGGAACTCGTCGACCGGACCGAGCGCATCGTCCCACGGGCCGGCCCTCCGGGGCTCCTCCGAACCCGCGCGCTCCTGAACGGGATCCTCACCACGATCCGCGCCAACGACGCCGGGACGCTCGTGGTTCCGAGCGGCGCCGAAACCGGGTTTCTCCGCCAGAGCCTGACCGAGCAACTCGCGCTCCGGGCGGACTGTGACGTTGTCACGGTGACGGGCCACCGGGCCGACGACGCCCGGTCGATCCTCCTTCCCGTCACCGGCGGCCCGCACTCCACCGCTGCGGCCGACGTCGCCGGGGACATCGCTGCGGACACCAACGCCTGGATCGACGTCCTCCACGTCGTCCCCTCGGACGCCACGGAGCGGCGGCGCGAACGGGCCGACACGCATATTCAGGCCGCGCGTGACCGCATCGACCGGCCGGAGCGAACCACGGCGTGGGTGCTCGAAGCCCCCGACGCGGCCGCGGCGATCGTCGAGCAGTCGGAGTACTACGGCCTGACTGTCCTGGGTGCACCGACCAAGGGCCGGCTCCGCGAACTCATCGCCGGATCGACGAGCCGAACCGTCCGAACCCGCGCGCGAAGCCCCGTGGTCTCGGTCCGGTGTGACGGCAACGACTGACGGGCGTCCGACGTTCCGATCTCGCCGGTCCCAGCCGTAACAAGCGCTCCGTACGTCGATATACGCGTGTCCGGTAACGGTAGAACACGCCGTGTCGTCGGCGTCGGACTCGGCGTCTTACACGCCTGCCGCGACGCGCCCGACGACCACGTCGAACGGGACGACCTCAACCCGCCGGTAGCGCCCGTCCTGCATCGCGTCGACGACTGCCCGGCCCATCTCCCGCCACTCGGCCCGGAGCGTGTCGTATTCGGGGGGCGTGAGCACGCGTCGGAGCTCCGTCTCGTGGTCGGCTACGCCCGCGCCGCTGGCCTTCCGCGCGGCCGCCGACAGCGACGCCCGGGTGTAGGGCGGTTCGACGACCTTCCGGTGGTAGTGCCGCCGGGTCCGGATCGACTCGAGGCCGGCCGCCCGGAACAGCTGTTTCAGCCGCCCCCCCATCGCAACGTCCGTTTCGACGCCCCGGATGTACGTCTCCCGCACCTGTCGCTCGAGGGTGACCTCGCTGTCGACGGTGGAATCGACGCTCACGTCGGCGTTATCCGGCTCGACTGCGGCAACGAGTCCCGAGGAGAGGTCGCCGAAGGCGTCGAGTGCGGCCGCCGGCTCCGGGAGGTTCACGAGCAGTGCCTGGCACGCAACCAGGTCGAACGTGTCGTCCGCGAACGGCGGACGGGTCGCGTCGCCCGCAATCGCGTCGAGTCCGATCTCCCCGCGGGCGACCGCGAGGAGGTCGGGGTCGGCGTCGAGACAGACCACCGCTGCTTGGGACTCCGCTGCGAGGACGCGGGCGAACTCCCCGGTTCCCGCGCCGGCGTCGAGGATCCGCTCGCGGTCCGGAAGCGAGAGGGGGTCGAGCGCCGCCGTCGAGCGGTCCCACAACCCCTTGCGGGTCCGGCGCAAGTATTCGGGTGAGAACCTCCGCACACCGAACGGTATCGCCCCGACGAGGCAAAAGCGGGTCGATCACGGCCCGCCGTGGTCGCCCCGACGCCGGAGCGCCGCGCCGACAGCAACCCACAACGCGACCAGCGTGGCGGGCGCGCCGAACCCGGGGGTCCCGGTCCCGGTCGCGGTCGTCGTCCCAGCTGTCGGCGTCGCTGGCGGCTCCGAGTCGGTCGTTGCGTCCGTCGCGCGATCAGTCGAGTGGACCGTCGTCCCGGTCGGGGTGTCCGACGCCGGGGCGAGTTCGGCGAGCACGCCGGCGTGGTCCGACGGCCACACCGACGCGTCGGTGTCATCGGGTGTCGTCGGCTCGACGCCCAGCCGACGCGAGCCCGACGCCCGGAGTCCCTCGACGAGCACGTGATCGATCCGGCGGGACAGCCCGTCCGGGTCGGGCGGCCGGAGCGACGCCGGTCGACAACACGTCCCGGTGCCGTGTTCCGCGACGCCGGCCCACGCCTCCGGAGCGACGGCGTCGTCGAACGCCGCGGTCAGCACCCCATAGGCGTTCGTCGGGCCCGCGCCGGCGTCCGTCGACGTCCCGGCTGTGGCGGCGGTTTCGGTTCGGGCGTCGGCGTCGGGGGCGCTGTTCAGATCACCGAGCACTACCGTCGGCGACGGCAGGGACGCGACGACCGACGACAACTCCCCGGCCTGCGTCCGTCTGATATCCTCGAGTGCGGCCTCGAGATGTGTCGTCGCCACGGCGAGCGGCCGTCCTCGGATCGCGAGCCGCGCGGTCACGTACCCGCGAGGAATCTCGACCGTCCGACCGGCGCCGATCGGGAGCGTCAACGATGCGTCGTACACCCCCGTTTCGGACCCTTCTACAGCGATTTCGGCGCCCTCACGGAGCAGGAGGGCGTCGCGGTCGGTCACTCGGACGTCGGCTGCGGCGCCGTCGATCCGGCCGGGGAACTCCAGGTCGGCGTTCGTGACCGTCGATTCGACACGGTACGGGGACCCTCGGTCCGCAAGCGCATCCCGGAGGTCGGCGAGGTAGTCCGCCACGACAGTTCCGGCGTCGGGGTCGTCGACTGCGCCGCCGGACCGCGGCCCGCGCCGGACGATCGCAGCCTCCTGAATCCCGACGACATCTGGCCGTTCCCGGGCCAGCGCCGCCGCAACGGCGTTCGTCCGCGCCTGTGGGCGACTGTCGACAACCTGCCGGTAGAGCGTTCCGACGCGCTCCGGAATCGGTGTCTCCGCGTCCCCACGGGCGACCGAGAGGAAATCCGCACCCAGCCCGAGGTTCCACGTCGCAACCGACGCCGTCCACCCATCGTTCTGTGCGCTCGTGATGCCGGACATCGCGCCGGGGACGAACCCCGATCCGACGGCGGCAACGCCGGCCCCGGACCGGAGCAGCTGACGCCGCGAGAGCCGTATCCCACTCACGACCGTGGATTCGACGCCAGCACCGAAGAGAGTTCCTGCCTACTCCCGAAGCTCACGGACCCGCTGGATGTTCCAGGCGAACCCCTTGCCGTCCTCCGTGGGGGTCTCGACGACGAGAGGGACCCCCTCGACCGCGTCGTGGTTGACGAACGCGCGCATCCCCGCCTCGCCGATCTCCCCCTCGCCGATGTGGGCGTGTTCGTCCTTGTTGGTTCCGCAGGCGTGTTTCGAGTCGTTGAGGTGGACGTACGCCAGGTTCCCGACGCCGACTTCGGCATCCAATTCCGCGAGGGTCCCGTCGACGCCCGCCGGCGTCGAGAGGTCGTAGCCCGCGGCGAAGGCGTGGGCGGTGTCGAGACAGACCTCCAGGTCTTGGGCGCTCTCCTCGAGGACGTACCCCAGGTGGGCGAAGTCGTCGCCGAGTTTGGTGCCCGACCCGGCGTCGGACTCGACCAGAACGGTGACGTCGTCGGGCACATCGAGTTCGTCGAGCGCCGACACCGCGTTGTCGAGACCCTGTTGCTCCCCGGCACCGGTGTGTGCACCCAGGTGGACGTTCACGTATGGGATCTCAAGCGCCGCCGCGGCGTCGACCTCCCGCTGCATCGAGTCGACTGACTTCTCGCGAAGGTCGTCCTTCGGCGTGCAGAGGTTCACGAGGTACGACGAGTGGACGACCCACGGACCGACGTCGTGTTCGGCCGACCGGTCCCGGAACGCGGAAGCGTCGTCGTCGTCGATGTTCGGGTCCTGCCACACCTGCGGGGAGTGGGTGAAGATCTGACCGCAGTTCCCGCCGTCGTCGACCTGTCGGTCCACGGCGTTTGCGACCCCGCCGCGGATCGACTCGTGTGCGCCAACTCGCATGTTCGGGATTGCGACCGGGGGAGTAAAGCGACTTCGGACTCCCGACCGCACTCAGACCTGCCCCCGGTCGTCGGGCCGCCGACGGACCCACTCGTCGGCAGCGTACTTCGCTTCGACCCTCTCGCGGGCCCGGTCGAGTTCGACGTCCGTCCACGACCCCTCGGACGCGTCCGCCCAGTCCGCGAGCGACGCTTCGAGGGCTTCTACGGCTTCCTCGCGGGAAACGTCCGCGAGTTCGTCGATTCCGACAACGCGCTCGCGGAACCGCTCCGGGGCAACGCCGTGTCCCGAGAAGACCCCGAGGTGGGCGGCCGCCCGGGCGGAGTACGTGAGTGAGCCGTGCTGGACCACCGACTCCTGCCGGCGGTACTGAGCGTTGCCGCTCAGCTTCCGCCCGGCGACGACGATGTCGTGGGCGGGATGCAGCGCTCTCAGGTAGCAGGCAGGTGACCAAACCGCGGGCACCGACTCCGACGCGTAGTCGGCATCGACACCGATCCGCTCGAGCGCGTCGAACACCGGCGCACACAGCAGGTGGTACGCCTCGAGCAAGTCGCCCGGGAGCTCGGACCGAGGCGCAACGATCGAATAGGAGATGTCGCCGTCGACGTCGTGATAGATCCCGCCGCCACCGGTCTGACGGCGGGTTACGGAGACCTCACTGTCGGCACAGGCCGCCCAGTCGACGGTGTCGGGATCCTGTGTGTACCCCAGCGAGAGGGTGCTCGGCCGCCACCGGTAGACCCTAACCGTCCGCGGCCCGCCCGCTGCGGCGGTCTCGGCGGCCACCTCGTCGAGTGCCATCTGCATCCGGCCGTTCCGGCTCTCCTCGCGGATCAGCCGCCACTCCCGGTCCGCGAGGGGTCCGGACGCGTCGTCGGTCATACCGGTGGCTACACCCCGGCAGGGAAACCGGTTTCGACCCGCATCTCCGATTTGATATCGCGGCATAGAATATACACAAGGGTTGAGCGCCCGCTCGCTCCCCGACCCGTCGCGCCGCGGCACGTCGACTCGCGAGTCTTTTAGGCGTCGGTTCCCTCCTCTCCCTATGGTTCGGAACGTCGCCAGCGTGATGGCAGAACTCGAACCCGAGGATTTCTACCTCCTGTCCGGCGTCGAACAGGGGATGCGGTTTTCGGAGTGGGTCAACCGGGGGAAACTCCCGGAACTTTCCAACCTCACGAGCGAGGAGGTCGAGTACCGCCTCGACCGGTGTGCGACCAGGGAGTTGATCGACCGGAAGACGATCCAGTACGAGGGGTACACCCTGACCGCCGAGGGGTACGACGCGCTCACGCTCCGGACGTTTTCCGAGCGCGATACGATCGAAGGGGTCGGCGCGCCGCTCGGCGTCGGCAAGGAGAGCGACGTTCTCGAGGTCCAATCGTACAAACCGCTGGCGTTGAAGTTCCACCGCGAGGGGTACACGGAGTTCCGGGAGGTGACCCGCGAGCGGGACTACACCGCCGACAACCAGCACGTTTCGTGGCTCTACACCGCACGGAAGGCAGCCGAACGCGAGTACGACGCCCTGGAGTCGCTGTTTCCGGACGTTTCGGTCCCCCGGCCGGTCGACCAGAACCGTCACGCGATCGTGATGGGAAAGTTCGACGGTGTCGAACTCAATCGGACAAAACTCGCCGACGACCAGGCAGTCGGGGTTTTGGACCTGATCCTCCAGGAGGTCGCCGCCGCTTACGACGCCGGCTACGTCCACGCGGACATGAGCGAGTACAACGTCGCTGTCAGCGAATCCGGCGTCACGATCTTCGACTGGCCGCAGTCGGTGCCGACTGATCACGAGAACGCCCGTGAACTCCTGTATCGCGACGTCGAGAACCTGATCTCGTACTTCCGGCGGAAACACCCCTCGATCCCCGCTCTCGACACCGGAGCGGTGAGCGAGAGCATCGCGACCGACGAGTTTGCGACGGTTCGGTCCCACACCGCGTAGGGGTGCGGTCTCCGAGCGAGGACCAGTATAAACTCCATGTCGATATACGAAACTGGCGTGCCCGCCGGCTGGAGCCGCCGACCCTATCGAGGGTCACCCGGAGCCGTCGAGGCCGAACCCGGGCGGATCCGAGGCGTCGTCTGACGCGGGCGTTACGTTCATACCCGATGATATCCAATGTGTGAGTACGGAATGAGGCGGGACTACTTCGAGCTAGATGTCGACAACGTCACGTGGGTCGAACGGGGCGGCGACCCCAAGAAGCCGCTCGTGCGGATCGAATTCCGCGGCCCGAGAGAGGAACTCGAGCGGCGGCTCTCGGACCCGTCCGGCACGTATCTCGACGCTGAGGAGACGGACGTAGCGTTCCGGCTACAGGACTCCCTCGAGGCGTCGGACGCCGAGGGCGTCGTGAGCGTCACGAACCGCGTCACCGGCGACTTCGTCCTCGAGCTCAACCAGGCCGCGGACGACGTTCTGACGTTCATCCGGGCCGCCCGGGAGTACGGCCGCACCGCCGCCGACGCCGACGACGGCCGGTACCGGGTCGAGGTCAGTATCAGCGGCGAGAAAGTCGTCGTTTACCAGAAGCAGACGTTTCTGGTGTACGACGCCGAGGGGAACCTCCTCCGTTCTCACAGCCTGATCCCCTCCGGCGTCGAGCTCTGAGGCGGACCGTTCGATCCCGAACCCGAGCGGTTTTTACCGTGCGCTGCTGCGTGTACTCGGTGTGAAAAACGTTACCGACCGGACCAGCAACCCGTTCGGAATGCGCCCGCCGTGTGAGACGTTCGTTCCGGGATACGGCGACGCTAACGCCGCGTTTCACGTCGTCGGCGATCACCCGGGCGCCCACGGCGGCGTCGACACCGGGGTCCCGTTCACCAACGCCGACGGGCGCCGACTCCAGGCTGCGCTGGCCGACGCCGGACTCCTGACCGCGACGGGGGACGCTCCCGACGTCGCGGCGACGTTCCTCTCGTATCTTCACTTGTGCGCGCCCGCGGAGATTCCGCCGCCGCAGTCGTCGTACGACGAACTGGAGCCCTTCTTCGACGCTGAACTCCGCGCGATCGCCGCCCACGTGCTCCTGCCGGTCGGCGCGCGGGCGACGGCACACGTGTTAGAGACCTACACCGCCCACTCTGTGGCTTCCGAGCCGGATATGGAGACACTCCACGCGACAGAACGCGTCGGCAGCGGGTTCCTCGTCGTCCCCACCGTCGACCCGTCCGGGTGGGACCCGACCCACCACGACAGGCTGGTCGAGAGGCTCACGGCGCTCCGGTCGACGGACTTCCGGCGCGAGGCTGACCTCGGCCGGTTCCTCCCGGGCGACGCGTCGTACCTCGTCAGGTGAGCGCCTGCGGCGTGGTTCGGTTCCGCTCACGGGTCCACAGCCGTCCGGGACGGACACACCCGGACAACTTCGACGGCGTGCCGGAAAAGAATCTTAGTTTTTGTATTGTATACGCTATTGCTTTTGTACTATTGGCCAATTAGGATCGAATCACGTATCTTTTGGCTCTATCGCAGCATTTTTATTTACAAACGTGAGACTAGCGCTTGGCGCGCGCGGTTCCGAACACCGGGCGCGTCGGACGAAGACCTGCGAGACTGGTGCTCTCCGCAGTGGCTTGGTCAGTCGGGAGCCCTCACAGGCTCCTTCCGACAGCACCGACCACGGTTCGGAGCCCGACGCGGATTCCCGTCCGACATCGACGAGAGGCAGTGTCACGGTGGTCACCGGAATCACGGTACCACCCGCGAGAACTACCCCGCCCGGAGCGGCGACGATCGGCCCGATCGCCAGTGCTGCGGCGGGCGCGACTCCGCCGACCGCGTAGAGGTACGCCGTACCGCGCCAGAACCACGCAACCACGACAGGAGCCCCCGCAGCCAACCCGACCGCGCCGGCGGCCCCAGCACAGTCGCTACCCTCGTCCCGGCCCGTTCGGGTCCCGTCGGCCGCCCCGCCCCGACCCGGCGCGCCCGCGTTCCCGTCGGCTCCGGTCCCGTCCCGCCCGTCCTGATCCGTTCCCGCGCTGTCGTCGGCCGGGGTCGAAAGGCCGTCGAGTCGTTCCCGTACGTACGCTTCGTGTCCCATCCGGTCGTCTGCGGTCCGCTCGGTCTCGTCGCTCGGGACCCCGTGAGCCGTCTGAAGCGCTCTGAACCGGGCGTTCGCCCGCGCGTCGGCGTTCAGATTGGGGTGGTACCGGTGGACCTGCTCGCGTCACGCCCGGTCGATCCGGCCGGCCGCGGCGTCCCCGGTCACGCCCAGGAGTTCGTGGATATCCTCCATCGCCCGGTACTGCTCCGTGGCTAGCCGGATTGAATCCACCGACAGCGAGCCGGACTCACAGAGCCGTGTCGGGGGCCATCTCCCGTCATCGGCGGACAGGTATCTGACGGCGCCGACGCGGTACGGCAACGCTCATACTCGCTCGCTCGTGTATTCGGGTATGGATATCACGCGGATCCGGCTCAGTAACACCGTGTTCGAGGGGCGGAACAACGCGTACGTGGTCGACGGCGACACGCCGACGCTGATCGATACCGGCGTCTCGACGCCCGATACCCGGGCGGACCTCGTCGACGGACTCGCCGAGGCAGGGGTCTCGGTCTCCGGTCTCGACCGGATCCTGCTCACACACTGGCACGCCGACCACAGCGGGCTGGCGGGCGAACTTGCCGCGGAGTCGGGTGCGACGGTGTTCGCTCACGAAGCCGACGTCCCGCTCGTCGCGGGCGACGACGACGCCTTCGAGAGGCTCTGGGCTCGTCGTGACCGCCGGTTCGAGGAGTGGGGGATCCCGCCGGCCAAACGGGAGGCGCTCAAAACGTTCCGCACCGAGTTCGCTGGCGCGACGGGGGCGTCGGCCACGGTCGAACCGCTGACCGACGGCGACCGGGTCGCTGCGGGCGACGGCGAGCTCTCGGTGGTACATCTCCCCGGCCACGCCGCCGGACTGGTCGCCTATGAAACCGTCTCCGCGGACGGCTCCCCAGCCGACCCAGCCGAAGCGTTCGTCGGTGACGCCATCCTTCCACAGTACACCCCGAACGTCGGCGGCGCCGACCTCCGGGTCGACCGGCCACTGGCGCAGTACGTCGACAGTTTGGATCGGCTCGCGGCCCGCGGTCTCGACCGCGCGTGGCCCGGCCACCGCGACCCCATCGACGACCCGGCCGGGCGGGCGGGGGAGATCCGGACCCACCACGTCGAGCGGACCCGGCGTGTGATCGAAGCACTCGACGACCACGGCCCGGCCGACACCTGGACGGTCAGCGCCCGACTGTTCGGCGAACTCGAGGAGATCCACATCCTCCACGGTCCGGGTGAGGCGTTCGCGCATCTAGAGCATCTCGAACGTCACGGCATCGTCGAGCGCGATGGGGCCGAATACCGCCTGATCGACCCCGATCCTGACGTTCCGGCGCTGTCCCCGGAGACGAAATACTGAAACGCCGCCCCCGGGTAACACCGGTATGGAACTGCGGGTCATCGACAAGACCGACGAGGAACTCCGGATCGAGGTCGCGGGCGAAGACCACACGTTCATGAACGTCATCAAGGGTGCGCTACTCGAAACCGAGGGTGTCGCCGCCGCCACGTACGACATGAACCCCGAGCAGTCTGGCGGCCAGACCGAACCCATTCTCTCGATCAAGACCGAAGCCGGCGTCAACCCCCTGGATGCGCTAGGTGCGGCCTCCCGGAGCGTCCAGACGACCGTCGAGGACTTCTCGGCGGCGTTCGAGGCCGCCGCGCAGTAGCCGCTTCCCCGACCTCGTCGCCGCAACTCCCGCGTGCCCCGGCTACAACCGGACGGGGACCCCGTGATCGTCGAGGTAACTTTTCGTCTCCTGGATGCTGTATTCACCGAAATGAAAGATCGACGCCGCAAGTCCCGCGTCGGCGCCGGCGTCGGCGAATACCTCGTACATGTCTTCCGGCCCGCCGCACCCTGAGGAGGCGATCACGGGGGTCGAGACGGCGTCGCAGACGGCCTTCGTGAGCGGAATGTCGTACCCTTCCTTGGTACCGTCGGCGTCGATGGAGTTGACGAACAGTTCACCCGCGCCGCGGGCGGCCGCCTCCCGCGCCCACTCGACCACGTCGACGCCGGTGCCCTCACGGCCGCCTTTCACCGTGCACTCGAACCAGCAGGACTCGCCGTCGACGTCGACGTAGTGCTCGCCGGCCTCGTCGAACCGCCTACGCGCGTCGACCGAGATCACGATACACTGGGAGCCGAACGCGCGGGCACCCTCGTCGATCACCTCGGGGTTCTCCAGGGCCGCGGTGTTGATCGACACCTTGTCCGCGCCCGCACGGAGCGTCTCCTTGATGTCGCTTCGGGTCCGGATCCCGCCGCCGACGGTGAGGGGGATGAACACCTCGTCGGCGACCCGAGAGACCGTATCGAGCATCGTTTCCCGGCCCGCCGCGGAGGCGGTGATGTCGAGGAAGACGAACTCGTCGGCGCCCGCCTCGTTGTAGCGCTTCGCCATCTCAACGGGGTCGCCGGTGTACTGCAGGTCCTCGAAGTTTACACCGGTGTAGACCGCGGGGTTGCCGTCGTCGTCGAGGTCGACGTCGATACAGGGGATGATCCGTTTCGTGAGCGTCATCTGATACCCGAGCGTAGAACGCGCCGCGGCAAAAGGTGTCTGATGCCGGTGGCTGCGGTCCGGATCACGCTCCCGGGGTCACTCCTGGACCGAAGGGTTATATACCAACCCGCGGCCAGACGCTGCGTGTTCTGAGACCGGCCGCGACACACGCGCGGGTGTGTGACACGGTGTGTCGCGAGGTTGGGGTCAATACCCCACGCGGCGTGTCGCCTGTTCGCCTTTTCATCCCGTTACTGACGGGATCCGGGAGCGTTTTATCACCCGCAGGTGATCGGCCACGTATGAGCGACCACCACGCGGACGGCGACACGGAGGGCCACGCCGACGGGAGTCACGAGGCCGGTCACGGCAGCCACGGCCACGACCACGGAAACGCCGACGAGGGGCGCATCACCTCACCGATGCAGGGATTCGGATCGAGCCAGGTCACAACGGGACTCGTCGTACTCGGTATCGGCCTCGTTGTCGTGTTCGGGATCCCGCTGCTGTTGTAGACTGTCGGCTTCGAGCCCCTCACCCGTCTCATACTGTCGGCCATAGTCACGTGACGGATTTCGATACCCCGGGATATCGACAATCTTCACGTAATTATAGCCAACAGTATCAGTCCAAGGCCTCGTCGAGTACGTTTCGGAGTTCGGCGATCCGCCCGGCGTCGGCCACCAGTTTCTCCGCGCCGACCGCAAGCGCCAACTCGCCGCTGTCGGTCGCCGTGCCGAGGCGTGTGACCGGTGCAACGTCCTCGAACGCCGCCGCCACGCCGTCCGGATCGGTTGTCTCGACGACCGCGCGGCCGGGCGTCTCCTCGAAGAGCGCAACGTGGTCGTCGACGGCGACATCCGCGCCCGCGTCGGCGGTGACCAACTCCGCGAGTGTGACCGCAAGCCCGCCGGTGCTCACGTCGTGGACCGACAGCGTCGCGTCGGCGTCGGCGACGTCTGCGAGCGTTGCAACCACCTCAAGAGCGGTATCAGGGAGCGCCGGGAACCGATCAGTGCCGCCCGCCTGCGCCAACAACTCGGACCCCCCGAGCGCGTCGCTGCCGGCGCCGACGAGCAGGAGCACGCCGTTGCCGTCGAGCGCGGCGGTCGGGGCGTCGTAGCCGGGTTTCGTGCCCACCATCGCGAGCGTCGGCGTCGGCGGGATCGGCCCCGAGACGGAGTCGTTGTACAGCGAGACGTTTCCGCCGACCACCGGTACCGACAGCGCCCGGCACATGTCCGCGAGCCCGTCGACAACGGCGGCGAACCCGCCGTACACCTCGGGTGTCTCCGGGTTCCCGCCGTTCAGACAGTCGACCGCCGCCAGCGGCGTCGCCCCCTTCGCGGCGAGGTTTGTGGCGTTCTCCAGCGCCACCGCTCGGGCGCCGTCGTACGGCGCGCAGTCCGTCCACGCCGGCACGGCACCCGCCGAGACGACGAGCCCGGTCCCGGCTTCTCTGAGGGCGACGATCGCGGCGTCGTCGCCGGGGCGCAGCGCCGTCCGCGTTCCGACCTCGTGGTCGTACTGCCGGTAGACCCACCGCTTCGAGGCCGTGTTTGGCGACCCGACAACCGCCTCGAACGCGGATTCGAGGTCGATTTCTGGACGGTCCCGTTCCGGCTCCGGTGGTTCGACGGCGTCGAGGTCGTTCATCGGAGCCCCGTCCGCCAGGAACTCCGCGGGTACGTCGACGACGGCTTCGTCTTGAAAGGTGCAAATATACGTTCCCTCCGCGACCTCACCGATCACCGAACACCCGAGATCGTACCGCCCGGCAACCGCGGCGACATCGTCGACATCCGCGGGGCGGACCTCGTAGATCATCCGCTCTTGGGATTCTGCGAGTACGATCTCCAGGGCGTTCATGTTCGGCTCGCGCTGGTGGACCCGATCCAACTCGATCCGCGCGCCGAACCCGCCCTTTGCAACCAGTTCCGACGACGCGCCGCCGAGTCCCGCCGCGCCGAGGTCCCGTGCGGACTGTACCAGGTCCGCGTCGATCAGATCCTCGCTGGCCTCGATCAGCAGCTTCTCCGAGTAGGGGTCGCCGACCTGTACCGCCGGCCGGTCCTCGGTTTCGGCGTCCTCCGCGAGGTCCTCACTCGCGAACGACGCACCCCCGAGACCGTCCCTGCCGGTGGCGTTCCCCACGAGCACGAGTTTGTTACCGGCCGCCTGCGCCTCGGCGGTCACCAGCCGTTCCTCGTCGACTAAGCCGACGCACGCGACGTTGACGAGGGGGTTGCCCTCGTAGCCGTCGTGGAACTCCACGCTCCCGCCGACCGTCGGGACGCCGATCGCGTTGCCGTAGTCAGCGATCCCCTCGACGACGCCGTCGAGGAGGTACCGGGTGTGCTCGCGGTCGAACCCGCCGAAATAGAGGCTGTCGGCGAGCGCGATCGGGTACGCGCCCATCGACAGCGTGTCGCGGATGATCCCGCCGACGCCGGTCGCGGCGCCGTCGTACGGGTCGACGTACGAGGGGTGGTTGTGACTCTCGATCCCCATCGTCACGTATGTTTCCGAGTCGGTCCCGCCGTCGTTGTCAGGGACCCGAACGACCGCGGCGTCGTCGCCGGGGCCGACGACCACCTGATCGCCCTCGGAGTCGAACGCCGAGAGCAACGGTCGCGAGGAGCGGTACGCACAGTGCTCGCTCCAGAGGTTCTCGAACAGGGCGGCCTCGGTGGGCGTCGGTTCGCGCCCGAGTTCGGCGGTGACGAGTTCGCGGTCGGGGTCCGACAGGCTCATTCGGCTCTCCATTCACCGAGGCCGGGTTAATGTCTTACTGTGTCCGCGGCGCGGGATGCGTCCGGTGGCCCCCAGCCGTCGGGATCGGACCGCTTTTTTAACCTCGGGTCCAACACGAACCCGTGTTATCGGTCGAGCTGCACGCACACTCGTCGCTGTCGTACGACGGCAGAGACCCCGTCGAGCTCCTGTTAGCCCAGGCGCAGGCCGTCGGACTCGACGCGCTCGCGGTGACGGACCACGACGAGATCGACGCCAGCCTCGAAGCCGCGGAGTTGGCCGCCGAGTACGGACTGGTCGGAATCCCGGGGATGGAGGTCACCTCCGACGTGGGGCACATCCTCGCGTTCGGCATTCACGAACTCGTTCCTGAGGGGCTCTCCTACGACGACACGCTCGACCACATCCACGACCAGGGCGGCATCGCCGTGGTGCCGCACCCGTTCCAGTCGTCGCGACACGGCGTTGCACCCCACATCACCCACAACCAACTCGCGAAGGCCGACGCGATCGAGGTGTACAACTCCAGGCTCTTTACCGGACGAGCGAACCGAAAGGCAGAGCGGTTCGCCGCCGAGAGGGGGCTCCCGATGACGGCGGGTAGCGACGCCCACATCGGGGAGATGGTCGGCCAGGCCGTCACCGAGGTGGGGACCGAGGACCGGTCGGTCCGGGGTATTCTGGACGCGATCGCCGACGGCCGGACCAGCGTGGTCGGTCGCCGGACGCCGTGGCGGATCTCGTTCCGGCAGTTCGGCGGCGGCATCAAACGACGCATCGAGCGTGCCGTCTCGGACCTGGTGTAGCCCGGATGACCGACCGCGCTCCCGGCGCCCCGCGCGACCGGCTCGATGGCGCCACCGCCGGAACGGTCCGGAACGCGATCGAAACTCGGGACCCGCTCCCCGGGACTGCGGGCTTTGCGGGCGAACTCGACGGCCGCCTCGTCCGCGACGTCCTCGGCCGTCGGCCGCTCTTCGTCGACGGCGACGCGTGGGCGTTCGACCCCACCACGCTCGCGGATCCAGTTCCCGTGCCGGCGGGCACCGTCCGGGACCTCGACGGCGGGGAAGCCGACGCCGCCGAACGCCACTGGACGTTGCCGGCGGTCGACCCCGGGCCGGACGACGACCGCGCGCTCGCGGCCGTGGGAGCCGCGGTGCTCGACCGGACCCGGAGTGTCGCAGACGAGGGTGCGGACAACAGCCCGGTTGCCGTCGCCTTCTCCGGTGGCGTCGACTCCGCACTCGTGGCCGCCGGCGTTCCCGACGCGCCCTGCTACGTCGCCGGGTTCGAGGGATGCCACGACGTCGCGGCCGCACGCGAGGCCGCGGCGGCGATGGACCGGGACCTCCGCGTCGTCGAGGTCACACACGACGACATCCGGGAGCGGATCACCGACCTCGTGGCCGCCACCGGCCGCACCAACCCGATGGATCTCGCGATCGCGCTCCCGCTGTTTCTGGTGGGCGAACGCGCCGCGGCCGACGGGTTCGACCGGTTAGCGCTCGGCCAAGGTGCCGACGAACTGTTCGGCGGGTACGCGAAGGTCGCGAAAGCGACCGAGGACCCCCGGGTCGACGCCGACACGATTCGGGGGGCGCGCCGCGAACTCCTCGGGACGATCCCCGACCAGGCCGAACGCGACGTCCTCGCGCTCCGGGCTGCGGGGATCACGCCCGTGACCCCGCTCCTCCACGACGACGTCGTCGCCGCGGCGCTGTCGCTTCCCGGCCATCTCCTCGTGGACGGTGACGAGCGGAAGGTCGCGCTCCGCGCGGCGGCTCGAGGGATCGTCCCCGAGCCGGTTCGGACCGCGGACAAGAAGGCGGTCCAGTACGGCACGTATGTCGCCCGCGAACTGGACCGGTTGGCCCGGCAGGCCGGGTACAAGCGTCGGATGGACGACCACGTCGAGCGGTACGTCCGGTCGCTGGTCGGCGATACCGGGACCGGCCCGGAGCAGAACGTCCCGGATTAATCGCCCGCGGCCCGCTCGGCGGCGTCGATCGCTTCGAGCGCGAACTGTACCGTATCGGGGTCCAGCCCGGCGTCGCGTAGATCCGATCGGTCGTACCACGCCCACGCCGCGGGGTCGGCCTCGTCGTCGCCTGCAGGGGTAATCTGTCTGTCGTCGACGGTCGCGTAGTAGGTGTGGTCGATGTGCTGATGGCCCACTTCCCCGTCGTCGTGGACGTTGATGTCGTAGAGCATCTGGTGGCGGGGCTGCGGGAGGGTCCGACCGGCAGGGGCATCCACGGAGTCGGTGTCGTCGAGCAGTGTCGCGTCCAGCCCGGTTTCCTCCCGGACCTCCCGGAGTCCGGCCTCGTGGGGGAGTTCGTCGCGGTCGACGTGCCCCCCCGGCGGGATGCGGATCCCGAGGCGGCCGTGGTGGTGTAGCGCGACCGCACCACTCTCGACGATGTACACCGTTGCGGTGACGTGACGCGTGGTCTCCATACACCTCCGTCGGCGACCCTGAAAGTGGATTTTGCGGTTTCCGGCTCCGGCCCCTCCCGACACCGAAACCCTTACTCCCCGGCCACGGCTCCCCACGGTTATGAGCGAGACGCCCGTCGACGCCGCCGAGGTCGAGCACGTCGCCGAACTCGCGCGCGTCGACCTCGACACCGAGGAGGCCGACGCCTTCGCCGCACAGTTCGCGGAGATCCTGGAGTATTTCGACGCCCTCGACGAGGTGCCCGAGGTCGACGCCGACGAGGAACTCCTGAACGTAATGCGGGCCGACGAGGTCGAAGAGGGCCTCGACCAGGCCGAGGCCCTGCAGAACGCCCCCGAAACCGAGGACGGCCTGTTCAAGGGGCCGCGGGTGTCGTAATGGCGCACAACGCGTTCGTCACCCGGGAGACGATCGAGGGCGAGGCCGACGGACCGCTCTCGGGCCGGACCGTCGCGGTCAAGGACAACATCAGTACCGAGGGTGTCCGGACCACCTGCGGGTCGGCGATGCTCGAATCGTACGTCCCACCGTACGACGCGACGGTCGTCGAACGACTGAAAAGCGCGGGTGCAACCATCGTCGGCAAGGCGAACATGGACGAGTTCGGGATGGGCGGTACCACCGAAACCTCCGCGTACGGCCCGGTCGAGAACCCGGTGGACACCGACCACGTCCCCGGGGGCTCCTCGGGCGGGTCGGCCGCGGCGGTCGCGGCGGGCGAGGCCGACCTCGCGCTCGGTTCCGACACGGGCGGGTCGGTCCGGAACCCCGCGGCGTTCTGTGGCGTCGTCGGCATCAAGCCCACCTACGGGCTGGTCTCCCGGTACGGTCTCGTTGCCTACGCCAACTCCCTGGAACAGATCGGGCCGATCGCCCGGACCGTCGAGGACGCCGCCGCACTCCTTGACGTCATCTCCGGGCCCGACTCCAGGGACGCGACTACCCGGTTCGACCTCGGCGGCGACGGGGGCAGTGCGGCCGTCGACGAGTCGACCGGAACCCATCCTGCGACCGACTCGACCTACGCCGCGGCCGCCGACGGCGACGTCGACGGGACGACGATCGGCGTCATTACCGACCTGCTCGACGGCGCGGACGACCGGGTCGTCGACCGGTTCGAGGCCGCACTCGATGGCCTCCGGTCGAAGGGTGCCGAGACCGTCGAGGTCTCGCTTGACTCCGTCGAGCACGCGGTTCAAGCGTACTACGTGATCGCGATGTCTGAGGCGTCGTCGAATCTCGCGCGCTTCGACGGCGTCCGGTACGGTGTCTCCGGCGGTGACGAGGGCAACTGGAACGAGACGTTCGCTCGCGCCCGCGAGGAGGGGTTCGGCGAGGAGGTCACACGCCGCATCCTCCTCGGAACCTACGCCCTCTCGGCGGGCTACCACGACAAGTACTACAAGAAGGCCCAGGACG
>CAZDEJ010000026.1:0-19786 GCA_964504395.1 uncultured Halobellus sp. | reverse complement strand
GCACGCGCCGTCAGATCCGGTTGAGTCGTCGCCGAACGGTCGCCGGCAGCGACTAACTCCGTCGGTCAGTACGTTGGCGACTCCTCGGGCACGTCGTCGCGGGCGTTCACCAACCGGGCGAGTACGAACAACCCGTCGGAGAGCCGGTTGAGATACCGGATCGCCTCCCCGTTGACCGGTTCGTCCGCCGCCAACGCGACCGAGCGGCGTTCCGCGCGACGGGTCACCGCCCGGGCGTGGTGGAGTGTCGCGCCCGCCTCGCTGCCGCCCGGGAGGATGAACGACTCCAGCGGGTCGAGTTCGGCCTCGGCCTCGTCGATCGCGTCCTCGAGGGATTCGACGTGGGCCGCCGTCACCGCCGGATCGTCCTCGTCGGGGTCGGGGTTCGCGAAGTCGGCCTGGACGATGTGGAGTTGGTTCTGGATCGATTCGAGCGTGTCGTCGATGTCGTCGTAGCCCGTCGGCCGTGCGGTCCCGATAAGCGCGTTCGCCTCGTCGACGGTGCCGTACGCCTCGATCCGGGCGCTGGTCTTCGAAACCCGGGACATGTCCCGAAGGTCAGTCATCCCGTCGTCGCCGCGGCCGGTATAGATCTTCATTGGTTTGCGAGTGTACGCTCGATGTACGTGAGGATGTTTTCGCTCTCGGTCATGGTGACGCCGTTGTCGTCGTCGATCAGGACGGGCACCGCGCGCTGACCGCTCACGCGTTTGACCGCGTCGCGCTTCGAGTGGAGCCCTTCGACCCAGGTGGTCTCGTAGGGGACGTCGTTGGCTTCCAGTGCGTCGTGGACCGCCTCACAGTACGGACAGCCGTCGAGCGCGTAGAGTTCGATGCTCATACGTGAACGTGTGGGTGCCGGGACAAAGAGGTTTGCTCGGGACGTCGCCCCGACACCTGCCCCGGCGACTGAAGTGTGCCGAGGTCGTACGATGGGTATGAGCACCATGGGACTGTGTCAAGTGTGCGAGAACCGGGAGGCCGAGTACGCCTGCCACCAGTGCGGCGCGGCGGTGTGTCCGGTCCACTTCGAGCAGGACCGCGGCGCCTGCGTCCACTGCGCCGACCCGAGCGGCATCGAGGACGTCTTCGCCGAATCCGACGGCGACGACGTGCCGAGGTTTCGGTAACGCGGGGCGTCGTGGAGCCGGCTCCGATCGCCGTCACCCGTCGGTGCGGTACTGCTGCAGCCGGTTCCGGAGCCGTTTCGCCGCCTCGCCCGCCGCGCCCGCGAAGTCCGTCCGCCCTTCGCCCGCGAAGATGATCCCCCGCGACGAGTTCACGAGGCCGACACCGTCGGCTAGACCGTACTCGACCGCGGCTTCGACGTCCCCACCCTGTGCGCCGACGCCCGGGACCAAGAACGGGATCCCGGGCACCTGCTCGCGGAGGTCGGCCAGTTCCTCGGGGGCGGTCGCGCCGACAACGAGTCCGACGTTGCCGGTGTCGTTCCACAGCTCCGCCAACGCGGCGACCCGCTCGTAGACCGGCTCCCCCGAAGCCAACTCCAGGTCCTGGAGGTCGGCGCCGCCGGGGTTCGAGGTCCGACAGAGCACGAACACGCCCTTGTCGCTTCGGTCCAAGAACGGTTGCAGCGAGTCCTGGCCTAGATACGGGTTGACCGTGATCGCGTCGACGTCGTCGAGGAGTTCCGCGTACTGTCGGGTGGTGTTACCGATGTCGGCGCGCTTGGCGTCGAGCAGCACCGGAACGTCCTTGCCGTGGGCGTACGCGACCGTCTCGCGGAGCGCGCGCCACCCCTCGCCGCTCTCGTAAAACGCCGCGTTCGGCTTGTAGCAGGCGGCGTACTCGTGCGTCGCGTCGATGATCCGGCGGTTGAACGCCCACTGCGGGAGATCCCTCTCGTGAAGCTGCTCCGGAATCCGTGACGGGTCGGCGTCGAGTCCGACCGAGACGACACTGTCGATCCGATCGATCCGCTCGCCGAGGCGGTGGAAAAAGGCCGAGGTCACGTTCGTGTCTCCGTGCCGGGGATGGAGTAGGTTTCCATTCGTGGGTACGCGAACCCGCCGCCCCCGGTCGCGGCCCACGGGAGGCGGTCGGGGGTCAGCGACCGGCGGTCCGGAACGACACGTCGAGGCTGGGGGCGCTGTGTGTCAACGATCCCAGCGAAACCACGTCGACGCCGGTCTCGGCGTACGTGGGGAGCGAGTCGAGCGTGATCCCGCCGCTGGCCTCGGTCGTGACGTCGTCCGGCACCCGCTCGACCGCCTCCCGAACCGCCGTCGGCGGGAGGTTGTCGAGGAGGACGATGTCAGCTCCCGCGTCGGCCGCGCGGGTCGCCGCAGTCGGGGACTCGACCTCCACCTCCAGGTTCGTCGCGAACGACTTCCGGGCGCGGAAGTGCTCGACGGCCCCGTCCAGCCCCATCTCCGCGATGTGGTTATCCTTTATCATCACCAGTCCCGAGAGCGTGAGTCGGTGGGTGTCCCCGCCGCCCGCGGCGACCGCCCGCTTTTCGACGCCACGGAGCCCCGGGGTCGTCTTTCGGGTCGCGGCCACCCGAACCGACTCCGAGGCCGTTCGGGCGGCCCGCACCGCGCGTCGGGTCCGGGTCGCGACGCCCGCGGCGTGAGCGACGACGTTAGCGGCGGTCCGCTCGCCACGGAGCACGTCGCGGGCGGCCCCGGACACGTCGAGGACTGTCTCGCCCGCCTCGACCGCGTCGCCGTCGGAAACGGCCGGCGTCGGGTCACACCCGAGGTGGTCGAACACCGCCGCCGCGGCGTCTACCCCGGCGGCGACCCCCGGTTCGGTCGCGACGAGTCGCCCGGTCGTCCGGCCGGGCACGTGGTTCGTCACGTCCCGGTGGCCGACGTCCTCCCGGAGCCACCGTTCGACCGTCTCAGTCGTCAGCATGCTGGGGGCCCTGGTTGGCGGCGTCGTAGTCGTCGGCGTCGACGACGTGGTGGCATCCCGCCGAGGGGGCGTCGCTCGCCGCCCGGGTAACGAGGAGGCCACACACTGCGGCGTTCCGGAGTTCGTACAGCGAACGCGACACGCGGGTCCGGGTGTACGCGTCGACCTCGCCTTTCAGCCGTCTGAGCGTCGACCGCGCCCGCTCCAACTCGGAGCGGGTTCGTTCGACGCCGGCCGCCGACTCCATTGTCTCCCGGAGGCGTCCGTACTTCGCGTCCGCAAAGGCGTCCGGCAGCTCGGGGTCGCGGTCGAGCGGGTCGGGCGCCTCGACCGGGTCGGGCGCTCCCGCACCCGCCGCCGACGCGCCGGCCCGAAGCCCCCAGACTAGCCCTTCGAGCAGACTGGTCGAGGCGAGTCGGTTCGCGCCGTGGACGCCCGTGCGGGCGCACTCGCCGGCCGCGTAGAGCCGGTCGAGCGTCGTGTGACCGCGGTCGTCGACCGCGATTCCGCCGCACAGGTAGTGTTCCGCGGGCGCGACCGGGATGCCGTCGTCGGGGTCGATACCACGGTCCGCGCACAGGTCGGCGAGGTCCGGAAACGCCACCTCGAAGTCGGGGTCGAGCGGGGAGACGTCGAGCCTGACCTCCCCGGCTCGCGCTCGCTCGTCGGCGACAGCGCGGGCGACGATGTCGCGTGGGGCGAGCTCGGCGTCGTCGTGGACCGCGGGCAGAAACCGCTCGCCGGCCGCGTTTCGGAGGACCGCCCCCTCCCCTCGGACCGCCTCGCTCACCAGGAACGGGTCGGAGCCCGGATATGCGGTCGGGTGAAACTGCACGTACTGCATGTCCGCGATCCGGGCGCCCGCGAACGCCGCCATCGCGATCCCGTCGCCGGTCGCGCCGTCGGGGTTGGTGGTGGTCCGGTAACACGACCCGATCCCGCCAGTCGCGAGGACGGTCGCGCCGGCGAACACGGGTTCGGTAGTGTCGTCACGGAGCACCGACGCGCCGTGGACGCGACCTTCGTGCGTGACAAGTTCCAGCGCCATCGCGTCGTCGAGGACGGTGATACCCGAGCGTTCGTGGAGGTGCTGAAGGAACGGTCGGAGCACGTGTGACCCGGTGTTCGCGTTCACGTGGAGGATCCGGGACTCCGAGTGGGCGGCCTCACGGCCGCGGTCGTAGGCGTCGACGTCGGCACCGGGGGGCGCGCCGTCGAACGGAACGTCGAGGGTGTCGACGAGCACATCCGCCACGGCCTCGCGGGCGTTCGACACCAGCACGTCGACCGCGTCGGGGTCGGCCGTGCCGTCGCTTGCGGCGTGAACGTCCGCTCGGAACGTCTCCGGGTCGCTTCCGGTGACGGCGACGCCGCCCTGTGCCCAGTCGGTCGCGGCGTCTTCGGGTTCGGTTGCCTTCGTTGCGACGAGGACGTCCGCCCCCTCGCGGGCGGCCGCTACGGCGGCGGCACACCCGGCGATACCCGATCCGATGACCAACACGTCGGGTTCGCGGGTCATAGTTCGAGCATCCGGTCGAGTGCGGTCGCCGCCAGTTCCTTCTCCCGGGGTGCGACGGCCACTTCGTTGTGAACCGTTCCCTCCGCGAGCGATTCGAGTAGCCACGTCAGGTAGTTCGGGTCGATCTGCCGCATCGCGTTGCAGTCCATGCAGGCGTCGCCACAGAGCGGGAGGACGTTCACCTCGGGGTGCCACCGCTGGAGGTGGTTCACGAGGTGGATCTCGGTGCCGATCGCCCAGGTGTCACCCGGCTCGGCGTCGGCGATCGTATCACAGATCTGGCTCGTCGACCCCGCGGCGTCGGCCGCGACGACGACCTCCCGGCGGCACTCGGGGTGAACGATCACGTCCGCGTCGTGACTTGCTCGTACCGACTCGACGTGGCCGACGTCGAACCGCTCGTGGACCTGGCAGTAGCCGTCCCAGAGAACGACATCCGCCCCCGCGGCGTCGGTCGCGTCCGGGGCGTCCGGGCTCCAGGGGTCCCACTCCGTGACGGCCTCGGGGTCGACGCCGAGTTTCGCGGCGGTGTTGCGGCCGAGGTGTTTGTCGGGCAGGAACAGCACCGCATCCCCGCGGTCGAACGCCCACTCGAAGGCGTCGGCGGCGTTCGACGACGTGCAGACGAGGCCACCCTGCTCGGCACAGAACGCCTTCAGATCGGCGTAGGAGTTCATGTACGTGATCGGGATCACCTCCCGGTCGCCGGTGGCGTCGTCGATCCGCTGCCAGGCCGCGTCGACCTGCAACGCCTCCGCCATCCCCGCCATCGGACACGACGCCTCCATCGACGGGAGGAGGACGGTCTGGTCGTCGTCGGTGATGATGTCGGCGCTCTCGGCCATGAACGTCACCCCCGCGAACACGACGTAGTCCGCCGCGGAGTTCGCAGCCCGCTTCGAGAGTTCGTAGGAGTCGCCGATGAAGTCGGCGTGGTCGACGATCTCGCGGCGCTGGTAGTTGTGGCCGAGGACGATCACGTCGTCGCCCAGTTCCTCGCGTGCGGACTCGATCCGTGCGGCGCGCTCGGCCTCCGTGAGGTCCCGGTACGCCTCCGGGAGTTGCTCGAGGTTGTCGTACTTGAACAGGCTCAGGTCGGACTCGAAACCGGCGGTTTCTAGCTCTGCCATGGGTTCTCGTGTAGGTATCTATCACTCACAACCACGTACTGAAAAACATTGTTCTTCGATATCGCAGCAGGATATAGAAGTACGTTCTACAGCAGTTTTGAACTACTATCGTCTTCCGAACGGAGACCGAAGGCCGATTGCCTATCTGACCAGCCGTTTGAGCGATTCGATCCAGTTAACGCTGGAGGAGAGCAGCCGCTGCCGATACGCCGGGACCGGTCGGTCGTTGCCGACCGCCTCCGCGGGCGTCCGGGTCTCGGCCGGCTGAACCCGAAACCGTTAGGCGCGCGCCGCGGAACGGGAACGTATGACAGACGCCGCAGACCTCGCCACCCGCGTCCGCGAGGGCGACCTCCGGCTGCACGAACTTGCCGACCACGCCGACCCCGACGTCGCCGCCGCAGCGCGCAGGCAGGTGGTCGAATCCGAGGCCGACGCGTCGCTCGGGTCCGTCGGCGACTACGGGTTCCCCGCCGCCATCGCCGACCCGAACATCGAGAACATGATCGGCGCAGTCCAGGTCCCGATAGGGGTCGCCGGGCCCATCGCCGTCGACGGCGGCGCGGCCGAGACGGAGGCGTACCTCCCGCTTGCGACAACCGAGGGAGCGCTCCTCGCGAGCGTCAACCGCGGGTGTTCGGTGCTCAACGCCGCCGGCGGGGTGTCGGTTCGGGTCCTCAAGTCCGGGATGACCCGCGCGCCGGTGTTCCGCGTCGCCGACGTCGTCGAGGCCGAAGCGCTCGTGAGGTGGGTCCGCGACAACGTCGGCCGGCTTCGCGAGGCGGCCGCCGAGACGACGAGCCACGGCGAACTCCTCGACGTGACGCCGTACGTCGTTGGCAACTCCGTCTACCTCCGATGCCGCTACGACACCAAAGACGCGATGGGGATGAACATGGCCACGATCGCGACCGAGGCCGCCTGCGACGTGATCGAGGCCGAAACCGAGGCGTCGCTCGTCGCGTTGTCGGGAAACCTCTGCACCGACAAGAAGCCCGCCGCGATCAACGCCGTCGAGGGACGGGGCCGGAGCGTGACCGCCGACGTCACGGTTCCAAGCGCGGTCGTCGAGGACCGGCTCCACACGACTCCAGAGGCGATCGCGGAGTTGAACACCCGGAAGAACTTGGTCGGGTCGGCAAAGGCCGGGAGCTTGGGGTTCAACGCCCACGTCGCGAACGTGGTCGCGGCGATGTTTCTGGCGACGGGCCAGGACGAAGCCCAGGTCGTCGAGGGCGCGAACGCGATCACCACCGCCGAAGTGCGCTCGAAGGGCGCCGGCTCCGACGGCGACCTCTACCTCTCGGTGTCGCTGTCGTCACTGGAGGTCGGCACCGTCGGCGGCGGCACGAAACTCCCGACGCAGGCGGAAGCACTCGACGTCCTCGGGATCCGCGGCGGCGGCGACCCCCCGGGGTCGAACGCCGACGCGTTCGCGGAGTACATCGCGGCGGGCGCGCTCGCGGGCGAACTCTCGCTGCTGTCGGCGCTCGCGTCGCGACACCTCTCCAGCGCGCACGCCGATCTGGGGCGGTAGCGACCGCGGAAACGCGGAGGCCGCCGTCGGGAACCCACCTACGTCCCGAAGCCGACATCGAGCACGCCAGTCGTGAGCAGCGTCCCACCACCGACCAACACGGCGCCGACGGCGAGCAGCGGCGTCCCCGGAAGCCCGACCCCGCTCCCGTTCGCGGCCGCAAGTCCGGCCGAGAGCGCGATCCACCCGATCCCGGACAGCGAAAACCCGACGCCGCGGCTGCGCTGTCCCTGGATCACCGCCGCGCCCGCGAGCAGGGTGTGCGCCGCGAGGAACGCGACGCCTGCGACCACCAGCCGGCCGGTCACCGCGAGTACTGCACCGCTGAGGAGACAGACAGCGACGATCCCGCGGGCGATCCACCCCACAGCGCCCGAGCCGGACGAGCCCGAGCCGCTCATACGAGCCGGTAGGTGCCGTTCGACTCGGAGACCTCCCCCCGGCGGACGAGCGTCTCCAGGAGCTTCCGCGCGCGCTCCCCGGGAACGCCGTGGGACTCGGCGTACGCGAGGACCACCTCGGCCGTCGGCGCGTCGTGCTCCCGGAGCGCGTCGCGGACGACCTCGTCGCGGCTCCGCGAGCTCGACCCCGACGACGCGCGCTCGCCGGCGGCCGCAACCGCGTCGGGGTCCAGCCCCGACCCCTCGAGGTACTCCCGGTCGTCGACGCCGCTGTCGTCGATATCGCGCTCCATCTCCGCGACGTGAGCGGTTTCCGCGAACGCCTCGCTGTTGCCGCCCCGCTTTGCGAGCAGTGCCGCGCGGGCCTGGCGGACGGCCTCGCGGTTCTCGTCCTCGGCGAGCCGACGGAGCTTCTTCGTTCGGTGGGTTCGACCACACCGCGGACACGTTGCGGTCTCGGCGGCATGGGGGTCGGAGAGCAGCCAGAGGTGGTCGCAGTCGGAGCAGCCAACGACGGCGTACATACGAGTCTGTTCCCCGGCATCCGCTTTGAAGCTTCGGCTCAACACGGGGGCGGGGACTACCCGTCGATCGGCTCGAACACCGCGTCGCCGTCGGCGAACCGCAACCGCTCGCGACGCTCGACTGTAACCGCGTCGTCGACGTCGCCGAGAAGGGCTTCGGAAACCCGAAACGACGACAGGTGGGCGGTGTCGCGGAGCCACACGATCCGGGCGTCCGATGGTTCGTACTGCCCCGCCGTCGCGACCGCAGCCCGGAGAGCATGCCGGTCGGAGGGGAGCACGACCGGGATCGACGACCGCGACAGCGACCCGCTGGTCAGGGCGTTCGTGTACATCTCGTCGAGGTCCAGTTCGGCGACTGCGTCGGCCGTCGTGATATCCGCCAGCCCGATCCCGTGGCCGTTGCCGTGAGTCGCGTCCGTCAGCCCGAGCGCGACGATCCGGTCGATGTCGGGTGTGTTGGGGTCCGAGGCGTTCACGACGCCATACCGACCGATCACGTTCGTGTCCATCCCCGATCCCGACACGTCCTTTCCGATCCCCGCAACCACCAGGGCGTCGAGGTCGTCGAACGGGAGCGTCGGGAGGTGCTCCCGGGCGCGATCCAGGAGGCCGGCTTCGGCGCCGGGGAGGTCCCCCGCCGGAACGCCCTCGACGTGTGCCGTCCGGTCGTGGAAGTTCTCCACGACTGCGACCCCGCCGACGACCGACGCGTTCGCGCGGACGACCTCGAGCGCGCGTTCGATCGTGTCAACGTAGCCGTGGGTCAGCGCAGCCTCGTGGAACGCTCGCGCACCGGCTCGCTTCCCCAGGCCGACGGTGAGCATCTTCGAGAGCCCGCTCTCGATCGCCCCGGAGAAGTTGGTATGTGGCTTCACCCGGTTGACGACGACGATTCCGTCAGCCTCCAGGGCGGCAGTCGCGACCGGCACCTCGTGGCCACGGGCCGTCGTTCCGACGACGACGGTCCCCGTTCCGGCGTCGATCGAACACCCCAGTGCGTCCTCGGTGAGGCCGAGCCCCGCGAGCGCCCGGCGCTGGCCCTCCGGCGTCGCGCCGCCGTGGCTCCCCATCGCCGGGATGACCACCGGCTCGTATCCGGCCTCCGACACCGCCGCGACGACGGTCTCGGCGATCGACCGGATGTCGTGGATCCCGCGACTCCCGAGTCCGATCGCGACGGTCCCGCCTGCCGGGACCTCGGAGAGCGGCAGCGACACGACGGCGTCCCGCGTGGCCCGGCGGACGTCGTCGACACGAGGGGTCTCCGGGTCGTAGGACACTCGAGCGAACGTCGGGAACGCGACGTCCGGAAGCGCGGCGTCGACGGTCCCGGCGTCGGGAAACTCCATGCGCGTTCCTCGACAGCGACGGAAAAAAAGCAGACTGGTACTGGTCGTTCGCGGACGGATGGAGGAGATCGAGGGTGTCGCCGCCCGGGATCGCTCCGCTCAGGCCAGTTCGTCGATCCGGTCGACGACCGCGTCGGCGAACGCCGACGTGGAGAGCTTCGTCCCGCCCTCGATCTGGCGGTGGAGGTCGTAGGTGACCTCGCCGGAGGCGATCGCGTCCTCGACGGCGTCGCGGATGAGCGTGCCGGCGTCGTCCCACCCGAGGTACTCGAAGAGCAGTCGCCCGGAGAGGATCATCGCCGTCGGGTTGACCTTGTTCTCGCCGGCGTACTTCGGCGCGGAGCCGTGGACGGGTTCGGCGAGACACAGCCCGTCGCCGAAGTTGGCGCCGGGGGCGATGCCGAGTCCGCCGATCTGTGCGCCGGCGGCATCGGACATGTAGTCGCCGTTGAGGTTCATCGTCGCAACGACCTCGTACTCGTCGGTGCGGGTCAGGAGCTGTTGGAGCATGTTGTCGGCGATCCGGTCGTTCACGACGAGCACGTCGTCGGGGGCGTCGCCGTCGTACTCCTCCCAGAGTTCGTCCTCGGTGATCGCGACGTCGTCGTACTCCCCCTCGACGAGTTCGTAGCCCCAGTCACGGAACGCCCCCTCGGTGAACTTCATGATGTTGCCCTTGTGAACCAGGGTCACCGTGTCGCGATCGTTTTCGAGGGCGTACTCGATGGCCTGCCGGACCAGCCGCTTGGTGCCGAACTCCGTGATCGGCTTGACGCCGATCCCGATCGGGCCGTCGTGGAGCATGTCGTCGTAGCCCATGTCCTCGACGAACGACTTCACCTGCTGGACGCCCTCGGTACCGGCCTCCCACTCGATGCCGGCGTAGACGTCCTCGGTGTTCTCCCGGAAGGTGATCATGTCCATCTCCTCGGGGTTTTCGACCGGCGAGGGGACGCCGTCGAGGTAGTACGTGGGGCGGACGTTGGCGTAGAGATCGAGTTGCTGGCGGAGCGCGACGTTCAGCGATCGGAACCCGGACCCGACCGGGGTCGTGAGCGGGCCCTTGATCGCGGCGCGGTGTTCACGGATCGCTTCGACCGTGTCCTCGGGGAGGTTCTCGCCGTACTTGTCGCGAGCGGAACTCCCGGCGTAAACCCGCATCCACGCGATGGAGCGTCCGGTCGCCTCCGCGGCGGCGTCGAGGACCTGTTGTGCGGCGGGGCCAACGTCGGTCCCGATCCCGTCGCCGTGGATGATCGGGATGATCGGCGTGTCGGGTACGTCCAACTCGCCGGTCTCGGCGTCGACGAGCGTGATCTCCGATCCCGACTCGGGGACCGCGATCTGATCGTAGCTCATAAACACCTGTTGCTTTCCGTACCGGGCATAAATGGATGCCGTTACCGTGGCGGCCGGCAAATGCTGCCGGAGGTCGGCGGTAGTGCAGGGACTCACGGAGCGACCCCGCCAGCCGTCACGGTCGTGACCCCGGCACTCACGAACGGCTGGGGTTCTTGTACGCGCGCCGGTTCCGTGGGAGTAATGAGCGAAACGCCCGATACGCTCGGCGAGGCCGACGCGGCGCCGACGATCATCGTCTACTCAGACTACGTCTGTCCGTTCTGCTACCTCGGCAGACGCTCGCTATCGTCCTACCAGTCCGACCGCGAGCAGCCGCTCAGAATCGACTGGCGGCCGTTCGACCTCCGGGCAGGCACGCGGAAGCCCGACGGGTCGATCGACCACACGGCGGACGACGGGAAGGACGAGGCGTACTACGAACGGGCGAAACAGAACGTCGAGCGGCTCCGCGAGGAGTACGACGCCGACGAGATGACCGCCGAACTCGCAACCGAAGTCGACTCGTTGCCCGCACAGCTCGCGTCCGTCGCGGTTCGGGACGTCTACGACTACAGCACGTGGCTCGATTTCGACGAGGCCGTCTTCGCGGCACTGTGGCACGAGGGCCGCGACATCGGCGACGAGGACGTACTCGTCGATATCGCCGCGGAGGCGGGCGTCGATCCCGATGACGTCCGGGACGCCCTCGGGGACGACGGTCGACGGGCCGCGCTGCGCGAGCGGTTCCAGGAGGCCAAATCCGACGGGATCACCGGCGTCCCAACGTTCGTCGCCGACGGCCACGCCGCCCGCGGCGCCGTCCCGCCGGAGCAACTCGAACGGCTGGTCGAGGGGCGCTGATCACGGAGCCCCCTGCCATCGGCGTGGCTACCGAAATCGGACCTACTCCGTCCGTTCGGATGCCGTCCCGTCGTCGGTCCCGCCGCCGTCCGCCGCGACGGCCGCCGGATCCTCACCGGTCGGCGTGGCGTGGAGCCACTCGTCGGCCCACGCCTCGATCTCGTCGAAGACCGGACACAGGGAGCGGCCTTTCGGGGTCAGCGAGTAGAAGGTCGCGACCGGCGCGTCCTCCTCGAGCCGGCGGTTCACGAACCCCAACTCCTGGAGGTCGTCGAGGACCCGCGAAAGCGTCCGGGAACTGGCGTCGGTGGAGCGTTTGAGCTCGTTGAACCGCTTTTCACACTCCTGGAGGTCGTGAAGCACGATCAGCCGCCACTTGGACCCGATCTGTTCTACGGAGTCGATGACAGAACAGGGCTCGTCGGTGCTGTCGGTCGGGTCGGATTCCGGGGGCACGAATGTCACCTGGTAGCGCTTTCGTCCGCGAAGCTACAAACCCTTTCGGGAGCATAGCAGATAACAGAGCGATACCGGAATAACGCTCGAAGACACAACGATGCAAATCGACACACGACATCACGCCACGACCGTTGCCGACGACCCGTCGGAGACCCAACGGTTCGACACGGGATCGTACATGGTAGGGACCCTCAAACGCACGGCCGGCGGCCACGACGCGACGGCGTACGACCGCGGGTATCACGCCCGGTCGGGAGCGGCGGCACCGGATCACGAGGGGGCGGTCGACGCGGGGAGGGCGAAATGAGCCGCACCGACGACCCCCACGACGGACAGCCGATCCGGACGGCCGGCGCCGATGTCGACGACGCCGACGCCGCCGTGGTGGTCGTCCACGGCCGCGGCGCCCGCGCCGGCGGAATGCTCCGGTTCGCCCGGGAGTTCGGGCGTGCGGGGATTCACTACGTCGCGCCGCAGGCGTATCGCGGGACCTGGTACCCCGACTCCTTTCTCGCGCCGGTCGAGCGGAACCAGCCGCACCTCGACGCCGCGCTCGCCCACGTCGGGCGGGCGGTCGAACACGCCCGCTCCGGCGGCCTCCCGGCCCGGAAGGTCCTGCTCGTCGGGTTCTCCCAGGGGGCGTGTCTGGTCTCGGAGTTCGTCGCGCGCAACCCGGAGCGGTACGCCGGGTTGGTGTTGCTGTCGGGCGGGTTGATCGGCGCGGCGGGGACCGACTTCGACTACGACGGCGACGTCGACGCGATGCCGTTCCTCCTGGGCGTCAGCGATGACGATCCACACATCCCGGTGTCGCGGGCCGAAGCGACCGTTGAGGTCTTCGAGCGACTCGGTGCCGACGTCCGGTTCGACGAGTACCACGGCCGCGGCCACGGGATCTTCGAGGAGGAGGTCGCGTACCTCCGGGAGTTGGTCGGGTCGGTCGGCGGGTGATCGGCGCCCACACTGTTCTGACGACGTACTACTGGCAGTCACACTCGGACGCGTCCCGACTACTGAACTTCCTCGACGCCGAACGGATCCACTGGCACGGCGAGATGTCCCGGGACCTCGTTCGGGACGGGTTTCTGCGGGCGGACGATGCGAACGTCGACGGGTGGGATGGTACCATGCTGCGGTAGCGGCACCCGAAGGGGTGGACACGGTGGTGACGATCGACGACGACTTCGAGCAGTTCGAGGAGTCCGACACCGAGGTCGTCCTCTCACCCGAGTAGTTCCGAGAGCTACCTCGATATCCCGGTGACCGATCCGTACTGATCGTCCCGCACCACCGTCGGGTTCGGAAGCTCTTTGGGCCGTTCGGCCGATTACACGAGTATGAGTCACGGATCGCTCGAAGAGGGGACGCTGGAGAAGTACAGACACGCCGGGACCGTGCTCCGGAGGGTCTTGGACGACGCCGCGGAGCTGATCGAACCGGGCGTTTCCCACCTCGAAGTCGCCGAGTTCGCCGAGGAGCGGATCACCGAGGAGGCCGACGGGTGTGCCTTCCCCGCGAACATCAGTACCGACGAGGAGGCCTCCCACGCCACCCCCGCAGCCGACGACGACGCCGAGTTCGGCGAGGAGATGGTGTGTCTCGACTGCGGGGTCCACGTCGACGGCTACGTCGCCGACGCCGCGGTGACGGTCGATCTCTCGGGGACGCCAGAACTCGTCGAGGCCGCCGAGGAGGCACTCGACGCCGCCCTCGAGGTCGTGGGGCCGGGTGTCGAAACCGGCGAGGTCGGTGCCGCGGTTGAGGACGTGATCCGTGGGTACGGCTACACCCCCATCCTGAACCTCTCGGGCCACGGTGTCGCCCAGTGGGACGCCCACACCGGGCCGACGATCCCGAACCGCGGGACCGACCGCGGGGTCGAGTTGGAGGTCGGCGACGTGGTTGCGATCGAACCCTTCGCGACCACGGGCCGCGGCAAAGTCTCGGAGGGTTCGAACGCGGAGATTTACAGCCTCGAATCCGACCGGTCGGTCCGGAACCGCACCGCGAGACAGGTCCTCGAACAGGTGACCGAGGAGTACCGGACGCTGCCGTTCGCGTCCCGGTGGCTGGACGCCCCACGGGCGGGGATGGCGGTCCGACGGCTGGAGCAGCAGGGCGTCCTCCACGGCTACCCCGTCCTGAAGGAGGACGACGGCGAGTTCGTGAGCCAGGCCGAACACACCGTCGTGATCACCGACGACGGATGTGAGATCCTGACGGCGTGAGCGGGAGGATGGATCAACTCTTCGCCCCCTGGCGGATCGAGTGGGTCGAACGCGACCCCGACGAGGACGACATCGAGGGGTGTCCGTTCTGTGTGCTGCCCGACCGCGACGCGGATCGCGAAAGCCGGATCGTCGCCCGAACCGACCACGCGTTCGTCGTTCTGAACAACTACCCGTACAATCCCGGACACGTGATGGTGATCCCCCGACAACACACCGGCGAGTGGGGGGCACTCTCCGACGGCGAACTCCTGGCTCACGCCCGACTGAAGGTCGCAACGATCGACGCGCTCGAGACGGGGCTCGCCCCGGACGGCATCAACGCGGGGGAGAATCTCGGCGGCGACGCCGCCGGCGGGTCGATCGACGACCACGTCCACACCCATCTCGTGCCGCGGTGGAGCGGCGACACCAACTTCATGGCCGTGACTGGCGACACGAGCGTGATCGTGGAGGCACTCGACGACACCTACGACCGCCTGCACGCGGCGTTCGCGGCGCACCCCGACGCTGTCGGAAACCCCGGCGGCAGTGATACTCCCGATCGGGCGGTAAGCCTGCGGTTCGGGGACGTCGACGGTCCCCGCACGGAGCCGTAGCCTCGGGACGACGGGCCGCCGTCGGCGCTACGGAACCAGAACCACCGGGGTCTGCTGCTCCCCTAAGAGTCGATCGGGCATACCCCCCGAGAAGACCGCGTCGGCGAACGAGCCCTCCTCGCACCCCATCACGACGGTATCGATACTGGCCGTATCGATGAGGTCGACCACCTCCTGCTGGAGCCCCTCGGTCGAATCGACGTCCTGCATCGGGTGGATGAAGATCTCGACGTCGACGTCCATGATGTCCGCGATCGCCCGCATCTCGGCGGCACCGAGATTCCCCTCGAGATCGATCGCGTCGATCGCAAGGTTGAGCACGGTGACCTGGAGGTCGTCGGTGCGGCCGTAGGCTCCGAAGGCGTACCGGGCGGCGCGCTCGCTTGCCGGCGCCACGCCGAATGCGTCCTGTGGCACCCGACTCGCCGTCGGGACGATTTCGAGGGGGATCATCAGATTCATACCGAAACCTGGCGGCGCTCGTATTCTAATGCTGTTAGCTATACTCACGCGACTGATTTCGACATCCCGGGGTGTCGAAAATCGCCACGCAGTCATAGCCAATAGTATAAACCTCTCTTCGATCCCCGGACTCCGGGAGGACCGAAGCCCCTTAGCCGCCGGACGGGTAGGGTCTACCAATGAGCGACGACCGGCGACGGGCCGTCCGCCGCGTAGGCGCGGTCGTGCTCGGCATCAACCTGATCCTGGTGGCCGCGAAGGGCGGGGTCTGGTGGCTCACCGGGAGCCTCGCGGTCGGGTCGGAGGCGGTCAACAGCCTCGCCGACGTGGCGTACAGCCTGATCGTCCTCACGGGGCTGTACCTCACAACACAGCCCCCGGACTTCGAGCACCCCCACGGCCACGAGCGGATCGAGCCGTTCGTCTCCCTCTTCGTCGCGCTCGGCGTCTTCGTAGCGGGCGGGGTAGTGCTCTGGAACGCCGTGAAATCGGTACTGAACGGGACCTACGGTGTCGAGGCGGGGGCGGCCGGTGCCGTCGTGTTGATCGCCACGGCAGCGGCGAAGTTCGGGCTCTACCGGTACTGCCTGGCGGTCGGCCGCGAGCGAAACTCCCCCGCGGTCGTCGCCGCCGCCTTGGACAATCGCAACGACATCCTCACCGCCGGCGCGGCGCTTTTCGGGGTGGTGGGGGCGTCGTTCGGGGCGCCGATCCTCGACCCGATCGCCGCGGGTGTCGTCTCCGTGGGGATCTTTTACACCGGCGCCGAGATCGTCCGCGACAACGTGAGCTACCTCGTCGGCGCCGCACCCCCCGAGGACCTCCGGCGGGAGATCCTCGAACGCGCGCTGGAACACCCGCGAGTCCGCGGCGCACACGACGTGGTCGCCCACTACGTCGGCCCAGAGGTGGACGTGAGCCTCCACATCGAGGTCGAGGGGCACATGTCCCTGTTCGAGGCCCACGGCATCGAATCGGAGGTGGTCGAGTCGATCCGGGCGATGCCGGAGGTCGACGACGTGTTCGTCCACGTGGACCCGAAGGAACTCGGCGAGTGGAAGCCCGACGACGACGACGCCGACGGGCTTGTCGGAACCGCGGCCGCGGGCGCGGGGAATGACCCATCCGAACGCGACGGGAGGACCGATCCGTCCGACCCGACCGGCCCGGACACCGCCGGGCAGCGGGGGTGAGCGCCGTTCGCGCCCTGCCGAGTCTCGGGTATGATTACCGGTCGACCCGCGTCGAGTCGGTCCCGGACTCGGCGGCAGCGCGGTCAGTCGACTCACGTCGGGGCGGGGTCGAACCCGGCGGCGGAATCAGTCGAACACCCAGAGAACGACCGAAAGCGCCGTAGCGACCGCGAGTGCCGCAGTCAGCAGCCAAAACGCCGGCTGGAACCCGACGGTCTCCGAGACGAGCCCCACAATCGCCGGCGACGACGCACCGGCGGCCATGAGCAGCGTCCGGACCGCGCCGAGGCTCCCACCGGCCACCGGCGACGGGATGGTCGACATCAGGTACGCGCCGCGGACCGGTCGGTAGCCGTGTGAGCCGAGCCCGAGACAGACGGCGGCCACACCCAACCCCAGCGGGCCGGCAACGCCGGTGAGGAGGACGATCGACGCCAATCCGAGGGAGGCAACCACGAGCATGGCGACGATCACCGGAAGCGTCCCGATCCGATCGCTCACCTCGCCGGTGACGAGCTGGACCAGACTCACCGCGAACAGCGCACTGAATATCAGACTCGCCGTTGCGGAGCCGACCCCCGCTTCGCGGGTGAGGTACAGCGGGAGGAAGGCGGTGACGGCGTTGTACGCGAAGGCGAACAGGATCGCCGCCAGAACGAACGCGGAGAACCGCCAGTCTCGGAACATCGCCGCGTACTCCCGGACCGGAACACCCCCGTCGCCGTCGGCGCCGCCGGATGCGTCCGGGAGACGCGCCGGGACCCGCGAGACGAAGGCCGCGGTCGTTGCGAGTCCGACAATCCCCGCGAGCAGAAAGGTGGTCCGCCACCCGGCGCCGACGACCCCGGGAAGCCCCGCGAAGGCGACCACTGCGGCGGGGGCAGCGACACCGCCGAGGGCCCCGAACGTATCGAACACGCCGAGCGCGCGCCCGGTCTGTGCCGGGTACGCCCGGGAGAGCAACCGGACGCTGACGGTCTTGAGCGTCCCGGTTCCCGCCCCGATCACTACCATCGCCGCGATGAAGACGGCCAGCGGGGCGTCGACCGCCAGCGCGAGCGCCCCGAGTGCCGCGAGTGCGGCCCCGGTGCCGACAACTGTCACGGAGCTGAATCGGTCGGCGAGCAGCCCCGAGGGGAACTGCAGCACCGCGTACACGAGCAACAGCCCGCTGAAGGCGCTCCCGAGTCCTGTAGCAGAGATCTGGTAGACGCCGGCGATCCGCCCGAACAACGGGGGAACCGAAAACCGGACGAACTTCCCGAGGAACCACAGCCCGGAAGTGAGGACGATGGCGTCGAACCGGCCGAGTCCGCGGAGCCGCGAGTGCTCCACGCGGGTCATCGTCCCTCGGTTCGGCTGCCGGATCCGTAGTGCCGTCCGACGGATCGACGGTCGGTGGCCCGTCGAAACTCCGACCGGTTCGGGGTCGAGTGCTTTCGATACGTCCCCCCGAGCGGAACCGGGGACGACTCCCTAGGTGCGACCGGTAGGTGGGCCGCGCGGTCGACCGATCCGGCCCACACACGTTTGTGGCAGGGTAGCACGATGCACGAGTGCCCTACGACCGGCGTTCCTGGATTCGGCAGGGACGTGGCCCAGTTGCCCTCCTCGGCGGAGCCCGCGTTCTCGTACTGCCGGCTATCGTCACGTGACGGATTTCGACACCCCGGGGTATCGAACATCGTCACGTCGGTATAGCCAACAGTATCAAACCCGATCCGCCGGGCATCCGGAGGCAGGCCCGTCGGCCTGCTCACCACGCCGGAGTGGGTCGTCGGGAACTCGATACGGAGGATAACGGATCACCTGTCAGGTGTTCCGTGCGTAGCTTGGAGGCGGATATAAACCCTCGTTCGCGAGGTCAGAGTGTCTCCGCCGCCTACACGGGCTCGCCGAACGCGTAGACGGTCTGGTGGCTCGTCACCTCGACCTCGACGGTGTCGCCGGGTTCGAGTCCGCGTTCGTCGGCGCTGCGAACGATGATCTGGCGGTAGGCACTGTCACGGCACTTCATCGAGTCGCCGGTGCCCGCCCGCACCGCCAGCACTTCCTTCGTGTCGCCGATCATCGACTCGTAGGCCTCGGCGGCGGCCTCACGCTGCAGTTCGGACATCTCCTTCGACCGATCCTTCTTGACCTGGCCACCCAGCCCCTTCAGGTCGGCTGCGTCGGTGCCGGGGCGTTTCGAGAACCGGGTGACGTTCGCCTTCTCGGGGCGAACCTCCCGGAACAGTTCCATACTCCGTTCGTGATCCTCGGGCGTCTCGGTGGGGAAGCCGACGATGAAGTCGGTCGACAGCGTCCAGTGTCGAGCCGATTGTCGAAGGTTGCCACGATCTCGCGGAACTTTTCGACGCGGTGCTGGCGACGCATGTCCTCGAGGACGGCGTCGGACCCCGACTGCACGGGGAGGTGGATGAAGTTGTAGAGTTGGTCGTGGCGCGCGAAGACGTCGGCCAGTTCCTCGCGGATCCCGTGGACCCCGCCGGGGTTGGCCATTCCCAACCGTACCCGGAAGTCGCCGTCGATCTCGGTGCAGATCCGGTCCAGAAGCTCCGGGAGCGTGCGTTCGCCCTCGTCCCACCCGTAGACGCCGGTGTCCTGGCCGGTGATCCGAAGCTCCCTCGCGCCGGCGTGGACCAAAGCGCGGGCCTTCTCGACGTTCTCCTCGACCGGCGGGGAGTCGACCCGACCGGTCGCGAACTTGGTGATGCAGTACGAGCAGTTCGACAGACACCCGCGAGCGATCGGCAGAATGCCGACGACGCCGTCGAGGACGGGTTCGGTGTCGGGGCCGGGTGTCGGACACTCGCCGTTGGTGACCGCGGCGGGAACGTCGTCCCAGTGGAGGATCCGCGCGTCGACGTCCGCCTCGCGGAACTCCTCGGCCTGTGCAAGCGCCATGCACCCGGTGACGATGAGATCCGCAGCCTCGGTTTCGAGCTCTTTGGCCCGCCGGAGCATGTTCCGCTCGGTCTTTTCGACGACCGTACAGGAGTTCATGATCGCAACGTCGGCGCTTTCGGGGCCGTCCACGGGGTAGTGGCCGGCGTCCCGGAGCGTGGTCTCGATCCGCTGGCTCTCCCCGCGGTTCGAGGCACAGCCGTACGTCTCGATGTGGTACCGGGCCATTCAATTAGTACCAACTACCGGATCCGCGGGCAAAAACGCCGCGGTTCGGCACGCGAGAGGGCGTCTCCGCTCGTCTGTCGAATCCGTCTACCGGGCCGTCGACAGTCCACGCGTGGGATACGGCACAGTACGTTCCACCGGTCTCGGTATTCAGGGATAGCTGTC
>CAZDEJ010000025.1:0-20264 GCA_964504395.1 uncultured Halobellus sp. | reverse complement strand
AAGTACCCCCGCGCGGTGGAGTACGTCGACGAGCTTCCGCGGACGGAGACCGGGAAGATCCAGCGGGTGAAGCTCCGGGAGCGCGAACGCAATCAGTACGAGGAGTAGTACGGGCTCTCGAGGTTCCTCACGTGTTGTTTTCGCATGAACGGATCCGTTCCGAACGGTGGGGTAGTGCCTTCGGAAGCCCTCGCCGGCTCGACTCGATTCGCTCGCTGCGCGCCTCGTCGCTCACTCAGTTCGCTCCTCAGCGCTCATATCGCGCGTCTTCAGCATCACTCGCTGCGCTCGCGATGCTCGCGGAGACGTCGAGCCGGCGGCCGATTTCAGTCCCACCCGATGATAGGTTTTCGATCTGCCTTCGTGTGTCCGAACCCGAACCTTACGAACGACGCCCCTATTCCGGCACGAATTTTAGCCCGTACCGCGTGACGCCCTCAACGGTGTAGATCCGCCGGAGGTGGCCCGTAACCTCGTCACCGATCGCGACGGCTTCGGGGTCGCAGTCGGTCAACTGCGCGGGAAACCGGGCGCCGCCGTTGCCGTCGGCCGCGGGCGCCTCTACGATCGCGACGGCGAATGGACCGTCCCGGCGCTGCTGTTCGACGAACTCCGGGGGCGCGCCACCCTGGCCGATCGCGGTGATTGCCACGACCTCGCCGGTCCGAGCCAGCGACGTTGGGTCGAAATTCTCGCGGGCGCTGCACGACGGACACGCCCCCTCCGGCGGAAACGCAACGGCGTCGCACTCGGGACACCGACCAGCGACCAGCCGGTAGCGCTGGGCGATCGTACGCTGCCACGACGGGAGGCTGACGTGGGCGCCGCCGCCGGCGACCGCGGTCTCCCCGATCGTGCCGCGGGCCCGCAGCGCCGCCGGATACGGGACCGACTCGCCCGCCTCGATCGCGGCGTCAACGTCGGCTTCCACACCCGATCCGACCTCGAACCCGACTCCGACTGCGGTCGCACCGCTGCCGAAGAACCCGGCAACGACGGTTGCCCCCGCGTCGACAGCCTCCAACGCGGCGAGTAATCCGAGTGCGACGGTCGCGGCGCCGGCGTCGCCGACGTCGTCGACGACGGTCCCGCGGGCGATCGTGGCGCCGTCGTACGGCAACGCCGTGCCGATCCGATGTGGGATGTCACCGGTGGGCTGATGTAGGCTCGCGGCGGCGACTGCGCTGTGGTCGATCGACAGGCGCTCGACCGCCGCCGAGACGGTGCTCCGGATCGTCTCCCGCTCGTATGTCGTGATGTCGAGTTCCGAGACCTCGGTCTCCCCCTGCGTCCTGAGTCTGAGCCCGGGGGCGTCCCGCGACTCCCGGGCATGGCCCGCGACCACCACGTCGGCCCCGTCGTCGACGAGGAACGCGGCCGCGCCGGCGCCGACGCGCTGTCCGACCTCGGCGGCATCGCCCTCCGGGGCGTCGGCGACGACGACCAGGGCGGGACCGTCGGCGTCGACGCCCGCGAGCAGCGCCTCCCCAGTGGCGGCGGTGCTCTGTGTGGCGGTCGTCGTCCCGATGTCCGGATCGGCTCCGAGCGCCGCGCCGATCCGCGGCACGAACGCCTCCTCCTCAAGCGGTGGCGTGGTCGTCGCCACCGCGAGGTGGGTGATCTCGTCGGCGTCGGGCCCCCCGTCGAGAGCGTCGTGGCCGGCAGCCACCGCCATCGTGAGCACGTCCTCGTCCGCAGCCGGGACGGCCGCGCGGTCGACCGGCGCGGACGTGCCCCACGCCGCCTCGATCTCGTTGCCGTCGAGACGGTTCCGGGGGAGATACACCCCTGTCGCGACGATCCCCCGGTCCGTACCGCTCATACCTCTCCCTCCGCGGCCCGCTCGAAGACGTGGACAGTCACGCCGCCGCCCGAGCCGCCGACGTTGTGCGTCAACCCGACTTCCGGGTCATCAACCTGGACGTGAGCGTCGCCGCGGAGCTGTGCGAACACCTCGACGACCTGGCCCGTCCCGGTCGCGCCGATCGGGTGGCCCTTCGATTTCAACCCCCCGGAGGTGTTCACTGGGAGGTCGCCGCCGGGGTCGGTGACGCCTTCGCGGAGGAGTTCGGGCGCGTCCCCACGGTCACAGAATCCCAGGTCCTCGTAGGCGGCGAGCTCCGCGATCGCGAAGCAGTCGTGAACCTCCGCAATGTCGAGGTCGTCGGGGTCGACCCCCGCCTCCTCGTAGGCCCGCTCGGCGGCGGTTTCGGACGCGGGGATCCCGGTGAGGGTGTCGCGCTGGAACAGCCCAACGCGGCCGGACGCTGCGCCCGCCCCGGCAACCCGGACCGGAGCATCCGAGAGTTCGGCCGCGACTTCCTCGTTCGCGACGAGCACCGCGCTAGCGCCGTCGGTGGTGGGACAGCAGTGATAAAGGTTCAGCGGGGCGGCCACGTCAGGGGCGTCCATCGCGTCGTCCATCGTACACTCGAATCCAAGCTGTGCGTGGGGGTTCTGCGCGCCGTTGCCGTGGTTCTTGACCGCCACCCGCGAGAGGTCCTCGACGGTGGCGTCGTCGTGTTCCCGGAAGTACGCGCTCGCCATCTGGGCGTACACGCCCGCGAAGGTGGTGCCCGACAGCCGCTCCCACTCGGTCTCGCCGCTGACACCCAGCCACCACTTGGTGTGATCGCCGCTCGTGTCGGTCATCACCTCGTACCCGCCCGCGAGCACGAGGTCGGCCATCCCCGACCGGACCGCCATCACGGCCTGCCGGAGCGCGTACCCCGACGCCGCACACGCGTTTTCCACCCGCGTGGTGGGTATGCCGTGGAGGCCGAGGTGTTCGGTCACGGCGGGGCCGCTCAGTCCCACCTGCCGCCCGCCGACCCCGAGGGTGCCCAGGAACGCCTCGTCGACCGCTGCGGGGTCGAAGTCGCCGTCGACGGTTCCGACCGCCTCGTCGAAGGCGTCGTCGAACAGCGACCGGTACGACCGGTCGGGGAAGGAGCCGAAGTCGGACTGCCCGGCGCCGATAATATACGCATCGATCATACACTTGCCCTGGCGACGAGCGACTAAAAGCTACGGGCTTCGGAGACACTGTTCGAATGAGGCTGGTCGGATTGTGGATACCTCGAAGCCCTCGGCGTCTCGGTCTCGCCGGCGCGAAGCGTCGGCGGTGAGACAGGCGCGCGCACTCAAGTGCGGTATGGCGAGGCCGTACGCGTGCCCGGAGCGACGAAGTCGCCTTGCTGCCCCGACTCCAGCGAATCGGGGTGTTCGAAATGTTCCCAGATTCACCCGCTCATCTGAACGCCACTGGCTTCGGGTGGGGATGGATTTATGCCGGCCCGACGGCGACGAAAGCTATGGTTCGAGTCGAGACCGACGACCGGGTCCACACTCTTGTGTTCGACCGGCCGGGGGCGAAGAACGCCCTCACCGCCGACGCGGCAACCGACCTCGCCGACGCGTTGAACACGGCCGCCGACGCCGACGCCCGCGCCGTCGTGCTCACGGGCGACGACGGTTCGTTCTGTGCTGGCGGCGACATCGAGGCGATGGCCGCCCGCGAGGAGACCCCTGGGGAGGCGTACGACCGCGTCCGGGCGACACTCTCGGAACTGATCGAGACGCTTCTGACGCTCCCGCTGCCGGTGATCGCGAAGGTCAACGGTGACGCCGTCGGCGCGGGGACGAACGTCGCCGCCGCCTGCGATTTCGCGTACGCTGCCGCGGACGCCCGGTTCGGCGAGGTGTTCGGGAACGTCGGGCTGATCCCCGACTCCGGCGGGACCTTTCTCCTCCCCGCGTTAGTCGGGCTCCGGACGGCGAAGGAACTCACGATGACCGGACGGCTGTTCGACGCGACCGAGGCCGCCGAGATGGACCTCATCAACCGCGCGGTTCCGGCGGACGATCTCCACGAGGAGGTCGCCGACCTGCTCGATTCGCTCGACCGGAAGCCGACCGAGACGCTGGGGCTCACGAAGCGGGGGCTCCACGAGAACATCGGCCGGCCGTTCCGCGACGCCTTGGAGCGGGAGGCGTACCTCCAGGTGATCGCGTACGGCAGCGACGCCCACGAGACCGGCGTCGAGGCGTTCAGAAACGACGAGCGGCCCGACTTCGGATAACCGTGCCCGACGGCTCGTCGTAGCCCGGTCGGATACCAACGCTTTTCTTTGACACCGGCCACCACAGAGTGTATGCAATACACGGGTCCGACAGCCCTGTACATCGACGGCGAGTGGATCGAACCGAAAGATGGCGGAACCATCGAGACCGAAGACCCGGCAACCGAGGAACCGTACGCTACCGTTGCGTGCGCCACCAAGCCTGACGTGTCGGCGGCGGTCACCGCCGCCGAATCAGCCGCCGCCCACGACGCCGAGTGGCGGCGCGCCGACCCAAAGGACTACGCGGCGGCGCTGGGCGCGATGGCGGACGAGATCGAGGCGATGGCGGACGAGATCATCCTGGTGGAGTCCCACGACAACGGGAAAACGCCGTTCGAGGCGCAACTCGACGTTGAGATGGTGATCGACACCTTCCGGTACTACGCCGGGTGGGCAGACAAGCTAACCGGCGAATCGATCCCCGTGCCGGGCAACCGGCTTGACTACACCCTTCGGGAGCCGGTAGGGGTTACCGCACACATCGCGCCATGGAACTACCCGTTCCAGCTCGCCGGCCGGAGCCTCGCGGCGGCGCTCGCGTGCGGCAACACCGCGGTAATCAAACCCTCGAAGACGACGCCGCTGTCCGCGCTCTACTACGGGAAGGCCGCCGAGGCGGCGGGGCTCCCCGACGGCGTGGTGAACGTCGTCCCCGGCCGTGGATCGGAGGCCGGAAGCGCGCTCGCCGAGCACCCCGATGTCGACCACGTCGCGTTCACCGGCAGTACCGACGTCGGAAAAGGAATCGCACACGCCGCCGCGGACAGCGTGACCGGCGTGACCCTGGAACTCGGCGGGAAGGGCCCGAACGTGGTCTTCCCGGACGCTGACCTCGCCGCCGCTGCGAAGGGCGTCCACTACGGGATCTTCATGAATTGCGGGCAGATGTGCTGGGCGGGCTCGCGGTTGCTGGTCCACGAGGACGTTCGCGACGAGGTCGTTGACCGCGTGGCCGAGCGGGCAGAGGCGACGCCGCTCGGGGGCGGGATCAACGACGACGGCCGGATGGGCCCGGCAGTAAGTGAGCCCCACCGCGAGGAGGTCCTCGATTACATCGAGACCGGCATCGAGGAGGGAGCGACGCTGGCGACCGGGGGATCGATCCCCGACAACACCGAGGCGGGGTACTTCATCGAGCCGACTGTGTTCACGGATGTCGACAACGACATGACGATCGCTCGCGAGGAGATTTTCGGGCCGGTGCTCGTCGTGATCGAGTTTTCCGAGTTCGCCGAGGCGATGACGATCGCCAACGACTCCCCGTTCGGGCTGAGCGCGGGCGTCTGGACCACCGACCTCTCGACGGCCCACGACGCGGCGAGCCGACTGGAGTACGGAATGGTCAGCATCAACGAGTACCCGCAGACGTTCCCACAAACGCCGTTCGGTGGGGTCAAGGAGAGCGGCCTCGGCCGGGAACAGGGCACCGAGGCGATCCAGGAGTACACCCAATCGAAGACGGTCAACGTGAATCTGGGGTAACGGCGGCGATCGCGGGTGGGACGACGCCGACCGGGGACCGACTGCACGGACCGCGTCAGTCGTCGTCGCCGGGCTCCGTGTCACCGAGTTCGACGCCGAGGAAATCCGGTTCGCGCTTGTTGAGGAACGCGTCGACACCCTCCTCGGCGATGTCGGAGCCCAAAAGCCGGTTCTGGAGCTCCCGTTCGTGGGCGAGGGCGTCCGACAGCGGCATTTCAAGCCCCTCATTGACCGCGAGTTTGTTGTGCCCGACCGCGCCCGCGGGTTTTTGTACGATCATCTCCGCGAACTCGAAGACGGCGTCTTCGAGTTCCTCCGGCGGGTGAATCTCGTCGAAAATACCCTTCTCCGTCGCCTCTGCGGGGGTCAGTTCCTCGCCGGTGACCATCATCCGGAGCGCCTCCGACCGGTCGATGTACCGGGGCAGAAGCTGGGTACCGGCCTCGCCAGCGATGAGCCCGAGGTGGACCTCAGGCATCCCCACACGGTAGTCGTCGTCGTCGCCGACAAACCGGAAGTCGCACGCGAGAGCCAGTTCGAGGCCGCCACCCATACAATGGCCGCCGACGGCGGCGATGAACAGGGTGTCAGTCGACCGCATCTTCATGATGACCTCCTTTGAGGTTTGGCTGGCGTACCCGGTCTGCTCGCCGGTCTCCTCTTTGAGTGCGTTGATGTCGTAGCCGGTCGAAAAGACATCGTCGTTTGCACTCCCGAAGACACAGACCCGCACCTCATCGTCGAAACGGACGCCCTCAACAGCCCGCTGGAGCTCCAGCAGCACATCGATATCGTGGGCGTTCACTGGCGGGCGATCGATCCGCAGAACCCCGACGTGGTCCCGCGTCTCCGTCCGGAAGTAGTCGAAGTCGAGTTCGTCGAACGATTTCATTACGTCCGTAGGAACCCCGCCACATCAGAAATAGTTTGTGAATGTCCCGACGGGTAGTGTTCAAATAGGAATGAAAGCTGAGGTGGCGAGATTTCCGAGTGCTCCATGCCCGAAATCACCCGCCTCGTCGGTCGTATTGGTGCTTTGAGTTAGACTCTGCGGAACGAGAGCCGACACCCGAGCCCGCAATGAAGCTCGGTATTCAGCTTCATCCGGCTGGACCCTTACCCTCGAATACCATCTCGCCGGTTCTGCACCGTGGTTGCAAGCGGCTCTCCATCGACACGGCCTCGATCACAGATGCGAGAAACACGGTAATCGGAACAGCGTCGAGCGTCTCTTTAGAGAATTAAGACGTGAAATAAATTGCTGTATTACATAGATGCTGAGTCACGGGTACAGCGGTCCTATGTTGACGATGGCGAACATCAAGACGATTTCACGGAACTGCTGATGCTAGCCAAGTGCTCGCACGGCACCGCCGAGCAGGCGCTTCGTCGTCGAACACGAGGCTTCGGTCATCCACCACCGAGTATAGCCGTTTGCTCGGTTGAGCGCGTTGTTTATGACTGTGTTTGCTGACGACCCGCGGTAGTGAACAAGGTGCTCGACGTCATATACAGCGATTTCGCACTCAGTGTGCCAGCCTTGGAACCCGTTATCGGCCGCGACGGACTGCGGATCGTGCGCGTTTCGGCGGACGACCTGTGGTCCGGTCTTCGTATCATGCTTCCACCGAATTGCGATGTGAATATCAGGCCAGCAAGCGATTCCACATTAGTCAATGTCGTCACTTTCAGCGTCTGCACGGTGCTTCCCGACCGCTGGCGAAAGTATGAGGACGCACGTCGTCGGTCGAAGAACGTGCTGTCAAGAGTGGCGTGGCCGGGTTGCAGGTGCTGCCGCGCGGAAACGCGCAGCAGCGCCCGACATACCCACATTTTCAGCCGGCCGAACGATTCGTAGACCGTGCTGTAGTCCGGCAAATCGTCCTGATCTAACTCGAGTACGTCACGAACCTCGGAAACATACTCCAGCCGAGTCGGCGTTTCGCGGTAGCTGTGGTCCTCTTCGAGCCGAAAACAGTGGAGAACGACGTGTTTCCAGCGGGCGAACCCGCCGCTGGCAAACTCGCCCGCGTGCTTTCCCAACGCCTGTTTGATTAGATGCCGACACTGCTCACCGAAGTCGAGCAGATCGACTTCCACAGACAGAACCGATTTCCTCGGCTCCACCCTTTTGCTCCGTGATACGAGCAGATTAGATCACTATTCACTACAGCAGAACAAGCCAGTTCTCAAATCGTTTCAGCCACCCTGAAACAGATACTGCCGAAAGTTGGCTTCAAGAATTCAGCTCCGTCTGGAATCGGCTAATCCGAACACTACCGCTCCGACGTAGGCCCGCCAAACGCGGGCGAGAACGGCTCATTCGCGGGGGTAACCGGCCATCGTGGGGGTCGGATGGCCGCCCCGCTCACCGACCCTGCCACTCCGGCTCCCTGTCGTCGAAGAACGCGTCGATACCCTCGTCTTTGTCTTGGGTAGCGAACAGTTGGACGAACAGCTGTGCCTCGTAGTCGATCCCCTCGTCGAGTCCCGTCCGGGAGGCCGCGCGAACGCTCTCCTTTGCGAACTCCAAGGCCAGCGGGCTCTTATCGGCGATCGCGCCGGCGAGTTCGTCGACGCGGTCGTCGAACGCCTCGGACGCACAGGCCTGCTCGACCAGCCCGATTTCGCTCGCTTCCGCGGCGTCGATCAGTTCCCCCGAGAGGATCAGTCGCATCGCCTGCCCCTCGCCGACTAGCCGGGGGAGCCGCTGTGTGCCGCCGCCCCCCGGAATGATGCCGAGGTTGATTTCGGGCTGGCCGAGCTTGCTGCCCCGCCGGGCAATCCGGATGTCGCAGGCGATCGCTAGCTCCAGCCCACCGCCGAGGGCGTGGCCGTTGATCGCGGCGACCACGGGGGTTGCGAGCCCGTCGACGACCTCGTAGACCCGCGGTCGGGCGCTCGCAGCCCGCTGTTCAAAGAGGTCACGGTCCCGGAGTTCGCTCACGTCCGCGCCCGCGACAAACGCATTACACTCGTCGGAGCCGGTGAGGACGATCACTCGGGCGCCGGACTCCTCAACCCGGAGTAATGCGTTCTTTAGTTCCGACCGTACCGTCGCGTTGAGCGCGTTCCGGTCGTCGGGGCGATCGACTGTGACGGTTGCGACGTTGCCGTCGCGACCGACTCGGATCGCCTCGAACGAGCCGTCGAAGACGTCGCCACCGGCGTCCGTATCCCTGTCGTCGCTCATCGACCGACCCACTCCCCGCTCGTTGCGACCGCCTCGCCGTCCTCCCAGACGTAGAACCCCTCGCCGGACTTCTGTCCGAGCTTCCCCGCCCGGACCTTCCGCCTGAGCAGTTGCGGGGGCTTGAACCGTTCACCGAGTTCGGTTCGGAGGTACTCCAGGATGTCGAGGCGAACGTCCAGCCCCACGACATCGGTGAGTTCCAGCGGTCCCATCGGGTGGTTGTAGCCGAGTTCCATCGCGTTGTCGATGTCGCGGGGTGAGGCGACCCCCTCCTCAACCATCCGGATCGCCTCGACGCCGAGCGCGACCCCGAGCCTGGAGGAGGCAAACCCCGGCACGTCGCGGACGACCACCGGCGTCTTGTCGATCCCCTCGACGAACTCGACCGCGAATGTTCGGGCCGACTGGTCGGTGCGCTCGCCCACGACGACCTCGACGAGAGACATGATGTGAACCGGATTAAAAAAGTGGAGCCCGATCAGGCTCCCCGGCCGCTCCAACCCGCTTGCGAGCTCCGTCACCGACAGCGACGAGGTGTTGGTCGCCAGGATCGCGTCCTCGCCGGCAACCTCCTCGGCGTCGGCGAGGACGGTCGTCTTCAGGTCTATGTCCTCCGGCACCGCCTCCGCGACTAAGTCGGCGCCTCCGACTGCGGCCGCCAGGTCGGTTTCGCCGGTGATGTTCGCGAGGGTTGCGTCCCGTTCGGCCTCCGTGACCTTCCCACGGTCGACGCCGCCGTCGAGGTTCGAGCAGATCGCGTCGATCCCGTCGGCGACGATGTCCGACTCGATGTCCCGGAGCGTCACGTCGTGGCCCGCCATCGCACTCACCTGTGCGATGCCGTGGCCCATCGTGCCGGCTCCGAGTACTGTGACGTGCATACCCCGCTTGACACCGGGCGGCGACTTAAACGTTGCAGAACACCAGCGCGCGGGGCCCGCCCAGCTGCTGTAGGTCACCGCTTCGTGTATACGATTTAGTATACACAGTCGACACCGATATTCCTCAGGATCGTTCGGTATTAATACTCCGAAGAGAATAACAAGTGTACATCTGTTATTTGCCTGCCGGCGCAGACCGTCCGGCGTCCGCCGCCCGTTCGTGTCTCGCCGTATACGATGGCGTATACACACTCAAGTCGGCGCCGACGGTCCACGGCAGAACCGGGAGGTACGGACGCCGCTGGATCGACCGGGCGGGGCGCTCCGGTGTCGGGACACTCGGTTCGGGGAAGAAAAACTGCGGCCGGCTACGGACTCTCGTTCGAACGGAGCTTCAGATCCGACCGGGGCTTCGCGACGCAGGTGAGGGTGTACCCCTCGTCCTTCTCCGACCCTGAGAGGAACATCGCCTCGATCTGGTCGGTCCGGCCCTTCTCGACTCGGAGCGCGGAACAGACTCCACAGACCCCCATCCGACACTGGTAGGGAAGGTCGATCCCGACCTGCTCGGCGGCTTCTAGAATGGGCTGGTCCTCGGGGACTTGGATGGTGCGACCTTTGTCGACGAACTCGACTTCGTATGTTTCGACCATCTCAGAGTCGCTGTTCGTAGACGTGTTCGACCGGTTCGAGTCCGTGGGACTCGAGCATCGCGGCGGCGTCCTCCTCGCCAGCGAGGACGTCGATGCGGTAGAACCCGACATTGCGGGGTTCCTCGGTGAACCACTCGGCGGCGGTCCGGAGGAGTGCCCCCGCGATACCTTTCCGCCGGTGATCCTCGCGTACGTACATCCCGTTGACGTAACCGTGGTTTGCCAGCCGGAAAATGGGGTGGTCACCCATCACTCGGGCTTCGAGCACCCCCAGGAACTCGTCGTCGTCGTCATTCTCGGCGAGCAGCACCGTTCCGTACTTCGAGTCCACGAGCTGGTTCTCGAAGTACTCGAGCCAGCGCTCGTCGGCTTGGTCGGTGTGCTCGTACCGCTCGTCGAACTGCGAGAGGTACGCGGTGAACCCGTGCCAGAGTTCCAGGATCTCCTCGCCATCGGCTTCCGTGGCGTGGCGTGTTCTGATACCCATACAAGCTTCACAGTACTGGCCCGTCTAAAAGATTCGCGTTGTGGACCCCGGCCACCCGGTTCCTACCGTCGGAGAGTATATGCGGCGTTACCATGACAGCCACAACTATTAATAACATGGAAACAATCTGAATTAGTACGGAGTTAGATTCGTCATGCCAACAGAGAAACGATTCAAAGAGCAGATCCAGAACGGTCGGATGATTGAGGACGAGTCGGAGATGACCGAGGGATACAAAGAGGCCCTGAAGGGTACCCTGCTGGTTTCCGCCGATACCGAGCTCATGAGTGCCCCGGCGTACTATGAGCAGTCGATGAACGCGCCGACGCTCGACGCCCGGGCCTCGTGCGTCAGCGTGATTCAGGACGAGCTCGGCCACGGCCACATCGCTTACCGGCTGCTGGAGGACCTCGGCGAGGACCGCGAGGAGCTGCTGTACGAGCGCGAACCCTACGAGTTCCGGAACTCCTACGGCTTCGACCAGCCGCTCGAGACGTTCGCGGAGCTGGTTTGCTCCCACGGGATGTTCGACCGTGCCGGGATGGTGCTCCTGAGCGACATCGAGGAGAACACCTCCTACGCCCCTTGGAGCCGCGCGCTCCGGAAAGTCGGCAAGGAGGAGCAGTTCCATCTCCGCCACGGCGAGACCTGGATGCGGCGGCTGGCCAACAAGTCCGACAAGACTCTGTCCAAGGTTCAAGAAGCCGTCGACTGGATGTTCCCGATGGGCGTCGAGTGGTTCGGCCTCCCCGACAGCGAGAAGCGCAACACCGACCAGCTCGACTACCGGATCAAGGGCAAGACCAACGACGAGCTCCGTCAGGAGTGGATGAGCCACGTCGTGCCGCTGGCCAACCAACTCGACCTCGACGTGCCCGCTCACTACGACGACGGGTCCGACGAATACGTCCTGGAGTACGACGCTCCGGTCGCCTTCGACGCCGACAACAAGCAGTGGCGCTTCGAGGAGCCGATCGGTTGGGACGGCGTCATCGACCGCTGGCGGGATCGCGGCCCGGCCAACCGGAAACACATCGACCTCATCCAGTCCGGCACGCTCGAAGTGGGGGTCTGACATGAGCGTCAACGCCGCCGAACCGGTCGGCGCAGGCGCCCACGCTGGCCCCAGCGAGGATGCTGGCGAGTTCGAGCGCGAGTTGTGGAACACCCTCGACACGGTTCCGGACCCGCATATTCCGGTCAGCCTCGTCGAGATGGCGATGATCTACGACGTTGAGGCCGACGACGGCGACGTGACGGTCACCATGACGTTCCCGTGCATGGGATGTCCCGCCTACGACATGATCAAAGCCGACGTACGTGCGGCTCTGCGGACGGTCCGCGGCGTCACCGACGTCAATATCGAGATCACTTGGGACCCCGTCTGGTCGAAGGACATGCTCACCGACAACGCTCGCGAGGAACTCCGCGACGCCGGAATCAGCCTATGAAGTACCACGTGTTTACCCGGATCAGCGCCGGCGACGACCTGATGCATGTCGGGACGCTCCGGGCCGACTCCGACCGGCTCGCGCGAATCTACGCACATCGGACCTACGACGAGGAGGACTGGGACTTCATCGGCGTCGTCCGCGAGGAGAACCTTATCGAGGTCGAAAACCAACCAATTGCGGGCGGGAGGCGGCCGTGAGCGACGACGGATGGCCCGAGGCTGCGGTCGACTACGTCCAGGCCATCGCCGACACCAAGCTCCTGCTCGGCCAGCGGTACGGCGAGTGGATGCTGAAGGGTCCGAACCTCGAGGACGACATCTCGGGTGCCAGCAACGCCCAAGACGAGATCGGGCAGGTCCGACAGCTGTTCCGGCTGCTCAAGCGCCAGGGCGTTGACGACGAATGGCTCGAATCCGAGCGCGATCCCGAGGAGTACGCCAACGCCGCGACCCTCGATTCCGAGGCGGAGGCGTGGCCGACGTTCATCGTCCAAGCCGCGCTCACCGACCGCGCGGCGTGGCTGCTACTCGACGCCATCGACCACGACGACTTCACCGGGATGGTCCAGAAGATGGGCGAAGACGAGTACTTCCACCTCGAACACCACGACGGCCGGCTTGAAACCCTCGCCGCAGACCAGCCCGAGGCCATCGAGGCCGCTCTCAAGGAGTACGTCCCACAGATCATGGCGTTCATCGGGCCCGCAACTCACGACGCCGAGTCGGATCCGCTCGCCGCCGCAGGGTTCACCGACCGCCCGACCGCGGAGATCCGTCGGGCGCTCTTCGACCACTACGCGACGCTGTTCGAGGGGACCGACGTGTCGGTACCGCGGCTCGACGATAGCGTTCCCGACCCCGAGGCGTGGGACGCAACGCGCCGCCGGGTCGGCGACGGCCACGTCGACGCTGACGTGGTCGACCAACTGCAGGGTGTCTCCAACAGGGAGTACGTGATCGCATGAGATCCTCGAACGCCCCAACCGACGGATCCGAGGCCAACGCCGCCGGCGAGGCGCTCGCCGACGACGAATACGAGGATTCCCCGGAAGCGGTCTGTCCGTTCTGCGAGTCCAGCGACTCCGAACTCGAATCCACGTTCGGGTCGGAGGTCTCGAAGAGCCAGTACTACTGCAACAGTTGCCACACGGTCTTCGAGCGGATCAAGTACGACGGCGCGATGCCGCCGACCGGACGCGGCGGCGACGGTTCGCGCTGACCGCTGTTTCTCTCGTTTTTTTATTCCATCGAGCGTGGAAGTAGCGGGATCAAGCCAGTGATGACTTCGGAAGCCCCTGCACTCCCGACTCAGGGGCCTCGTTGTCGTTCGAAAGACGCTTCGCGTCTTTCGTGGTCACGAGAGGACGAAGCCCTCTCGAACGACGGTCCTCGTCGCTCACTACGTTCGCTCCTGCGGTCCTCGCGTCGGCCGCCGTCGTCGAGAGTGCGGCCCCTTCTAGTCCCACTCGACGGCGGTTCTCCGAGTAGCAATCGCGAATGCTTCCCCCCACGGGTCGGCTCTACAATCCCAACACCTCGTCCGCCACGGTGGTCTTCTGGATCTCGGAGGTCCCGCCGATGATCGAGAGGATCCGGGCGTCGCGGTAGTACCGCTCCAGGGGGTAGTCGGTCCGATACCCCTTCCCGCCGTAGATCTGCATCGCGTTGCGGGCGCAGAACTCCGCGGCGTCGCTGGCGGTGAACTTCGCCCGCGAGGACGCGCGGGTGTCGCTTCCACCGTCGGCGATCCGGACCGCCGAGTCGTACACCAGGCTCCGGGCCGACTCGAGTCGGGAGTCCATCTCCGCGACCAGCACCTGGACCGCCTGGTACTCGCCGACCGGGTTACCGCCCTGCTCGCGGTCGCCAGCGTAGTCGACCGCCTGCTTGAAGGCGGCCCGGCCGATCCCACAGCCGATGGCGCCCAGTCCCGTCCGGGCCATATCGATGGTCCCCATCGCGATGCGGAAGCCCTGGCCGACCGCGCCCAGCAGCGCGTCGGCGTCGACTTCGACCGCCTCGAACGTCGAATCACCGGTCACGTGGCCGTGCATCCCGAGGTACTCCCCGCGCTCGAAGGTGAACCCCTCGACCTCCTCGGGGTTCGGAACCAGAAAGACGCTCACGCCGTGGGAGTCGTCGGGCTGTGGGCGCTTCCGCGCGACCACCAGGTGGACGTCGGCGACGCCGGCGTTGGTCCCGAACGACTTCGCCCCGGAGAGCAGGTAGCCGTCGTCGGTCACCTCCGCGACCGTCCCCAACTCCGTCGGCGACGACCCCGCGTCAGGTTCGGTCAGGAGCATCGCACCGACCGACTCGCCGGCTACCATCTCCGGGAGCAGCCGCTCCTTTTGAGCGTCGGTCCCGAAGTTCAGTACCGGGAGCGCCGCGAAGGTGTGACCCTGGATGGTCTCGGCGACCGCGCTGTTCTCCTCGGCGATCCGTTCGAGCGCCACGCAGTACGACACGAAGTCGCCGCCGAGGCCGCCGTACGCCTCGGGGACGAGGATTCCGAGCAGTCCGGCGTCGCCCGCAGCCTCGATCACGTCACGGGGAAACTCGCGGGTGCGTTCGATAGCCTCGGTTCGGGGCGCGAGCGTCTCCGTCGTGAACGCGTCAGCGCGGTCGAGAACGTCGTGGTGCTCCGCCGAGAGCGCACGGTCAAGTAGCGTCATACCTGTGCTGGCGTCGCGGGAGAACTTATATATACCGCGATGGGAGCAGCGGCTGTCGGCGTCCTGGTCCACATACCGATGGGTGCGGCACGCCGGAACTACGGCAGTTCGAACCGCAGGCCGTCCCGGCCGGGAGCTGCGTCCGGCTCCCGCCTCGCCCGCGCGTACCGAACGGGCATCTCCCCGACCCGCTCGGCAAATCCGTGGTCGGCCGCAAAGGCGAGGTGGGCTGCGGCCTCGCCAGCGCCCATCTTGGCGTGGATCCCGTTCATCTCCCCGAACAACTCCCGTGCGACCGCCCACGGCGTCCGGCCCCCCGGGTCGCTGGCGCTCCCACCAAGCTCGGGCAGCGTCCCGACGGCGTCGGCGACCCGCTCGGCGTGGTGGTCCCGGATCGTTCGAATCCGGCCCGGGAGATCGACCGTGGAGCCATGGCCGGGGTACGCCGCCGTCGCCGTCCCCGCCCCCGGGCCGTCCTCGCCGACCCGCTCCAAGAGCCCGTCTAAGGCGTCGAGGTATGTCTCCAGCGCGGGCTCCAGCCGCGTGTCGCTGCCGCCGACGTTCGGCGTGTACGTCGGGAGGACCGCGTCCCCGACGAACAGGGCGCCGTCCAGCCTGAGCGCGAGGTGCCCCGCGGTGTGGCCGGGGGAATGAATTGCCGTTGCGCCCGCCACCGACGCCCCGTCGGCGACCGCCTTGACCCGGCAGGCGTCCGGCATCGGCGACGGCGTGTCGCCGTCGACGACCTCGGCGACCGTCCCGTCGGGGACGCCCCACTGCCGGAGCCGCCGGGCGTCGCGGTCGAGCCGGCGCTCCCGCTCTACGGCGTAGTCGGCCACGAGCGGGGCGTCGGCCTCATGCAGCACCAACTCGGCGTCAGCCGCGGCCGCCAGCCGGGGCGCCAGCCCGGCGTGGTCGACGTGCCAGTGGGTGACCACGATCGTCCCCACGGTGTCGATCGGGAGTCCGGCCGTCCGGAGCCCCGCGGTCAGCGCCTCCCAGGGGGACTCCCCTGGCGGCCCTGGGTCGACGACCAGCCCTTCGTCGGGTAGGACGTAGGTACTGTTCGCCCCCTCGGGGCTAGCGGCGTGGGCAATCCGCTTGACGGTCGGCGTCGGCACCGGCACTGCTCACCGCCCCCCGTCGTCGCCGCCGTCGGTCGGATCGTGCTCGGGTCCGTTGTCGAACCCCAGCTCCGCCCAGTCCGTCCGCACGGCCTCTCGGATCTCCGCCGGGTAGGTCGCCTCGAAGGTGACCCGGGGGGCGATGTACTCCTCGTCCCATCGGGGATCCCACGCGGCGTCGACGTACATGTTGGCGCTGGTCGCGCCGTCCCGGCGGTAGTGGGGTGCCTGCGCCGCGGGCGCCTCCGGATCCGAGAACTCCCAGTCGTTTGCGGGGTGGGCTTTCACCCAGATGTCGTCGAACGCCCGCCCGAGGTCCATCGGCGGCGTCTCGGTGTCGAGGACGACCACCTTGTCGAACAGCCGCGAGAATGAAAACAGGGTGTTCGCGAGCTGCCACTCGAAGCCGGCGTAGAGCACGTCGGCGGCGACGAGACAGATCCCGAGCCCCGCCTCCGGCGGGAGCGCGAGCCACTCCGCGGGCGCGACCCCCCAGTAGTTGTTCACGCGACCGTGGAGCCGCGCGGACTCGACCACCGAGAGGAGGTGGCGGCCGTCAGCCATCGGCGCGCTGGCCGGCGAGAACGGAACGATCGGCTCCGGTCGGACCCGGACTTCGTCGACGCGGGCGCCGACGGCCGCGGTTGGGACGGCGCTCTCCCACGGCGCCGCCGGGCCCGCAGCCTCCCGGCCGGTCACCCCCGACACCGTCGCTTCCACCAGCACCTCGCTCGCCGCTGGCACCGCACCAGCGGAGGTCGGGGCGATGGGGGTCGGGCGCAGCGCGTCGGCGATCCGGGGTGCGCCCGCGACCTGGGACTCCCCCAGCCATCGCATCGTTGCGGCGAACAGCGCCGTCGGCGGCGCGCCGAGCGCGACAGCGACCCGTGTGCCCTCGGGCGTACTGTCCGCGGGTACCGGAAGCGAGAGCCGCAGCCTGTCGCTCCCGTGGACGGAGCCGCGAACCGGGACCCACCGCACCGCGTCCGGGTCGGTCCGGTCGTTCGCGGGGACCGCCGCGGGCGGGTCGGCGTCGGGGCCGCCCCCGTTGACCGCGGCGGCCGGGACCGCCGCGACGCCGAGCGTGACAGTCGGCACGTCGGCGCCGCCGACGGCTGGCAGCCCCAGCCCCCGGAGGTCGGCGTCGGCCGTCGCCGCCGGCTGGTCGACCGGTTCGGGGTCGGAGCCGCCCCGCCGGGCGGCTTCGAGCGCGTCAAGAACGTCGAGGTACGTGGCGTCGTGTCCTACCCCCAGCGCGACGGCGGTCCGGGCCCACGGCTCCCGCGACCGCACCGCGAGCCGGTCAGGGCCGCCGAACGCCCCGCCGACCAGGGTCGCGCGCCCGCCGGCGTCGGTCAGGCGGACCGCGGGACCGTTCGCCCGGGCGGCCTCCCCGGCGACCGCGGCCGCGGCGTCGGCCCAATGGACCCACTCGTCGACGGTCGCGAGGTCGCCCGCGGCGTCGAGAGCGTCGAGGTGCGCCCGGAAGTCAGTCACCGGACGTCACCCCTGGATCGAGGTCGACGCCGGCGCGGTCGAGCACTGCACGGGCGCGCTCCCTGCGCTCGTCACTTCCGACTGGGTGCTCCGACGCCCCTGACCCGCCGTCGGAGGTGGCGTCGATGTACGCCTTCGCGGTCTTGGACTTCGAGGTCCCGGTTTCCACGTCGCCCTTCTCTTCGGGAGTCTGGTAGATGTTCAACGGTACTTTCGGCATCGTCTCGGCGCCGAACTGATGGAAGTCGGCGTCGGGGTCGGCGTGGAGCGCGAGCGCCGAAAGCACCTCCCTGGCCGACAGCGGATCCACGTCGGCGTCGACGAACACGAAGAAGTCGACGTGGAGCATCCCCCACGTGGTGAAAATGAAGTTCGCAAGCTCGTGGAGGTACCCCGGTTGGGGGACGTCAGTCGAGACCACGTACACCGACCGCGGGGTGAACCGCCACGGAACGCACCGTTCGATGTCGTACCCCGCCGCCCGGAGCCCGAGCGTCGCGTCGGGGCCGATGCACGCCACCTCGGTTGTGGAGGTGGTGTTCAGCGAGTAGCCGACGCCCGATCCCTCGACGCAGAACGGGATCAGCGGCGCCTCGCGGTGGGTGACCGCGTCGACGTGGAGCACCGGCATCGACCGCCGCGGGCCGTGCATGTACCCGAAGTAGTCACCGAACGGCCCCTCGTCCAGCCGCTCGCCCGGGAGGATCCGGCCCTCAATCACCAGTTCAGCGCTGGCGGGGACTTGGAGGTCGTTCGTGGTGCACTCGACGAGCCTGATGGGGTCGCCCTTCAGCCCGCCGGCGAACGCCGCCTCGTCGCTGCCGGTCGGAATCCACATCGAGGCGGTGAACTGCGCGGCGGGCTCGACGCCCACCGCCAGCGCCACCGGCATCGGCTCCTCGCGCCGCTCGTACCGGTAATAAAACAGGTTGGGGGTCTGCTCGCCGGCCAGGAGCAGCACGCTCGCGCGGGCGCCGTCCTGGATCATGACGCGGTGGGCCGACCAGTCGGTCCACGAGGAGTCGGGGTCGGGCGCCACCATCGTATGGAGGTTGGAGTACCGCCCGCCGTCGGCGGCGTGGATGTACGGCCAGGGTAACGAGAAGAGGTCCACCTCGTCGCCACGGCGGGTCACCGCCTTGCAGGGGGCGTCCACCGCGTCAACGACGGTCGGTGGGATCGGGTTCCGGAGCCGATCCATCACCGTCCGGTAGTACTCGTCGCCCGACAGGTCCGGCGGGAGCCCCAGTGCACGCGCCGGCCGGTCCCACGGCCGGTCCCGGGAGCCGCGGTACGGGTCGCCCACCAGCCGCGCGGGCACCCGGCAGTCGGTGACAGACTCGAAGACGGGCACGCGGTCGTCGCGGTTGTTCGCGAGCATCGTGACCGCGCTCGCCTCTAAGTCCCAGGAGATGTCGGCGCCGATCCGGTTCAGTTCGCCCGCCGCCTCTAGGGTCCGGAGGTACTCACGGAGGCTGTGGGCCGGCGCGATACCGGTACCGCCGTCGGTCGCCGGCCCGGCGCCCCGGTCGCCGCGAGTCACTCCCCGTGACCCCCGCCGAGCCGGAGCTCCGCCTCCTCGCGCTCGCGCTCCGTCCGCAGGTCGACGTAGCGATCGACCAGCTCCGGGCGGGTCTCCGAGAAGTGGTCCCGCAGCAGCGACCGGACCGCGTTCGATACCGATTCGTACTCGCCGGTCTCGACCAGGTATGCGACGAGCGTCTTCACGTCCTCGCCGCGGGCGGTCAGCACATTCGAGCCCTCCCTGCTCCGCTCGAAACACGTCTCGAGGGCGGCTTCGTCGACTGTGGGCTCGGAGATGTCGGCCTCGATGACTTCGATGTACCACCGGTCCTCGCGGTTCTCGTGTGGCCCGCGGAGGATGGTCAGCGGGTCGGGGTCGTCGAGTTCGGCGGCGTCGCGGGCGATCCGAGCCCGGGTCGTGAAGATGTGTTTGGTCCTCTGATCGGTCACTTGGAGGGTAATCTCGCCGTCGGTGTCGGCAGGCAGGTGGTCCTCGGAGGTGATGTACTGGTCGCTCACGATGTTGCCCTCCCGCGACCGACCAACGCGTTCATGCGCCATACTCCGGTGGCGGGAGGGTATAAACCCTTCCCGACCACCGACTTCCTACCACCCCTCGAACTTGTCACGGCGGTACAGGTCGATCTCGTGGACCGTCGAGCGGTCCTGGCCGGCGGCGAAGGCGACCGCGTCGGCAACCTCCTCGGGTTCCGTCACCTCGCCCGCCTCGAACCGCTCCTCGAAGGCCTCGCCCTCCTCGCTTGCGAACTCCGTTCGGACCTCCGTGGGGTTGACGACGCTGACGCCGACGCCGTCGGGGCCGACCTGCCCCTCCAGACTGTGGGCGAACCCTCGGACCCACCACTTCGTCGCCGCGTAGATCGGGTTCCCCGGCCGCGGATACTGCCCTGCGAAGCTCCCGACGAAGACGAGGTTGCCGTCGGTCTCACGGAGGTGCGGTAGGGCCGCCCGCGTCGCGAAGAAGACGCCGTCGACGTTCGTGTCCATCATCAGCCGGTACTGCTCGCTCGTCGTTTCCGCGACGTCGCCGCCGACGCCGAGCCCTGCGTTGTTTACCAAGACGTCAAGTCGGCCGAACGTCTCGACCGTCTCCGTGACCATCGCCTCGACAGCCGCCTCGTCGCGGACGTCCGTGGGGATGACGAGCGTT
>CAZDEJ010000024.1:0-20290 GCA_964504395.1 uncultured Halobellus sp. | reverse complement strand
CCGACGTGGTGGAGCGCGTACACGACGGGGCTGATGAAGACGCTCTTGAACCCGACGTCGTCGCTGACGCCGACGCACAGCAGGCCGCGATAGTACGTCTCGGCCGCGATGACCACCGCGAGTTGTTGGAGGGTATGCGGGAGAAACGACCCCAGCGCGGTGGTGGTCTGCCACATCGGATAGTACGCGCGGATGCTCGGCAGCGATGACCCGACGAGGTAGAAGGGGAGCACGAACGCCGCGAGCGCGAGGGTGTCGCGGATCGCGACGCGGTCGACCCGGTAGCCGAGCCGGCGGCCGTGCGTGACCGCGAGCACTCCCGGGGCGATCACGAAGAGCACGACGTCGCGGACGACACGCGCCGAGAGGTCCGTCGGCGACACCGACCACGAACTCCACAGGATCGAGATCGCGAGTCCAGCCAGAAGCGACCGCTGGAGCCACGTCGACTCGTCGGCCGCAGTGCGGATACGGGCGTGGACTGACACCGTTTCGCGGGTCGGTTACTCGGGTTCGACGGGGGCGGTACCGATGACGTCCTCGACGGCCGTCACGAACGCCCGTCTGGAGTCGATGTACGTCTCGTCGACCTCCGCCAACACCGCCGACACGGTCCGTGGCCCCGACGGCGTCCGAATGACGCTGTCGCCCTCCTGGTCGACGAGCCGGCTCACCTCGTGGGGCCAGGTGAGCCGGGCAGCGACCCGCGCGAGCGGCTGCCCCTCGACAGGTGTCTCCGTACCCAGTTCGACGGCGGGTTCGTCCTCGGGTTCGTCGTCCGCCTCATCTGTCATACGCTCGGCTTGTTCGGCATCGAAAATAACCCCTTCGCCACGCGGCAGCCGGGGTGAGGACTCGACGACCCGCGGTCGGATCGACCCGGACGCGACCGCGACCCCCGTCGGACATCCGTCTGACGCACCGTTTTGTGGGTTGGCTCCGAACGGCAGGTATGCCCAGCCTTTCGGAGGTATACGAGGGGAAAAAACGGGTGATGAGCCTCCGGCGACTCGTGTTCGGGTTGGGGCTGTTCGCTGCCGGGTCGTTGCTGGTGGTGATCGGCGTCGTCGTCGCCACGACGGGCCTCGTGTACGGCTCCGACGTGGCCGCGCTCACAGCCAAGCGCCAACTCGGGGCCGTCCTCGCCGGTATCGGGGTCCCCGGGGTGTTTCTCGGGATCTTCGCCGTGCTCCCGTCGGGACGGCTCACGAGGGCCACGGCAGTCGTCGGCGCCGGGGTCGGTGTCGTCGGCGTCGCGCTGTTCACCTACGCATACCCCTGCCGGTGGTCGGGGTCGGTCTGTGGCGCCGGCAAAGCCGACCTGACGCTTGCGACGGTCGGACTCTACTCCGTCGGTGTCTTACTCACGTTCTGGTGTCTGTTCGTCGGGGTGGCGAACTTCAAGACACGCAACGACCCCGGCGGAACCGCGATGGTGAACGTGACGCGGGGGTCTGAGACCAGATACGTCCCGGTCGAACGGCCGGGCCGGGGTCCCGGACCCGGCGGCGTCGGCCTCTTCGGGGATACCCCGGACGGAAGCGTCGAGACACAGACCGGCGGCCCGGGTGCGACGTCCGACGGCGGAACCAGTCCGGAGCCCATCACCTCGCCGCTCGACGGGTCGGGCGGCCAGTCGCCGACGGCCGACCCGACGTCCGACGCCCGACGTCCCGGCGGCGGATCCGCCGCCGGCGGCGAACACAGCGGCGCGAGGCGGGCGAGCGACGGCCCCGACTACGCCGGCGGCGACGTGTACTGTGGGAACTGTGCGCACTTCGAGTACGTCCGGACCGACACGGGGATCCAGCCCTACTGTGGCGTTCACGAGAGGCTGATGGACGACATGGACCCCTGCCGGGAGTGGGAGTCGCGGGCGAAGCGACGGCGACAGCGGCGGTGACGCTGTGGGTCACCGTACTCTCTCGAGCGTCGACGCCACGTCGTCCCAGTGACTGCCCTTCCAGAACACCCGCTCACACGCCCGACACCGCCAGCAGTCGGTTGCCACAGGGTCGGGAGCGTACTCCGGCACCGACTCCTCGGCGTCGACGGCGCGCACCGTGCCGTTGCAGGCGCCGCACCGGGTCGGGGTCGAATCGAGCGACAGGCCGTACCCTGCGGTTCGGAGCTCCGAGAGTTGGTCCTCGACCTCGCGTGAGCGGAGGCGGAGCGCGTCGTCGGCACGCGCCGCGAGGTCCCGGTCGCGGGTGAGGATCGTGCGGCCCGACTCCCGCGCCTCGGCGCGGATCTCGTCGTCAGTCGGGCCCGCCGTCGGGTCGTCGACGCCGTCGAGCACGTACGCGGCGTCGTACCCGCACATCCGGAGGTAAGTCGCCAGCTTCCCGAGCATCGCATCGAGCAGCAGCCGGTCGGGCATGTCAATGGAGGAACGACCGGAGGCGCTCGGCGGGACGGGTGTTGAGCAGGTCGCCCGGCTCACACCACCCACGGCGCGCGGTGTGGACGCCGTATCGCAGGTACTCGAGTGCGCCCGGTGCGTGAGCGTCGGTGTCGACGGCGACTGTCGCCCCGGCGTCGACCGCGACCCGGACGAACTCCCCGCGGAGGTCGAGTCGCGCGGGGTCGGCGTTGATCTCGAGTGCGGTGCCGGCGTCGGCCGCGGCGGCGGCGACCCGCTCGATGTCGGGAGACAGCCCCTCGCGCTCGGCGATGAGGCGTCCGGTCGGGTGACCCAGAACGTCGACACTCGGGTGCTCGACCGCGCGAACCAGCCGGTCGGTGGCGGACCCGCGGTCCTGGCCGAGCGCGGCGTGGGGGGAGGCGACGACGACGTCGAGCTCCGCGAGCAGGTCGTCGTCGGTCGAGAGATCACCCTCGGCGTCGATGTTGGTCTCGACGCCGTGGAGGATCGTCAGGTCGGCGTCGAGTTCGTCCCGGGCATCGGCGATGGCGGCCGCCTGGCCCCGGAGTTCGTCGTCGGTGAGCCCTACCCCGCCGACCATCCCCGGGCCGGTCGCGTGGTCGGTCACCGCGTAGTAGTCGTCGCCGCGCGCTGCGGCCGCCCGTGCCATCCCGACGACGGTGGTTCTACCGTCCGACCACTCCGTGTGCGTGTGGAGGTCGCCGCGGACCGCCTCGGCCCCGACGAGAGCCGGGAGTTCCCTCGCGGCCGCGGCGTCGATCTCGCCGGCACCCTCGCGGAGCTCCGGCGGGACGAGCGGGAGGTCGAGGGCGTCGTACATCGACGCCTCGGTCTCCCCGGCGATCCGGTCGCCCACCCGCTGGCCGGCGTCGGGATCGTCGACCCCGGAGACGTCGAAGACGCCGTACTCGTTCATCTTTAGCTCCCGCGCGATCGCCCGATTCCGGAGGGCGACGTTGTGGTCCTTGCTCCCGGTGAAGTACTGCAGCGCCGCCCCGAACTCGTCGGGGACGACGACCCGAACGTCGACGCGCATCCCGTCGGCGCGGACGCTCGCCTTCGAGTCGCCGGCTTCGATGGTGTCGGTCACCGTCGGCCACCCGACGAACGCCTCGATAACCTCGGGGGCTGCCGTCGACGCCACGAGTACGTCAACGTCGCCGGTGGTGTCGCGCCACCGCCGGATCGACCCCGCAATCGCCGCCGACTCCACCGTGTCGTGACCGCGGAGGAACGCCACGACCGCCTCCGCAAGCGGGCGGGCGTCGCCCAGGCGCTCCCGGCCCTGTGCCTCGCGGGCGAACGCGACGTTTTCGCGGATGTTCTGCTCCGTTTTGGCGCCGAACCCGGAGACCTCCCGGATCCGACCCGCCTCGGCCGCGGCCGCGAGGTCGTCCAGGGTTTCGATCCCGAGTGCCTCGTGGAGCGTCCCGACGGTCTTGGGGCCGACACCTTCGACACGGGTCAGCGCGACGATGTCGACCGGGATATCCTCCCGGAGAGCCGCTAATTCGTCGATCTCCCCGGTTTCGATGTACTCGACGACCTTCCCGGAGATCGCGTCGCCGACGCCGTCGATCGCCGCTACTGCGTCCGCACCCTCGGCGGCGAGTTCCTCGATCGGCTCCGTGTGGTCCCGGATGTTGTCGGCGGCACGGCGGTAGACGTTGGGCTTGTACTCGACGCCGTCGGCTTCGAGACGATCCGCGAACTCCGCCAGCCGGGCGGCGACCTCGTCGTTGCGGCTCATACCCCGCCACCCCGGCTCCGGCCCCGCCCACCCTGGGCCGACGCGCCGCCGTCGTCGCGCCCCAGCGCCTGCTTCAGGAAGTTCATCCACCGCTTGCGGTCGGCGGCCTGCTTGCGCTCGGCCTCGCCGTCGAGGTCGACGGGGCGGAGCTGTTCTAAGGCGTTCAGCGCGCGGTCGATCCCGATGACGCTCTCGGCGATCCGTTCGCCGGTCTCGTAGGTGATGTCGTCGTCCTCGAGACGCTGGACGCGCTGGAGTCGCTCCCGCCTGAGGTTCTTTTTCGCGCGGTCGACACGGTCGCGCTCTCCCGGCGGGATCGTATCACGGCGCTTGATCTCGAAGACGAACGTTTGGAGTTCGATCTCCTCGCCTTGGACGCTGATCGCCTCGGGGATCTCCGCGCCGACGGTCGCGGCCTCGCGGTTGACACGCTCGAGCAGCTGCTTTCGTTCGAACTCCTTCACGGCGTACCCTCCCATCGGGTCGGGATCTACTTGCCTCCTTCGGCGGGAGCAAGCGGGGTCGAGGCGGGACCTGTTCCGCCGACCCGCGGGGATGCCGGGGGTCGTGAGGCGGAGACGAAAGTTCTTATCACCGTCGGCGAGAAGACGGCGTATGGGATTGTTCGACCGACTGCGCGGGGAAGACGACCCGCGCGTCGCATTCGTCGGCGTCGACGGCGTGCCGTTCAGTCTGCTCGCCGACAACCGCGAGCGGTTTCGGAATTTCGCCGCGCTCGCCGACGAGGGCAGCGCCGGCGCGATCGACAGCATCGTCCCGCCGGAGTCCTCGGCGTGTTGGCCGTCGCTGACCACTGGCGTAAATCCGGGCGAGACGGGCGTATACGGGTTCCAGGACCGAGAAACGGGGTCGTACGACACCTACGTCCCGATGGGGCGGGACGTCCAAGCGACCCGGCTGTGGGACCGCGTTACCGACGCCGGCCGCCAGGCGAGCGTGCTCAACGTCCCGGTGACGTTCCCGCCACAGCGCGACGTCCAACGCATGGTTTCGGGCTTTCTCTCGCCGGGCGTCGACAAGGCCGCCCACCCCGACGAGTTCCGTAACGAACTCGACGGAATGGGCTACCGGATCGACGTGAACGCCAAACTCGGCCACGACGACGACAAGACGGCGTTCGTCGAGGACGCACACAGGACCCTCGAGCGGCGGTTCGAGGCGTTCCAGTCGGTGCTCGACCGCGACGACTGGGACCTGTTTTTCGGCGTGTTCATGACCACCGACCGGGTGAACCACTTCCTGTTCAGGGACTACGAGCACGATGGCGACAACGGGGAGGCGTTCCTGGAGTTTTACGAGAAAGTCGACGAGTACATCGGCGAGATCCGGGCGTCGCTCCCGGACGACGTGACGCTCGTGGTGGCGTCGGACCACGGGTTCACGTCGCTGGAGTACGAGGTGCACTGCAACGCGTGGCTCGAGGAGGAGGGATGGCTCGCATACGAGGACGACGACCACGACGAACTCGGCGACATCTCCGGTGACACCCGGGCGTACTCGTTCATTCCGGGACGGTTCTACATCAACCTCGACGGCCGGGAACCCGACGGCGCCGTGCCCGAATCCGAGTACGACGCGGTCCGGTCGGAGCTGAAAGCCGACCTCGAAGCGCTCGACGGCCCCGACGGTCGCCCGGTCGCCGACCGGGTGGTCGAAACGGAAGACGCCTTCCGCGGCGATCACGACGACATCGCGCCGGACCTCGTCGTCGTGCCGAACCACGGCTTCGACCTCAAATCCGGATTCAAGAGCCACGACGACGTGTTCGGGACGGGCCCCAGAAACGGGATGCATAGCTTCGACAACGCCTCGCTGTTCGTTGACGATCCCGACGTCACCATCGACGAGGCCGACATCTACGACATCGCGCCGACGATCCTCGACCTCCTCGAGGTCGACTACACCCGGACGGAGTTCGACGGCGCGACGCTCTGCCGGTAGCGTCCGCGACCCGCCGGTACCCGTATCCGACCGATCACACGAGGTCGTCGAGGTCGTCGCTCGCCCACGTCGCGCCGGAGTCCTCCGACGACTCCTCCGTCGATGTCCGGTCGGCGTCCCGGGCCCGGGAGGCACGCTGCACGAACGACTGTACCCGGTCGGAGCGCTCGAGCCCGCCGAGTAACACGAGTGCCGCGAGTCGGTCGCTCGACAGCGGGAAGTCGCCGCCGCGGACCTGGAGACTCCCGGTCTCCTCCTCGACCCACCGTCGGGCGCGTTCGACGCCCTTCCGCGGGATGGCGTCGGGGTCGCCGGCGACAACGAGCAGCGCGCTGTCGGCGTCGGTGGCGTCGGGGAGGCTCGACCCGGTGAGCACCGCCCGCCGGGTGATGCTCGTCACGACGTTGATGTTCGCCTCGGCGTCCGCGCCCGCCTCCGCGGCAGCGTACCCCAGCGCCGCGATCCCGCCGTCCCGCAGGGTGTTGATTATCTCCGAGGAGTCGACGACGCTCTCGCCGACCCCGTCGACGACCTCGCCGGCAGCGAGCAACAGCCCGATCCGTTTCGCGATCTCCCCGTTGATCGCGTCGAACCCCTCGGTGATGCTCTCGCCCGCGGACCGGAACGCGTCGTTGTCGGCGAGCAGGAGGCCGTCGGCCTCGCGGGCGAACGTCTTCAGCGACCGGCCGGCGTTGACCTGATACAACTTGCCCTCGTTGCGGCCGGGGAGGATCCCGAGCCCGTAGACCGGCACGTCGTAGATCCGGGCGAGTTCGCGGGCGAGAACCGGCGCGCCGCCGCTGCCGGTGCCGCCGCCCAGCCCGGCGATGATGACTATCGACTCGGTTTCCGCAGTGAGGCGCCCTTCGAGCGCGGCGAGCACCTCGCGGGTATCGGCCTCCATCACCTCGGCGCCGAGTTCGTTGTCGCCGCCGACACCCTGGCCGGATACCCGGCTCTGCCCCACCAGTACGGTCTCGAACGGGAGGTCGCGGAGGTCGGCGGCTGCGGTGTTGACGCCGACCGCACCGCGAACGGCGCCGAACCCCATCCGGTCGTCGTACGCGACCAGTTCGCGGGTGAGTTTCCCGCCGGCCTGGCCCACGCCGATCAGGACGGACTTCATACGCACGTGTTCGGCGGCTGACTATTCAACGTTCGGTCCGAGTGTTCTTGTGTGATCCCGCCGCCACCGCCGGTATGCCGACTGACTCGACACCGGCCGAATCGACGGCGGCCAACTCCGCTGCCCGTGACCACGCCGACGCCGCCGAGTCGGGCGCCGAATCGGACGACGGCACCGCCGATGCCGACCGCGTGGCGGCACTCGAGCGCCGGGTAGCCGACCTTGAGGCGGAGCTCGAAGCGGTTCGGGGCCTGCTTGCGGGCGTCGAGGTAGTCGACGAGAGCATCGACCGCCGGGCGTCGACCGCGCTCGCGAAGGCCGAAGCGCTCGAGGAACGGTTCGCCCCCGATGGGACGGGGCTCGTCCGCGAGCGACTGCCCGACCCGAGCGGCGGCGACCGGCGGGAGGACGGTGCGGGCGAGCGGCCACCCGACCCCCACGATAACCCCGAGGACCCGCCGCAACGAACGGGCTCGCCGGCTCGGAGGGATAGCACGGGGGAGCGCGATACTGTTGGCTATGGTCACGTGACGGATTTCGACACCCCGGAGTGCCGAAACTCTTCACGTAGGTATACCCAACAGTGTGAGAACCGCGGGGACTCCACCGGGCCGCGCGGCGGACACGACCGGGGGCGGGCACGTGGTACCGACGGCCGAGAGTCGACGGGGTCGGCCGGACGCGACCGGGCGCACGCTGGCGGCGGTGGCACGGCCGACGGCGGAGCTACCGGACCCGGTGCGATCAGCAGCGTCGGCTCCGGCGCGTCAACGCCGAAGTCGGACCCGACTGACACCGAGGACACGGATCGCTCGCTTGCCGAGCGCCTCCGTGACGCGTTCCGGTGATCCGGGTGGTCGTCGCCGCCGTCCTCGCGATCGCGACGCTTGCACTCGCAGTTCCGGCGATCGACGACGCACGGACGGCGCGGACCGGCGCGACCGTCGAGGGGACGGTCGACCGGATCGAACACGCCGGCCGGACGCTCGCGACGACGGAAGACGCCACTGCGACGCGGGCGATGGCGGCGACGCGGCGTGTCGAGTTCAGGCTGCCTGAGAGGTCGATTGCGGCAGCGCAACTCAGGTTCGTCGCGGTCGGCGGGCCGCCGGACGGCCCGGGTGACCGGCCGACCGTCACCTACGCCGTGTCGTCGTCGCCCCGACGACGCCACCTCGGGCTTCCGGTCCCCGTCCGCACGCCGGAGGGGCCGGTCGTGTTCCGGGAGCCCGGCCGCCACACGGTGGCGCTGGCGCTGGTCCGCGGCGAGGGTGGACCCAAGCTCGTGGTTGCCGGGACCACCGACCGGTGACTGCGGTCGGGCGATTGTTTATATGTTATGTCGGGGCCACGCCGTATATGCGCCTGGACGGACTCCTGTCGCTCGGAGACGACCCCGCCGGACCGTTCGTGGGGGTCGCAGCGGCACTCGGTGCGGCGGTCGGTGCTGGGGACGTGAGAGGTCGATCGACGGCCGATGCCGGTGTGCCGGCGGGAGACGGCGGCCAGAATTGCCGGTGTCAGGTCGCGGTCGAGCGGGCCGGTGGGAGCACGACAGCCGAGCACCGGACGTTAGTCGTCGACGCCGGCGCGTGTCCCGGCGACGGCGACCTGGCGTCCAGCCCCGCGTGTCGGGAGACCGTGATCGATGCCCTGGCCGACCGTGACGTCGATGGTGTTCGGACGCACTCGGGAGGCATCGAACGGACGTACGCCGACGAGTCCGTGGGGCTGCTCCTCGCGGCGGGTCGGTTCGTCGAACGGGCAGCCTTTCACGACCGCGACCTCGCCGACCGCGCCCGTCGGGACCCGATCGCTGCCACGCGCATCGCGACCGGACGCGCCGGTGCAGTCGCCCGGATCGCCGCGGAATCAGGGCTCACAGCGGGCGTCGATCGGATATCCGCGCGATCGAGATCCGGGCCCGCTCCGCGAAGCAGTCGTGCTGACGACAGTGACAACGACTCGGACGTCGTCGCCGACGCGTTCCGGGCGTTCGTCGGACCGACGCTCGCGAAATCCCTCGTGTCGCGTCGGTGCCCGGAGGGGGCGACACCGGAGGCGGCGTACGACCTCCCGACGAACGCGGGTGTCCGCCGCTATCGGACCGACGACGGACCGTGCTACCACCTCCGACCCGTGGCGCACGGCCTCGCGCCCGACGCGATGGCGACGCTTGCGGCCGCGTACGACCTCCTCGCGACCGGATCGGTCGGCGGCGGTCCCCGGGCACCGGGGCGGGCGGTCCGGCGGGTCGCGGGCGACGACGATCCGGTGGAGACGCTCGCATCGGTCCTGGAGCGCCACACCCACGGTCTCGGGGTGCTGGAACACCTCTTCGCGGACGAGCGCGTGTCGGACGTGGTCGTGTCCGCGCCCGTGTCGGAGTCGCCGGTCAGGGTCGTTGTCGACGGGGAGCGAACGCCGACGAACGTCCGGTTGACGCCGGACGGTGCGGCGTCGCTCGCCTCGCGGTTCCGGCGGGAGAGCGGCCGGTCGTTCTCCCGGAGTTCGCCCACGCTCGACGCCTCGGTCGTCGCGGAGTCCGGTCGGCAGGTTCGGGTTGCGGGGGTAACAGCCCCCGCGAGCGACGGAGTCGGGTTCGCGTTCCGGGTTCGCGACGACGAGGCGTGGACGCTCCCGCGGCTGGTGGCCGCCGGGTCGCTCCCGCCGCGGGCCGCCGCCGTACTCTCGCTCGCGGTCGAACGCGGCGCGGCGACCATCGTGGCCGGGACCCGTGGCGCCGGCAAGACGACACTCCTGAGCGCGCTGCTCTGGGAACTTCCGGCGTCGACGCGGGTCGTGACGATCGAGGACACCCCCGAACTCCCGGTGGCAGAGCTCCGGGACCACGGCCGCGACGTACAGGCCCTCCACACCGACGCAGGGGGGACTGTGGGGTCAACGTCGGCCGTCGGTGCCGGTCGGTCCGTCTCCCCCGCTCGGGCGCTTCGCTCCGCGCTCCGACTGGGCGATGGCGCGCTCGTCGTCGGCGAGGTCCGCGGCGAGGAGGCGGGCGCGCTCTACGAGGCGATGCGCGTCGGAGCCCACGGCCACGCCGTGCTCGGGACCATTCACGGCGACTCCGCGGCCGCAGTGCGCGAACGCGTCGTCTCGGACCTCGGCGTCCCGGCGTCGTCGTTCGCGGCGACCGATATGGTGGTGACCTGTGTCCGCGACGGCGACGCACGACGCGTTGCTGCGATCGAGGAGGTTCGTGGCAGCGACGGCGACACCGCGTTCGCGCCGTTGTTCGAGCGCTCCGAGGGTACGCTCCGGCCGACCGGCGTTGTCGGCCGCGGCGACAGCGCTGCCGTCGAGCGACTCCGCGCCGATGGCGAGTCCCAGGAGGCGCTCCTGGCGGCTGTCGAGCGGCGCGCCGACCGGTTCGGCCGACTCTCGACCGCCGGGCTGACTCGGCCTGCTGACCGTGACCGGGTTCGAGGAGGATCCGGGCGATGACCTGGGTCGGAAGCCGGATCCGAACGGGTGCCCGCCGAATGGCGGCGTGGTATCCCGGCACTGTCGACCCGACAACCGAACTACATCGCGCACTCGCGTTCCTCGGCAGCGACCTGCGGGGTAACACCGTGGTCCGCGCCGGATACGTCGCCGCGGTGCCCGTAGCGGCAGTGTGTCTCCTCGTGCTCGTCGCGAGTCCGGGCGTCCCGCTCCCGGCAGCGGTGCCCGCCGCCGTCGGGGCTGGGTTGGGAGCGACCCACGTGTGTCACCGGCTCCCGGTCGCTGTGGCGGCGCTCACCCGAACCCGGGCGCTCGGGGACGCACCCGGACTCGTCGCGCGGGCGGCGCTCCGGCTCAGGCTCGCTGCAACCCCGGAGCGGGCGGCGACCTTCGCGGCGCAGTCAGGGACGGGCCCGCTCGCTCGGAGCCTCTCAGCGCACACCGACCGGACACGCGGGGAGTCGTCGACGGGGTTCGAGGGATTCGTCGACGAGTGGCGGCCGTGGTTTCCCGCGTTGGATCGCGCCGTGTCGCTTCTGCTGGCGGCCGTCGAGGCCCCGCCGGACGAGCGGGATGCAGCCCTCGACCGCGCGCTGGAGGCGGTTCTTGACGGCGCACGCGACGAGATGGCCGCTTTTGCGGGCGAGGTTCGCGCCCCCGCAAGCGGGATCTACGCCTTCGGCGTGCTCCTGCCGCTCGCGCTCGTCGGGGTCGTGCCCGCGGCCCGAGCCGGCGGCGTCTCGATCCCGTCGACGATGTTCGTTCTCCTCTACGATGTCGCCCTACCCGTCGGGCTCGTCGGCGCAGGGGCGTGGCTCCTGCTCCGGCGCCCGATCGCGCTCCCGCCGGCACGGGTCGGGTTCGGCCACCCTGACGTGCCGGGCGGCAACGGCCGGGGGGTGCTCGCAGGGGCCGCCGGGCTCGTCGGAGGCGGCGGGGTCGGAGCTGTGGTCGCGCCGTGGGCGATGCCCGTCGCCGCTGTCGGCATCGGTATCGGTGCCGCACTCGCCGTCCGCTACCGCCCGATGGCTCGCGTCCGGTCCGATGTCCGAGCGATCGAGTCGGGGATCGCCGACGCGACCGCGGTGGTCGGCCGCCGCGTCGCCACCGGTGAGTCCGTCGAGACCGCGATCGGCTCGGCCGCCGACGCCACCACCGGACGGACCAGCGACCTGTTTGCGACGGCCGCGGGCGTCCAGCGTCGGCTTCGGGTCGGCGTCCGGCGGGCGTTCCTCGGCGAGTACGGGGCCCTCACCGACGTCCCGAGCCCCCGAGCGCGGGCGACGGCGTCACTCCTCGGTGTCGCGGCCGCACAGGGACAGCCGGCCGGCCCGACGCTCGTCACTCTGGCGGACCACCTCACGGAACTCCAGCGCGTCGAGGCGGAGGCGCGCCGGGAGCTCGCCGCGATCACGGGGACGCTTCGGCACACGGCCGCGGTGTTCGCCCCGCTCGTCGGCGGCGCGACTGTGGCGATGGCGACGCAGATGGCCGGGGCGGAAGCGACCGGTTCGGCCGCCGGACCCGTGTCGGGCCCCGCCCCTGGTGCTTCGGTGCTGCCGCCGTCGACACTCGGTGTCGCCGTCGGCGTGTACGTCCTCGCGCTGGCAGCGATCCTCACCGCGGTCGCGACCGGTCTGGACCGCGGGCTGGACCGGGCGCTGGTCGGCTACCGGGTTGGGCTGGCGCTACTCTCCGCGACGCCGACCTACATAGTCGCGTTCGTGGGGGCGTCGGCGCTATTCTGATCCGGACGGTCAAGGGCCCCTCCCCCCGACCACGACGATATCCTCCCGTCCGAGGGTTTATACCCGGTTCCGGGACCACCCACCCTGTGTTCGACTTCGCTATGGAGGCGTGGTACGGGTGGCTCGGGCTGTCGATGGCGGGCGTCGCGCTCCTCGGCGCGGCGGCAGGAATACCCACAGCACCGCCGCCGGACGCCGGCGCAGCGGCCGCAACGATCGACCGTGTCGCAGCCGCCGAGTACGCCGCGACGGCGGAGCATCCGCTCGACGCGGCCGAAATCAGGCTCGGAACCCGCCGGATCGGGTTACGCTCGGACACCGGAACCGCGCACGCGACGCTGTCGTTCGGGCCCGTCACGCCCGTCGAGGCCAGCGAGTCCACGTTGCGGGACGTGCTGTACGGGACACCGCCGGAGCGGGCGTTCGACTCCCCGAGCGAGTTCCGCCAGTCGGTTGTCGACGCGCGGGCAAACGCGAGCGACGCGTCGTGGCGGCCGATAGACCGGACGCTGATCGTCCGACGGGTCTCCTGGGAGGGGGTCGATGTCGTCCTCGTCGACGCCTGATACTATTAACTATACCGACGTGACGGGTTTCGATACCCCGACGTATCGAAACCCGTCACGTGACGATAGCCGACAGTCTGAGTCGACCCGTCGCGGACAGACGACGCCGATCGTCGCGCTTGTCGCGCTGTTCGCAGTCTGTGCTGGCGTCTCGCTGTACGCGACTGCAGTCGTCGACCTGACACCGAGCGGAACCGGGAACGCGCTCGCGGACCCGACACTGGAGCGTGTCTACGACACCGCGAGCGAGGGTGCCGTGGTATCGCCGACAGGATTGTCCCGGGTCGGACGCGTCGCTCCTGACGGGTATCGGGTCGCCGTGGTGCTCACGACCGAACGCGGCCGGTGGACGAACGGAGAACAACCGCCCGCCGAGCCGGCTGCCGGATCGGAGCGCATCGACACCGCGGCCCGTCCGGTTGCCGTTTCCACGGTAGACGGCGCCGTACTCTGGGGACACCTTCGCGTGTGGGTGTGGCGATGAACGCCGCAGTCGATGCGGTGATCGCGCTCCTGCTGATCTCGGCCGCCGTCGGGGTCGTTGTGACGGGAGGTGGGGCACAGACGCCCGACCCGGCCCCGGACCGTGCTGACGCCGTTGCCGACGCGCTCGCGGCGACGACCGCGACGGTAAACTACTCGCTTGCACCTGGCGTTCGGGAGCTGAACCGTCCGACTGCGAACGCCGGGCGGAACTCGCTTGACGGGAACCCCGAGCTCCGCCGGACGGCACACGGCAGCCTTGCCGGTCTGCTCGCGCGTGCCACGACGGCTTCGAGCGGCGTTTCCGCCGACGCCGGACCGCCGGAGGAGCCACTCACGCGGACACGGGCGGGGCTCCGGCGTGCCGTCCAGGATGCGGTGCTGGCGCGGACCGGGGCCGGCGTCCGAATCGACGCCGTGTGGCGACCATACCCGGGGGCCCCGGTTGGCGGGCGTATCGGAGCCGGCCCCGAACCGTCTGGCGACGACGTCCACGCCGCAACTCTCGACATCCCGACAGGCGTCGACCCGGTCCCCGCCGAAGCCACGGTGACCTTCAAGACGCTCGGGCACGCCGTCGCGGCGCGTACCGTGGAGATTGTCGTACCCTCAGACGCAGCCCGGGTCACGCTCCGCGGCGACGATCCGACGGCCGCGCTCGTTGCACACCGCTACGCACGACTCGCGAACGCGACGAACACGTCACTCGCCGCACCGCTCGCGACCGAGGACACCGCCGCGGCAAACGCACGACTCACGGGCGCGCTGGCCGACCGGATGACGGCGGAACTCGAAGCCGAGTACGACCGCCCGGGGCGGGCCGCAGAGGCCGTCTCGGTGTCATCAGTCCGGATCACGGTCCGGACCTGGGGCGACCGGCAGGGGGACCGCTGATGCGACTCGCAGACGACGATCGCGCCCGGGTCCCGTTCGCCCTGATCGGTGTGCTGTTGCTCGTCGGAAGCGCGACGTTCGCGGCCTCGCTGTCGACCCGCGGCCACGCACCGGTCGATACGTCGGCCGACGCGGCCGTCGAGCGGGTCAACGCCGAGACGACTGCCGCGCTCCGAACCGCCGTCCGGGACGCCGCCCGCGCCGCTGCGCGTACTCCCGTCACCATCGCCGCAGAGGACGGACCCGGGAGCGCGCTTTCGGGCCCGAACACCTTCCGGCGGTACCTCCGACTCCGGATCTTCCTCGCCGCCCGGGATGCGGTCGCTCCGGTCGAGCATCGCCGTGGTGACGCCGTCGCCCGCGTCTCGACCGGGGAGTCAGTCGATACGGTTTCCGGGGCCATCGACCGCGTTTCGGTGTCGGCAGCCGACGACGGGACCGAACTCCGGGCGACAGTTAGCGGCCTCGTGACACGTGTTCAACACGACGGCCGCCTCGTCGATACCCGGCGGTCGAACCGAACCGTTACTGTCGCCGTTCCGGTCCTTGCACTACACGACCGCACGGTCGCGTTTCAGGACCGACTGGACGCCGGCCCGCTGGAGTCGCCCGGGCTCGCACGGCGGACGACGGTCGGGCTCACCGCCGTGGCGCAGGCCCGCGGCCTCGGACAGTACGCCGGGCTCCCGATCTCGAACGTCGTCGCCAACCGCCACGTCGCGCTCTCGACGAACGCTGGGCTGCTCGATGCCCAGCGGGCGGCGTTCGGCCGCACCGATCCCGATGCGGCCGCCGGAGTGCGCGCCGCGACCCTCCGGACCGGCGCGACCGACCTGCTGTCACCGCACACCGACTCGCAGGTCGTCTCCGCGGTCACCGGCGAACTCCCGGACCCCCACGCAGCGGAGCGGGCGGCGAACGACGGGGCCGGAAACGCGCTCCCCGCCACCCGAACGGTGTCGGTCGGCGTGAACGGAACCGCCGACGCGGCCTTCCTGTCGCTGCTCCGGGGAGAGAACGGCGAGTCACTGGAGTCGATCCGGCAGAACGGCTACGGCGCCGAGGTCTGGGTCGAGGCTGGCCGCCGAACGGTCAGGAGCGAGTACCGGCCGGGTCCGGACCCGCCGGGCGGAGACTGGATGCTCGCGTACGCCACCGTCTCGACGGACGTCTCCGTGACCGGTGCCGGGAGTGCCCGGCCGGCCGAACGCGTCGGGACGGGTGAGCGACTGCTCTACCGGGCCACCCGTCGGGTCGTCGAACGACACACGGTCAAACGAACCTGGGTCAAACCCAACGTCAGCGCGCGGACGACCGCCGCGTCGTGGCGCGACACCCACCGGGTTCGCGTGACCGCCACCGCACGACTCGACTCGGGTCGCGCGCCGTCCCGTCCAACCCGGCCGGCCTTCGAGACCGGCGGCGCGCTGGGCGGTCCGAACCTCCGGGCGGCGAACGCCGCACCGCGGCGGCTCGTTTCCGACCTGGGCGGCGCGGACAGCATCGCACGGAACGCGGTGACCGGCGGGCGAACGAGCGCCACAGCCTCGGTGATGGGTGACCGCCCCGACGGTCTCGAGCCGTGGGTGTACGAGGACCTCGCCGCCCTCCGCGAGCGGGTCCGGAACATCTCGGTGACGGTCGCCGCGAGCGACGCCGCGACGGGCGACGACAACGGTGCCGCCAGGCTGGCCACGGCCGTCCGCGACCGGCGGGCCGAACTCGTCGGCGCACCGCGGGAGTACGACGGCGTCGCGGACCGGACCCGGATCGCCGCTCGCGCGGCCTACGTTGACCGGGTGCTTGCCCGTCTCGACACCCGTGCCGGGCGGACCGGCGAGCGAAACAGCGGTATCGACCGCGCGCTGGACGCCGCGGGTGTCGCTCCCGAGCGGGCGAGCGCGCTCGCGGATCTCACCCCCGAGCCACCGGCACCGCGCGACACCGTCGGGACTGCGTCGGGAGTCCGCGGGGAGACGGCGTTCGTCCCCGACGGCGACCCGGCGTACCTCGCACCGGGGCCGGTCGACGGGGAGGTCGTCGACGGCGTTGCGGACGGCGAACAGTACGTCGGCCTCGCGGTCAGAAACCTGAACGTCTTTGCCGTCCCCTACGGCGACGGCGCTGACCTCGTCACACGGGCGCTGCTCGGCGATCCGGGACGCGTCTCGCTACATACTGCCGGCGGGGCGCTCGTCGCCGCGGACCGAGCCCTCTCTGAGCAGCCCGATTCGACGCTCCGGAGCCGACGCGACGCGCTCGAACCGAAGGTGGAACGCTCGATGCGGGAGGTCGAGCGAACAGCGAGGGGGACGCTCGCCCGGGAAACGTCGCTCTCGGCCGAGGAGCGCCGCGACGCCGTCGACCGCGCGTTCGGCCGGTGGAACGGACCCGGAGCGCGTGCGCTCGCAGCGACGAACGGGTCGCTGGCACGGGCGACAGCCGCGGCGGCGGTCGCACGGCTATCGACCCGCAACGACGGGGTCGTCACGGACAGGCTCCAAACTGCGCTCCGGGTCGACCTCCACCGGGTTGCGACCGCAAAGCGAGTCCGCGTGTCGGAAGACGCCGTCGACGGGACGGTCGCTGCGAGGCGTAAAGTGATCGAACGGGAGAGCAAAAAACTCGCGGAGACCGCCACCGGGACCGCGATCGAACGCGGGACCGATGGGGCAGTCGAAGGCGTCCCGGCCGGGTTGCCGATCTCCCCGACGTTCAGTCCGTGGGTCGCGACCGTGAACGTCTGGGTGATCGAGTCCCGCGGCGCGTACGGGCGGTTCGCGGTGACCGCCGAGTCGGGGGCGGCGACCTACGTCCGTGACGGAACGCGGGTCGCACTCGACGTCGACAACGATGGGATCAGAGAGCCACTCGGCCGGAACGAACGGATCGAGTTCAGCGTCCGGACGGTGGCCGTCGTGGCCGTCCCATCCGGCGGACTCGGCGTCGGCGACACCGACGGCAACGCCGATGAACGCTCGGTCGCGTGGCGCGATCCCGAACCGGGACCGCGGTGCGTAACGCCCACGGGAGAGTGCCCGCGGGAGTGAGTCGCGTTAAAAAACGTCCGCAGGTCGATGCGTGACTCAGTCGAGTCGCGCAGCGACGAGTTCTTCGAGATCCTCCCGGAACTCGTCGACCGCGATCTCGTCGAGTACGGGCACGAAGAAGCCCTCGACGAGCATGTTTCGAGCCTGCGTCGGGTCGATACACCGGGAGATCAGGTAGAACAGGTCCGTCTCATCGACCTGTCCGACCGTCGCGGAGTGCGACGCCTCGGTGTCGTGATTGTGGATGATCAGCTTCGGTGACGCGTCGGCCTCGCTGTCGTCCGAGAGCATCAGCGTGTTCTCACGCTGATACGACGACGTGTTCCACGCACCGTTGCCGACGTCTTGGACGCCCTCGTACACCGAACGCGCCTCGTCGTCGAGTACGCCGCGGGTGACGAGATCCGCCGTCGTGTTCTCGGCTTGGTGCCACACACGGGCGTTGACGTCGAAGTGCTGGTCGTCGTGGCCGAAGAAGGCGCCGACGATCTTCGTCTCCGCGGAGTCGCCGTTGAGTTCGGACTCCACGTCGCTTCGAGTCAGTCGCGATCCGAGGTTACCCTCGATCCAGTTCACGGTGCCGTAGACACCGATGTCGGCGCGCTTGAGCGCGTACGTGTAGGTGTCCGCCGCGAGGTTCTGGAGCGATCCGTACTGGACGTAGGCGTTCTCGCCCGCGTCGATCTCCACGAGGTTCGAGAAGTACCGCGACTCGTCGTCGTCGGTCTCGCCGGACTCGATGCTCTCGAGAATGGTGACCGAGGATGACTCCTCGGCGATCACGAGGGTATGGCTGAACAGCGACCGGGAGTTCATCTCCGCGCGGACGGTCACGTCCTCGGCGTCGACGCCTTCGGGGACGTAGACGACCGTTCCGGTGGTGAAAAGCGCCGCCGACAGCGCCGTGAGGTAGTTCTCCTGCGGATCGACCGTCGACCCGAACGACGACTCGACGATGTCGGGGTGTTCCTCGATCGCCTCGGTGAAGGTGAGGACCTCGACGCCCTCGTCGCTCGTCCGCTCGGTCTCGTCGGCCTGGTTCAGCGGGTCGACCAACGACCCGAAGTCCAGCGCTTCGAGGTTGGTCCACCGGCGACCCGGCGTCTGGATGACGTCCGGGAGGTCGAGGTCGTCGAGCGCCTCCAGCGCCTCGAGTCGGGCGTCGAGCAGCCACTCGGGTTCGTCGCGGCGCTCGGAGATCTCCCGGACCATCTCGGCCGAGAGGTTCGCCGGCAGTTGTGTCCCGCTCATGTTACCCGAGGCTTCCTTCCATCTCGAGTTCGACGAGGCGGTTGAGTTCGACCGCGTACTCGATGGGCAACTCCTCCGTGATCGGCTCGATGAAGCCCGAGACGATCATCTGCTTTGCGTCGTCGTCGTCGAGACCGCGCGACTGGAGGTAGAACACGTCCTCGTCGCCGATCTTTCCGACTGTCGCCTCGTGAGCGACGTCGACCTTCGACTCGTTGATCTCCATGTACGGCATCGTGTCCGACGTCGACTCGTTGTCGAACATCAGCGCGTCACACTCGACCGAGGTCGAGGAGTTCTCGGCGCCGTCGGCGATGTGAACCAGACCGCGATAGTTGGTCCGGCCGCCGTCCTTCGAGATCGACTTCGACTCGATCGTCGACTTCGTCTCGGGGGCGTTGTGGTAGACCTTCGCGCCGGTGTCGATGTTCTGTCCCTCGCCCGCGAAGGCGATGGTGATGTGGTTGTCGGAGGCGCGCGGGCCCTTCAGGACCGTGGAGGGGTAGAGCATCGTCGCCTTCGACCCCATCGACCCGGAGATCCACTCCATCCGGCCGCCGGCCTCACACAGCGCGCGCTTGGTGTTGAGGTTGTAGGTGTTCTTCGACCAGTTCTGGACCGTGGAGTACTGGACGTGGGCGTCCTCGCCGACGAATACCTCGACGCCGCCACAGTGGAGGTTGAACGCGGAGTACTTCGGCGCGCTGCAGCCTTCGATGTAGTGCACTTCCGCGCTGTCCTCGGCGACGATGAGGGTGTGCTCGAACTGGCCCATCCCCTCGGAGTTCATCCGGAAGTACGCCTGGACCGGCATCTCGACGGTCACGTCCTCGGGCACGTAGACGAACGACCCGCCGGACCAGACCGCGCCGTGGAGCGCGGCGAACTTGTTGTCGCTCGGGGGGACGCACTTCGTCATGAAGTGCTCCTTGACGATCTCCTCGTGCTCTTGGACGGCCTCGTCCATGTTGCAGAAGATGACGCCTTTCTCCTCCCAGCGCTCCTGCATGTTCTGGTAGACGACCTCGGACTCGTACTGGGCGCCGACGCCGGACAGGGCGTTCTTCTCGGCCTCCGGAATCCCCAGCTTGTCGAAGGTGTCTTTGATCTCGTCGGGGAGCTCCGTCCAGTCGTCGACGCCCGCACGGACGTCGACGTCCGGCCGGATGTACGGGACGATCTCCGCGACGTCGACCTCGGAGAGGTCGGGCTGGCCGGGCCAGTCGGTCGGCATCGGCATCTTCTGGAACTGCTCGAGCGCGCGGAGACGCCGCTGCAGCATCCAGTCGGGTTCGCCCTTGTCCTCGGAGATGACGCGGACGGTTTCCTCGGTCAGTCCCTTCTCAGTCTGGAACGCGGACTTCTCTTGCTTCTTGAAGTCGAAGCGTTCCTCGGTGTTCGTGTTCTGGAGTTCTTCGTTTGAGCTCATGTATATGTCGTTAATCCTTGTTACTTATGTGTGTTTGCGTAACCTTCAACGGTTACGCCGCCTCGTAGACTTCCTCGCGGACCCAGTCGTAACCCTCGTCCTCGAGATCCTCGGCGAGCGACGCGTCACCGCTCTTTGCGACCTTGCCGTCGAGCATCACGTGGACGTGGTCGGGTTCGACGT
>CAZDEJ010000023.1:0-20321 GCA_964504395.1 uncultured Halobellus sp. | reverse complement strand
GGCACGGGAGCTTCTCCCGTACGGCTTCGGGTTTGCCGCGGGGGCGATGATCTACAGATGAGCAAGGCGAGTGCCTCAGGGTCGTACGGAAATCGGAGATTTCCGTGATGACGAGACGCTTCGCGTCTCGAACCACTTGACCCCGAGGGTGAAGCCGACACGAACGTTTAATTAACCACGTTTTGTACAGTGAGATACAGTCAGAGAACACAAAAGACGGATTAAAGATCTTAATCCAACGCTGACTGAGGTAACTATGGGAATGCGACTTCTCTCAAAATCCGCGTCTTTGACGTGGTGAGACGGGAGTTGTCGGGTCGTGGTGGAGCGACCGACCCTCACGGACACAACGCGGGTGTTCGGGTGTCAATCCCAACCGACCCGAGAGGGAAGGTCGAGGGGAATTAAATTCGCCTGCGTCCATCCGTCCGTTTTTGTACGGAACGGACAAAACGGTGAAGCCTCGGGGCTTGTCCCTGAGGTACTTCACCTCGTCGTTTCGGAGTTCATTCCCGAGGCGCTGGACACCGGCTCCGGGCTACCCGGTGGCGGGCGGCGCGAACTCGCACTCGGGGTCGTGGTTGGAATCGTTGCGATGGTCCCGCTCGCGTTCGTCTGAACCGGGGGGAGGGGGAGGTGTCGCGGGCACCCCGACAGGTGATCCCCCGAACCCGGTGACGACGCCAGTTCGTGCGCGGGCCGGTGACACCCGCTACTCCGGCGCGTACTCCTCGTGGATCCGATCCATACGCGCCGCCATCACGAAGTCGGTCTTGTGCAGGCCGTCGATCTTGTGTGTCCACATGTCGACTCGGACCTCGCCCCACTCGAGTTGGATGTCCGGGTGGTGCCACTCCTCCTCGGCGAGTTCCCCGATCTCGTAGGTGAACTCGAGTGCATCGCGGAAATCCTCGAACGGATACGCCCCCTCGAGGTGGTGGTCGTCGACCACGTCCCACACCTCCGCGTCGATTTCGGTCACGTACTTCGCGTACTCCGCCTCGGTGAGCGGCTCGTCCTCCGACGTGCAGGCCTCACACGCTTCGTCGGCAAGTGTTGACGCCATATCACACGATCGACGTGCTCGACACTTGTGTGTTTGTGTCACCCGAACCGGTGCGGGCCGCTCTCCGGACCGATCAGCCCCGACACACGCTGGAAGCGACCGGCAGCCGACGCGGCGACCGGCCTCAGCTACTGATCGCCGGGGTCGCCGTCGCCGCCCTCGCCGGCGACCTCGTCGGCGCGGAGGTCCGAACTCGCCTCCCGAACCTCCCGCATCACGCTCGAGATCCGCTCTTCGGCGTCCATCTCCTCCTCGACGGAGAGGTCGACACCCTCGACTTCTAGGAGGAACTTCGCGACCTCGGTCACCTCGTACATCAACTCGTCGAGCTCCTCGGCGGTGAAAAACCCCGACATCGCGCCGTAGAGGAACGTCGCCCCCGCGGTCCGAACCTTGTCCTCGAACGACGACCGCGCCTGGTTCACCGCCTGCGGGGTGTAGGTGTCGGTCATAAACGGCACCAGCTCGGGAAGGTTCTCGCCGATCTTCGTCATCTCGACGCCGGTTTCGGTCCGAAAGTCCGCACACAGCCGTGCGATGGCCCACTCCCGCGCGGTGATGTAGGTCCGGTCCCGGAGGAAGTCGTTGACGCGGTCGTACTGGGCGCCGTCGACCTTCTTGAACCGCGCGTACTTCCGCACGTCACGGGGGGTCTCGGAGGCGTCCGGGTCGCCGTCGGCGTCCGCGACTCCCGATCCCGGCTCCGAACCTCTCCCGTCCCCCCCGTCGCTGTCGTCCGTACGGGTGGTGTCGACGCCGGAGTCCGTGTCGTCCGTACGGGTGGTGTCGTCAGGGGCCCCATCCGACACGTCGGCATCGGTCCGGCGTGTGCCCCCTGGCGACGTCTCGGCGTCGTCATCCATACTCCGGGGTGTCGGCCGGACGGCAAAAAGCGTTCCCTCGCGCATCCCGACGATTTTTCACCACCCGCGCCGACTACACCAGATAATGAAAGTCCTCCTGGGAATCGGCGGCGACGACTCGCTTCGGGCGCTCGAACAGACCGTGTCACGCGCGGCCGAAGCGGACGACGACCTGACGGTCGCAGTCGTCGACGACCCCGGTGGCGACCGTCCCATCGGCGACATCGAGTCCGAGGTCGACGCGATGCTCGACGACGCAGGGCTCGACGCCGAGATCCGACACGTCGGCGACGACGCGGGGAGCGAACTGGTCAGGATCGCCGAGTCGGAGGGGTTCGACCGGATCGCACTCGGCGGTGGCACCACGAGCCCGATGGGGAAGATCCAACTGGGGCGGACCGCGCAGTTCGTGCTCCTGAACGCACACACCACCGTGTCGCTGGTCAGATGAGCGACGACCGTGACTACCCCGAGACGGTCGCCGGGCCGTTCGAGACGCCGACGGTTCGATTCGAGGACCGCGAGGGCCGAGAGGTCGAGATCCGGTCGTACGACGGGAACGGGGCCGACGCCGCGTTCGAGGCGCTCGTGGAGATGTACCGCGGGTTCGACCCCGCCGACCGCGCGCAGGGTATCCCGCCGGGCGACGAGGGACGGATCCGGACCTGGCTCGACAGCCTCATCGAAAAGGGGGGACTGAACGTGATCGCGTGGCACGGCGACACCGCGGCGGGCCACGCCACTTTGGTTCCCGACGACGACACCTACGAACTCGCGATCTTCGTGCTTCAGGCGTACCAGGAGGCCGGGATCGGCACCCGGCTGCTGCGCTGTCTCCTGGGGTACGGCGCCGAAAACGGCGTCGACCGGGTGTGGCTCAGCGTCGAGCGGTGGAACAAGCCCGCAATCGGGCTCTACGAGAAACTCGGGTTCGAGATCAGCACCTCCGAGAGCTTCGAGATGGAGATGAGTGCACGGATCGCGACGGGGACCCGGTAAGTTGCGGCTGGTCGAAAGCAGAGATACCGCAAAACGGCCGGGGACGGCTCGGAGACGAATTTGGACGCCCGATGGTAGACGCTCGATCAGGATCGTGTAACAAAGCGGCGACGGGGAATTACCCCCGGGCTACACCGACAACACGGGCTGGCTGGCGTACAGCAGCACGTACTCGGCGGCCTTCGCCAGAACGCCGGCGTCGGGGGCGTCGGCCGGATCACGGGGTACTACCAGGAAGTCGGCAGCGACCTCGTCTGCGGTATCGAGCACGGTGCTCCCGGGGTGTCTGAGCTTCATCGAGGTCGAAAACCCGTATGCGACCGACGTCGACACCGGAACGTCGTTGTCGGCGGCGATCCCGCGTGCGGTCTCGACGATGGCCTCCCCGTCGGCGGCCACCCGGTCGTCGTCGACGTCCCCGTTGTCGATCGCCCGGACGACGTCCTCGTCGAGAACGTGGACGATGTACAGCGTCGCGTCGTACTCGGCGGCGATAGCGGCGGCCGAAGCGACCGCGTCGGTCGACGCCTCGCTCCGGTCGATGGGCGCGAGCACGCGGTCGATGTCGAGCGGACGACGGGACATACCGGCCCTCCAGCAGCCGGCAACAAAAAGCTCACCCGACGCGGCTCCGCGGGGCGGAACCGCACGAGTCCGACGGTGTTTATACTCCGCCCGACGCAACGCCGGAGCATGCTCGAGACCATCGTGGTCGCCACCGACGGCTCCGGGAGCGCCCGCCGCGCGGTCGACGTGGCGCTCGACCTCGCCGAGCGCTTCGACGCCGCGGTCCACTGCCTGTACGTCGTCGACGAACGCGAGGTTGACGCGTCGCCGGAGCGGCTCCGCGAGGAGCTGCGGACCACACGTCGCGACCGCGGCCGGGAGGCGGTCGGGGCGGTCCGGGCGGCCACGGATCGCGAGGTCCGGACCGAAATCGGGACCGGACGACCGGCGTCGGTCATCGACGAGTACGCCCGCGAGGTCGACGCGGATATGGTGGCGATGGGGACGCGCGGCCGCCACGGCGAGAACCGGTTCCTGGTGGGGTCGGTGGCGGAGCAGGTGGTCCGAACCTGCCCGGTTCCCGTGCTGACCGTCCGTCGACTCGCGGCCGACGAGGACACCGAGGACCCGGTCGGAACGCCCGGACGGGGGTGAGTCGACGACAACACACAGTCGCGTTCGACGCTCCCGGTTGCGCCCTTTATAACTGGTCCACAACGACACCGCGTACGGGGAACGACGCATCCGTTCCGGGCGCGCGGACCCTTCGTGAGTCGGTGCAGCTCTACAGGCGGAGCGGGCCGAGTGCCTCGGGGTCGTTCGGAAATCGAAGACTTCCGTGATGACGAGAATCGAAGATTCTCGAACGACTCGACCCCGGGGTGGTTCACCAGGAGTTCGACTCCGGGGAGTGACGCGAGGGGCGGCGTCGACACCCCACGGTCGCGGATTTATATCGCCGGCCGCGTAGCGTCGTGGTATGGACATCGACGGGGAGCGACTCCGGGCGGATATCGAGGCGAACGCGGCGTTCGGCGCGGTCGACGCCGACGAGGGGCGTGGGCGGACCCTCCTCACGGGAAGTGACGCCGACCGGGCGGCCAGACAGCGGTTCGTCGACCGGCTCCGGGACGCCGGCCTCGACGTGCGAGTCGACGCCGTCGGCAACATCGCTGGCCGGTGGACGCCGCCGGGGTGCGACCCCGACGCCGCCCCCGTCGCGTTCGGGAGCCACCTGGATTCGGTCCCCCGCGGCGGGATCTTCGACGGCCCGCTGGGGACGTACGCCGCACTGGAAGGGGTCCGGGCGATGCAGGACGCGGGGGTCACCCTCGGCCGTCCGATCGAGGTCGTGTCGTTCACCGAGGAGGAAGGCGCCCGGTTCGGGATCGGAACGCTGGGGTCGTCGGTAGCGGGAGGGCACCGCGACGCCGTCGACGCGCTCACGCTCACCGACGACGACGGCGTCACCCTCCGGGAGCGTCTCGATTCGATCGGGTTTCACGGCGACGACCGGATCGACCCGGAAACGTGGGACGCGTGGATGGAACTACACATCGAACAGGGGACCCGGCTGACCGGCGCCAACGCGGATGTCGGCGTCGTGTCGGCGGTGACCGGGATCACCAACTGCGAGATCACGATCGCCGGCGAGGCCGACCACGCGGGGTCGACCCCGATGTACGATCGGAGTGACGCGCTGACTGCCGGCGCCGAGTTCGTGCTTGCCGTCGAGCGCGCCGCCGAGGAGGTCGCCGCCGACCGGGAGTCGGCGGTCGCGACCGTCGGACAGGGGGCGATCGAGCCGAACGCCCGGAACATCGTACCCGGGAACGTGCGGTATCACCTGGACCTCCGCGACACCGACATGGGCACGATGGACCGGCTCGTCGACCGGTGTCAGTCCAGCCTGGCGCGGCTGGAACGGACCGCGGGCGTCGAAACCGCCATCGACCGGTACCGGACCAGTCCGCCGACGCCGACGGCCGACCGGTGTCTCGCGGCCGCCGAGGACGCGGCCGCAGCACAGGGCGCCGACGCGATCCAGCTTCACTCCGCAGCGGTCCACGACACCGCAAAGCTGGCCGGCGCGACCGACGCGGGGCTCCTGTTCGCGCCGTCGGTCGACGGCGCCTCCCACTCGCCGCGCGAGTGGACCGACTGGGCGGACTGTGCGACCGCAACGGGGGTCCTCGCGGAGACCGTCCGCTCGCTCGCGGCGTAATCCGGGCGATATCGCCGCGTCGCGACCCGAACCGCGCCGGTTTTCACCCCAGCAACCGTCGTACGGGGTATGGACGACGAACTCATCGACAGTGGGCAACTTTCGCTGACGCGGAAGTCCCGACTCCCCGGCACCGGCTTCTTCTATCCCGACTCCCTCGACGACTCCCGAACCGAGGAACGGGTCGCCGAGGCGGTCGACGGCGCGACGGCCGTCGTCGTCGCCGACACCGACGCCGACGGCTTGGGGTGTGTGGCCCTGCTCCGGGAGGTCTACGGCGCGACGCTGTCGTGGGCGTCGTTCGCAGACGAGGTCTCCGACCGCGTCGACGGGTGGCACGACCCGGCCGGCGACGGGGAAGATGGGGCGGACGGTGGCGACGGCGACCGGGAGGACCATCCCCGATCGACGGTCGCCCTGGTCGGCGCCGGCCCGTATTCCTTGGACGAGGCGCTGGACAACGTCGTCGCGTACGCTCCTGACGGGGTCGATCTCTACGTCTGTGACCTGTGTCCCGACGAGTACGGATGGATCGCCGACGAACTCGACGCCGCGATCGACCTCGCGGACACGGTGGCGTGGTACGACCACCACCAGTGGGCCGACGAGACCGCCGCAGCGGTCCGCGAGGCCGGCGTCGACCTCGTGATCGGCGAGTCCGACGAGGAGTGTTCCACCGACGTGACGCTCCGGTCGCTCGACTACGACTTCGACGAGCAGTGGACCGAACTCGCCGCGGTCACTCGCGATCACGACCTCTGGGAGAAGGAGGATCCCCGGAGCGACGACCTCGCGGACTACGCGTACTGGACCGGTCCCGAGGAGTACGTGACGATGGTTGGGACGTTCGGCGTCGACCTCCCCGAGGTCGTCGCCGAGTACATCGACCTCCGGCGAATTGAAAAGGAAGAGTTGATCGAGGCCGCAGTGTCGCGGGCGGAACTCGAGCGGGTGGGTCCCTGGACCGTCGGCGTGACGTACGGCCGGTGCTCCCAGAACGAGGTCGCGGAGGCCCTTCGGGAGCAGGGGGCCGACGCGGCGGTCGTGGTCAAGCCCGCCGGCAGCGCGAGCATCCGGGGCTCGGAGACCTTCGAGCACGCTCACGAGGTTGCGGGCCGCGTCAACGGCGGCGGTCACCCCCGCGCCGCGGGGTGTAAACCCGACATCTACGACGACATGCTCGACTACGCCCACCACTGGACGACGAGTGGCGCGACCACGAAACGGGTGATCCTCCGGGCGTTCGAGGCGGTTGCCGAGGAGGTAGCGGCCGGTGATAGCTCCGAAGAGGGGAACGAATCGGCCGACGGCGGGGACGCCGAAGCCGACGGCGAGTGATGGGCCAGTTCCGAGGCCGTGCTTCACTCCGTATCGGAGACCTGCCGCGGCAACACCTGTCCCCAGACGTATTTGTCGAGGAGCCGGACCGTTAGTGGCTCCTCAACCGTGATCTGACACGACAGCCGGGGGTAGCCAAAGCGGACGGCGGCGGCATCGTGCCAGTGTGTTGGCTCCGGCGCGGGGTCGACCTCGACGGTACAGGTCGCACACAGCCCCCGTCCACCGCAGTTGGCGTGGCGGGAGACTACCCCGTAGACGGGGAAGCCGTGCTCCCTGAGTACGTCCCTAAGGTTACGGCCCCGCTCGACCGCGATCGTCTCCTCGCTGTCGCCGGAACGGACCGTGACGTCGACCGTCTGGCTCATACGGGCTGTCGGGTCGCGTCGCACGTGATTCTGCCGGCAGACGGGACCATTGCCGTGTCTCACTCCGTCGCTTCGACCGGCTCGGTCCCGCCCGGCTGGACGCCGGTCTCGCGTTCCGCGCCAACGACCCACTTGTCGGAGTAACTCGCGCCGCAGGCGCAGTGGGCGTAGGCGTGGATCACGTCGCCGCGGGCGTAGAGCCCGCCGACCTCCTCGTTTTGAGCTTCGGAGAACGCGAAGACGAACTCGACGTCGTGGGACGCCTCGGCATCCGCCTCGCGGCGCGGACACTCGCCGCCGTCGAGGTCACGGGAGACGTGCCCACGGGTGTCCATCGCGCCGCGGGCGAACTCCATTGCCTCCATCCCGGTGCCCGCGGCGAACGCCCGCCGGCCGTCGTCGCCCGGGACGACAAGCACGTACCCCGAGTCGACGGTCTCGCCCATCTTTGGGAGTTTTCCCTCGCTGTCGAGATACGACCGGGTGAGAAACAGCGCGACGTGGTCGTGTCGGTCGCCGGCGAGAAACGCGGAACGGTGGCTCATACGGGTGCAACGCCCCGGGGCATCAAAAGCCGCCCGGAGCCGACTGCCGGTGTCATACGGGCGGTTGTGACGAACTACCGGGTACCTTCCGGACGTGGTCAGTGACGGTCGGTAGTTGACTACAACCGTCCGTATCAGTGTCGGGTCGCTCGGGCCTCGCGGACGTCAGCCCCGTCGCGGACCCTGTCCTCGCAGTTGGGACAGACCCGCGGGCTGTCCATCCCGTTCGGCGCGAATACCCGGACGTACTCCCTTGTGACGAACGAACCGCAGTTCTCACACGTCGGCATAACGAGTCGGTTAGAAATCAAATGAAATAATATTTCGGGACGATTCGACACCGCCTGAAGTGTGAGCCCGACGGGAAGACCCGATAGTAGTGGGGGAACCCGCCCGGTTGTACCCGGCGACGTGGGCCGAGGGGATCAGCTCCGGCGTGGAGTCATACTGTTGGCTACAGTCACCTGAAGGATTTCGGCACCCCGGGGTGCCGAAAATCTTCACGTAGTTATACCCAACAGTACCAAAAGCGAACAGTCGGCACGCTCGCACCCGCGCTGGTGTGCCGAACACCCGCTGCCCAGCGCGGGGCTGTTCTCAGGTCACGGAGGCCGTGGTCCCGTGCTCGGATATAACCCCTCGGGGCGGGGGGAGCGGGAAACTCCACCGCACGGGACGGTGCTGAAGCGGTTCGGCGGCAACGACCTCGGGCTCCGGTGCGTGGCTAATACTGTCGGCTATCGTCACGTGACGGATTTCGATACCCCGGGGTATCGAAGATCTTCACGTCGGTATAGCCAACAGTATAATTGAACGGGGCGTGTCCGTCGGCAGCGGGTGTTACTCTCGACGGAGCAGTGCGACGAGGACCCCGATCAGCCCGAGTTCGCTCGCCATCGACGCCGCCGCCCACGGGTCGCCGGTGAGGTGTCGGACGACGTTCATAAGAGGCGAGACGCCGTGAAGCAACGGCTCCCGGCCGGGGAGGAAGCCGCCATGACCGGTCAGGTGCCACGCGAGGTACCCGACGACGTACGTGAGCGCCAGCCCGATTCCGGCGACGTAGTAGGGCTGCCGGTCGGGGGCGTTACGACTGAGCGAGACCCCAATCAGGAGCGCGGTCGCCGAGAGCACGAACGCGACGGGCCGGGGGTCGAAGACGAGTACCCGGGGGCTTTCGTACAGCAACGCGAACAGTTCGAGCAGCCCGTGATTCGGGTCAAGAAGGTGGAGGAAGGCGACGAGGATCGCGAGCGTGGCGCCGAGATACCGGAGTCGACGCGTCATGAGCACGGACGCGTCGCCGTCGAGGGAGTCACGTGCCGTCGCGGCGGGGTCATCGGGCATCCGTGCGGGTGTCGGGGAGCCGCAGTATTGAGTCTTCGGCGGGACTACAGCGTGTCCTCGTCGAGATCGCCGGGGTCGGAGGCCGTGTCGAAGAGGTTGTTCTCGGCGCCGTCCATGAAGTCGTCACCGGGCTCGCTGTCGTCGACCACGTCGACGTTGTAGGCGTCGATGCCCATCGTGAGGAGTTCCTCGACCGCCTGCTCCTCGGTGACGAACTCCTCGTCGACCAGCTGTTCGAACTCGCTCAGCAGTTCGTCGGGGAGCGTCACTTCGACTATCGACATTACGAGCGTGTTCGGACTCGGGGTACTTGAGTGACCTGTTTGTCGTGGGGTGCCGCACAACTCACGCCGTCCGGGTCCCGGCGTTGATCTCGATGGTGCCGAAGACGTGCCGCGTGGTCTCGACCGTGTCCATCCGGTCCGCGAGCGCTCCGCGGGAGGCGGCGGTCCGCGCCGAAAGCTGTGTCAGGGCGTCGCCGCCGGCAGCGTCGAACAGCCTGGCGTTCAGCCGGGTGAAGCCCCACAGCGCCGCGTTGGCCGCACGGTTTCCCCGCGGGACGAAGTTGGCGACGACGACGCTGTCGGCGACATCACACCACCGATCGACAACGGCGTATGCGTCAGGGAACAGCGAGGTCACGAAGGTGGCGACCACGCCGTCGGCGTCCGACACCGGCGGCTCGGTCGCATCACCCCGGACCAGCGACACGTTCTCCCACCCGCGTCGGATCACGAGTCCCCGAGCGCGCCGGAGCATCGGCCCGGTGATGTCGACACCGACGACCCGGCCCGCGGGGCCGACCGCGTGCCTGAGCGTCGGGAGATTGACCCCGGGACCGCACCCGAACTCGACGACCGTGTCGCCGGAAGCGAGGTCGAGCGCGTCGACGCACCCACGCCGGACCCCGCCGACCGACGCTGTTGCCCGCGCGAACCAGTCGTAAACCCGGGCCCACCGGGCGTAGCTCTCCCGGATCCGGTCGGCGCGGTCGGACGCCGCGGCGCCCCCGACAGCGGCCGCCTGCGGTGCCGGAACGTTCACAGCGCCCCGGCAACCGCCGACGGCGGCGTCTTCGGCCACCACTGCTCGTCACCGTCCCACGTCACCGTCGAGTAACACTGCTCGGACCCGGGGCACTCCCGCGGGCGCTGGTAGTCGATCCCGTGCTCGGCGAGATAGGTCACGTAGCCGTCGTCGACGCGGTCCAGTTTCTCGTGACAGACCCACTTCTCGCCGCACCGCCCGGCGGCGACGTCCCGGTACGGGCAGGTGAAGGTGGTGCGCTCGCCACCGGATCCGGAGTCGGTGTCGTCGATCCGGACGCCCACCGACCGGTAGGCGACCCGGAGCCGCCGGACCACCTGCTCGGGCGACGATGCGCCCAGGAACAGCCCGTGGGCCAGCGCGTACCCGAAGTCGTGGAGTACGCGTTCGAACAGCGATCGGTTGTCGGGGCTATCGATCAGGAGCGCCCGGAGGTCGCGGTACCACGCCGACACTGCCGCGACATCGTCGCTCGTCTCGGCCGCCTCAGCCAGCGCCGCCCGCCGGTCGGGCAGCGGCGCGGCGCCGTCGGTCAGCCGGAACGCCGGGACCGCTTCGACGTGTTCGAGTACGTCCTCGCGGAGGATGTCGCCGTCGGCGTACGCCGTCACGCGGCGGCGTAACTCGGGGTACCACGACTCCGTGAGCCTCCTGTACGTGTCGCCGAGTTGGCTCTCAGTCGCCACGACCCGACCGTCCTCGGGCGGCGTCGGGAACCGCTCGACAGTCCGGCGCAGCGCCTCGGGGTTCGGACCTGCCATACCCGTACGTACCGCGGGACGCCCTTGAATCTGCGTACGGGAGTCGCACCCGACCCCGGATCACTCCCCGGCGAAGTAACTCGTAAAGAACCCCGAGAGGAACGCCGACAGCGCGACCGAGAGCAACAGTTCCGCTCCGGAGTACCCCTCGCCGTCGTCGTTCATGAACGGATACGTCGCCGCGACGCTGATCAGAAGCGAGACAATGCCGTTGATGGTGTCCTCTCGAAGATCCATACGCGTGCCTCCGGCCGCCGTACGAATGAATATGTTCCCGGCCGCGGCCCCGACGCCCTCAAGCCGTCACGAATATATGTCCCATCCGCGGCGTTTCGGGTATGCTCCCGCTGTCGCCGTCGCTTCCGTCCGTGCTCCCGCTCCAAACGTCGTCGGTGGGGTCGGCGTTCTTTACATTCGTAGTGCTCGCGCTGTCCGCCGGCCTGATCGGCGCCATCGGGGGAGCGCTCCTCCGGCGGTTCGAGGAACCCGCCGGGAAGTTCCGACTGCTGTACGTCTTCGTCCTTCTCCCGGCCACGCTCGGGGCGTACGCCTTCCTCACGCTGGCGAGGTTGGGGCCGGCAGCCGCCGCGTGGTTCGCCCTGGAATCGGGGTTCGTCGCCGACGTGTTCGCGAACTTCGTCGAGTTTCTGGCGGGCGGGTTCGTGTGGCTCACGGCGTACGCGCCGACGATCCCGAACATGCGCGACGCCCGCGACATCGACCGCCCGGCCCCCAGCATCCTCCGGCAAATGGCGCGGTACGTCCTCGTCGCCAGCGCGATTCTGGCCGTCGTCGTCACGCCGTTCGTCGGGGCCGGGCTGCCGCTGCCGGTGTGACGATCCGCCGACACCCCACTCACGACTCCGTCCTGTGGACCTGTGACCCCGGCCGTTCGGGCCCGATTGAACGAATAAACGAGAAATTATTGCTTGTATCTCGAACGAACCGCATCCGGGAATCTCCGAGCAGAATGGGTTTCGAGACTGCGTCTGTGCGTTCTTCCGAGAGTCTCCGTCCGCGATAACGGCAGAGGTAGCTTGTAACGGGTCGGTGAAACGGGTGAGTAGCGTATCGATGTTAGATGCACGATACCGATTCAGCCGTCACGCGGCGCGGGTATCTGAGCGGGTTCGCAGCCGCGGGCGCGGCGGGTCTCGCGGGATGCTCGGGGCTCGGCGGTCCCGACATCGATACCCTCCGGGTGGCGCACATGCCGATCTACCCCGACATCCAGTCGCACGTCATGCTGGAGGAGGGATACTTCGACGAACTCCCCGTTGACGTCGAGACCAAGCTGTTCTCCGACGGCCCCAGCATCGTGCAGGCCTCGGCGACCGGTGATTTCGACGTGATGCTGTTCGGGATCATCCCCGCGATGATCATCGTCGACCGGGGGATCCCCGCGAAGATCACCAACGCGAACATCGTCGATCCGATGTTGATCATGGGCACCGAGGAGTTCGCCGGCCAGTACGAGTCGGAGGGCGCCGACGCCTTCGCGGCCTTCGAGGAGGAGACCGGCGAGCAGTTCGAGTTCGGCACGTTCCCGCCGGGGTCGGTCCCGGACATCACCCTCCGGTACTGGCTGATCGAGGAGCTCGGCGTCGAACCCGGCACCGACGTGACCGTCACGTCGCTGGGCGGCGCCGGCCCGGTTCGGCAGGCGCTTCTGTCCGGCCAAATCGACGGGACGAGCATGATCGAACCCGTGCCGACGATCGCAAAGCGTCGGGACGCCGGATACACCGACCTCGATTGGAGCGGCAACTTCTTTCCGGGTGGCCAACCCGGGGCGGTCGCGCTGATGCACGAGCGGATCTACGACGGCGCCCCGGACGTTGCGGAGGCGTTCGTCGAGCAGCACCGCCGGGCCACCCGGTTCGTCGACAGCAACCCCGACGCGGCGGCGCAGGCGACGAGCAACGTGGTCGGAACCGAGTCGTTGTCCGTCGAGGACGCCCGGGCTGCCCTGGATTCCCGCGCCGCGAACTTCGTGTCGGACCCCCACGAGATCGAGGACGGAACCACGGTCTTCGCGGAGTGGGCCAACAGGCTCGACCGGACCGACCAGACCCTGACCAACGACCAGCTGTTCGAGTTCAGCCACTGGGACAGTATCGCGTAGATGAGCGTCGACACCACCACCGATTCCGAGACCGGGGTCATCAGCGATACCGTTCTCGACGGCGATCAGGCCGGACGGCGGTGGCTCCGCGGCGCCGTCGGCACCGGGCTCTTCTTGCTGCTCTGGCAGGTCGCGGCGATGCCGGTCCCGACCTTCCTGCTCCCGACGCCGGTCGAGGTTACGCGCGCGTTCGTCGTCGAACTCACCGCGCCTGCGGTCTTCGAGGTGCCGCTGACCGGGGCCGAGATCGGGCTGACGCGGCTGCTCGTGAACCTGATCGACAGCCTGTACCACTACATCCCGGGGCTCGTGGTCGGCGGCGCCGCCGGGATCGCCGCCGGGATCGCGATGGGGTGGAGCAGCCTGCTCAATGAGGCGTTTACGCCGATTCAGCGGGTGCTCCGTCCGATCCCGCCGCTGGCGTGGATCGCGTTCGCCATCGTGTGGCTGGGCGTCAACCACGGTGGCGCGGCGTTCATCGTCGGGATCGGCGCCTTCTGGGTCAACTTCTACAACGCCTACGCCGGCGTGGAGAGCGTCTCCCGGAGTTCGAAGGAGGTCGCCGCCTCACTCGGGGTCGACGACGACCTCACGATGATCCGGAAGGTGGTGATCCCGAGCGCCACCCCCGAGATCATGACCGGGATCCGGACCAGTATCGGTCAGGGGTGGATGATCGTGGTGGCCGCCGAGCTGTTCGGCGCCCCCGGTATCGGGTTTCAGATCATCAACGCCGCCCAGAACCTCTCGCTCGACGTGAGCGTAGCGTACATGTTCGTGATCAGCCTGGTGTTTCTGGTGAGCGACGGCGTTTTCCGCCGCGTCGAACGGAGGGTACTGGTGTGGCGGGACTGAGCAACACACAGCCGGTCGAGGGCAAGATCGTCGTCGACGGGGTCGGCAAGCAGTTCCAATCCGGGTCGGGAACCGTCGAGGCGCTTCGGGACGTCGACTTCGGCGTGCAGGAGGGGGAGTTCGTCTGTATCATCGGGTCCTCGGGCGCCGGCAAGACCACGCTGTTCCGGATCATCGCCGGGCTGGAGGAGCCCACATCCGGCACCGTCTGGCTCGACGGCGAACCCGTCGACGGCCCGGGCACCGACCGCGGGATGGTGTTCCAGGAGTACGGGCTGTTCCCGTGGCGGACCGTGCTCGGCAACGTCGCGTTCGGGCTGGAACAGCGGGAGATGCCCGAGTCGGCTCGTCGGGAACGCGCCGAGGAGATGATCGACCTCGTCGGGCTGGGGGAGTTCGTCGACAGCTACCCAAAGGAGCTGTCGGGCGGGATGAAACAGCGGGTCGGCATCGCCCGGGCGCTCGCTGTCGATCCGGAGATCCTGCTGATGGACGAGCCGTTCGGGAGTGTCGACGCCCAGACCAAGGGCCGGCTCCACGGCGAACTCCTCGATGTCTGGCAGGAAACGGGCAAAACGGTGATGTTCGTGACCCACGACGTCGACGAGGCGGTCACCCTCGCCGATCGGGTGGTGGTCCTGACCGGGTCGCCGGGATCGGTCCACGAGGTGGTCGACGTCGACTTAGAACGCCCTAGGGCACGGACCGACGAGGCGTTCGCGACGTACGAGGCTCGGCTTCGGGACGCGATCGAGTAGCCAGGCGTCACGCACTTGCCCGCGGAACCCGTTTCTCGGCCGATGCCGACTGTAACGTTCCGGGGACACGAGATCGACTGCGAGGAGGGAGCGGTACTGCGCGACGTCCTTCTCGACGCCGGGGTATCGCCACACAACGGTGCGGCCGACCGACTCAACTGCCGTGGCCACGGGACCTGCGGGACGTGTGCCGTCGAGGTCCGTGGCGATACGGACGCCGACTCGCCGGTCAGCAGTCCCGGGCTCGTCGAGCGTAGCCGGCTCTCGGTACCCCCGCACGACGCCGAATCGGGGCTCAGACTCGCGTGTCAACTGCGCGTCTACGAGGATCTCACGGTGACCAAACACCCGGGACTCTGGGGCCACCGGGTGGGCGACGAGTAACGCCGAGCGGGACGGCGTGGCCGTCTTCCCGCCGTCCGGCAGTCGTTTCGTATCGCAGTCACCGGTTTATAATCGCCCGCCCCGAGGAGCCATCGGCGCTACCGGCCGAACCCGCCCAACAGCCCGTCGCTGTCGGATTCGTCCTCGGAGTCGCTGTCTGCGGCTTCCTCGCCGTCCTCCGAGGCCGACGGCGTCTCGGCGTGGCACGTGATGGAGACCGACTCGCCCTCGTACATCGTTTCGACGACCCACATCCGACCGCACCCCAGCACCGTTTGCCACTCCTCGCCGTCGCGCCTGAAGACCGACACCAGAGTGTCGTCGGTCTCGGTATCCCGGCCCGCGTACTCCACGCGGAGGAGCTCCCCGTAGACGTCGAGTCCGAACGGCGAGTCGAGGCGGGCCGGCGTGGTGTCGATCCGGCCGGTCGGCCCCTCGACGACGATATCGACCACCGGAACGTCCTCGCTGGGCGTGCTGAACGTGACCTCGAGGGTCGTTCCGTCAACAGCGACGTCCTGCACGTCGACGTACGACGGCGAGCGGCCGGTCGCGTCCGCCACCCGGGCTCGAAGCGGTTCGAGCGGGATCCGGACGGTGTCGGGTGAGTCTGTCATTGCTCGCGGGACCTACACCCGGAGAACGTATGACTTCTCCGGCATCGACTGTGGAACACCGCTTACTTGATATACACTCCATTTTGCTATACGGAATCGGATCGCTACCGGTTTGCCGCCGCTCACCACCCGGTCTCCCGCAACCCGGTCAGGAGCCGGTCGACATCTTCGGGGGTGTTGTAGACGTGTAACGACGCTCGAACTGCACCCGTGGGCCCGGGCAGCGACCGGACGACAACGCCGTAGTCCTCGCGGAGGCGGTCGACCGTCGATCCCGGGTCGTCGACGCGGACGGTCACGAGTCCCGACTCCGGGTCGGCGGGGCTGTACAGTCGGTCGTCCGGGACCCCGTCGACGAACCGTTCGGCGAGGCCGTGGATGTGTGCGTCGATCGCGTCGAGGCCGACGTCCTCCAACAGGTCGATCGACGCGGAGAGCGCCGCGTACGGCGCGGGGCTCGTGGTTCCAACCTCGAACCGGGCCGCGCCGGGCTTCAGTTCGTACTCGTCGGCCGCCGGGTCCGTAACGCTCCGGTAGCCGATCCGCCCGGGGCTGAACTCGTCGATCACGTCGCTGTCGACGTAGAGGATCCCGGCACCCCAGACCCCGAGCATCCACTTGTGGCTGGCCATCGCGACCGCGTCGGCGCCCCACTCGGTCACGTCGAATGTGGTCTGCCCGGGGACCTGGACGGCGTCGACAAGCACGGACGCGCCGGCGTCGTGGGCCTCCGCGACCAGTTCCGAGACCGGAAGATGCGTGCCGTAGTTCCAGGTCAGGGCGCTCAGACAGACGAGTTTCGCGCCGGCAACGGCGTCGCGGTACGCGTTGCGGTCGAGCCGACCGTCGGTGGTGGGGACGACCCGCACCTCACACCCCTGTCGCTCCAGGCGTTTCCAGGGGAGGACGCCTGCCGGGTGTTCGAGGTCGGTCCGGACGATGACGTCTCCGGGTTCCCACTCCATCGCGCCGGCGATCCGGGTGATCCCGTCGGCGGTGCTCCCGGTCAGCGCAATCTCCTCGGGATCGGCGCCGAGGAACCCGGCGACATCAGCCCGTACGTCCTCGTACAGCCCGAAGGCGTGGGGGTACGGCCCCGGGTCGCTCGCCGCACCCCACTCGTGGGTCTCGATCCCGTGCTGTGCCGCCTCGACGATCCGCCGTGGACTGGGGCCGCTCGCACCAGTATTGAGATATCTGAGCCGATCGAACACCGGTACGGACGCCCTGACGTCTGCTGGCGTAGTCATCGTCTTACCGTTGGGGGAGTGCCACATATAGAACGACCGATGAGCGGACTGGTGCCGTTGTTCGTGGCGGGTCCGATCCGACCGTGGGCGGCCGCATCGCGCCACGAGCGGGTGCGCGAATGTCCCGCGGGCACGGCGATCGAACGTGTTTGTCGGCCACGGGCTGTTGGCGTTCGCACTCGCGGCCTTCGCCGCGGAGCGGCGAGGCTGGCCGGCCCGGCGCGCGCTGACGCTCGGGGTGGTCGCGGGGGCGTTCGCGACACTGCCGGACGTCGACGTGGCCTACGCCCTGATCGCGATCGACGGCGGCGGGTCAGTCAGGCCGGGCGTCCTCCGGGACGCTGCGAACTCGGTTCACCGGTCGGTGACCCACTCGCTGATCGTCGCCGCCATCGCCGGACCCGCCCTCGGCGCGTGGAGCAGTCGCAGGGAGCGACGGGCCCGCCGGCTCGCGCTGGGCGCTCTCGTCGCGGTCGTGGCGGTCGCAGTCGCCGTCAGCGGCGCCCGCGGCGGGATCGTCATGGGGGCGTTCGTCGCCGGCGGCCTTGCGGCGGCGAGCGCGTGTCACCGGCGGACCGACCTCCCGCCGGGGCCGGTCGGAGTGGCGGCCACGGTGGGGTTCGCGTCGCACCCGTATGGGGACCTCCTGACCGGACAACCCCCGCGGCTGTTCTACCCGTTCGACACCAGCGTGTCGAGCGCGCGTCTCGTCCTGCACCCCGACCCGACACTCCACCTGCTGGGGGCGTTCGCGGTCGAACTCGCGACCATCTGGCTCGTCGCAGCCGCGGTCGTGGTGGTCACAGACCGGTCGTGGCGGGTGTTCTCCGGATCGAGCGCGCTGCCGGGGGTGGCGTACAGCGCCGCCCCGCTTCCGTTACTACCCCCAACGCTGTCGGATTCGTTTCACTCCGTGTTCTCGACCATCGGGGTCGGCGTCGTCTGTGCCGGGGTGGCGTGGTATCGCTCCGGCCCGACACCTCCGGCAGCGGCGACCGACGCGGGCGCCGACGGGCCGGGGGTCAACGCCGTCGCGACCGGCCTGACCGGAACGACAGTCGCGCTGGCCGGGTACACGCTCGTGTACCTGTTGTTACGACCCGATGACGGTGGTGTCGAAAGAATATCCAGCGAGCGACGCCCGCCGTGCGTTCGTGTACCCCTACCCGAGACGCCCGTCGGAACTATCGCCCGTGTCCGTGTCTCACTCTTTCACGAAATGAATAAAAATCTTGTGTATACCCGTTCCATCGCCCGACCGCGTTCGGTTGCGCCATTCCTGATTCGGGAATCCACCGCTGGCAGGGATACTGCTGGCTACGACTACGTGAAGATCTTCGATACCTCGGGGCACCGAAATCCTTCACGTGGCTACAGCCGACAGTGGAGTCCCACGAACCGGGGGGAACCGGAGGCTCCGTCGGGGACCGGCGCGTAGCGTCGATGGCGAACTCTGCGGGATATTGACGACGCTGCGTCCACTGGTGCTACAGGAGGCCGTGGTCGCCACCCGCCTGCCCTCGGTATCGTTCTGCCGGTCGTCAATTATAATAGCCCCGTTGGAAAATGATATCACAGCTATCATATGCAATATCTCTTCGTGGGGGCCGGCCAGGCGGGAACGCAGATCGTCGACCAGATCTTCGCGCACGACAACATCGACCTGCGGGCGGAGCCGATCGCATTCAATTCGACGATTCAGGACCTCGAGCGCCTGAACAACATCCCACAGGACCGGTGGTACGGCGTCTCCGAGAGCGACGGACTCGTCAGCGGGACCGTCCGTGGGTTCGAAGAGCAGGTCACGGGCGGGTTCGGCCAGACACCGACGAAGGCCGACCGGGTGATGCGCCGGAACGAGGGGGAGGTCCACCGCGTGCTTGACGAGGTGTACGAGGAGTTGGAAGCGGACCCCTCAACACTGCAGTACGCGTTCGTCTTCCTGGGCCTCGGCGGCGGCACGGGGTGTGGGATCGCGCCGCATATCGCCCGACAGATCCGGTCGTACGCCGAGTCCGAGATGGACATCGTTTCGATGGCGGTGCTCCCGAACACTAAGCTGGTGAACCAAGGCGCACAGGTCGACGACGACGCGGCGCTCGACAACCAGATCCAGCAGTGTGAGAACGCGGTGTTCGGGCTGGACAACTTGGAGGATGAAGTCGAGAGCATCATGCTGGTCGACAACCAGCGGCTCGCTCTGGACGTCGCCGAGGGCAACGAGTACAGTGAGTACAACCGGTACGTCGCCGACGCGTTCTTGGATATCGTCTTGGGCGCCGAGCGTGAGCGCACGGATGTCCAACTCGACGTCCAGATGCAGGACGTCGATCTCCAGGATCTCATCCGATTCATCGATGGCGACGGGTTCCGCGCGGGGTATGCCACGGTCGGACGCGGGGTTCGGCAGACCGAGTCGCTGCTCGGCTATCTTCTCCCCGGATCCATCGGGCGACAGCCGATCCAGGAGACCGGACTGATTGCCGACTCCATCGACAAACAAACCCTCGACGGGTTCTCGCCGAACGAGGCCACAAGCGCGGTTGCCGTCGCACAAGCTCCGGGGTGGTGTTGGGACGACAAGTCGATCGCGCTCGGGTCCGTCTACGACGAACTCGGCTACTACTGCGCGAACGTGAACGCGGGGTGGGCGGTCACGAAGCGGAACCTCGCGTCGGTCACGACCGCCTTCGGGTTCGATCGGGAGGACATCGACCGGATCGCCGAGATCGAGCGGATCGCCGAACGGGAGGGACAGGCGTGAGAGTCCCGATTATCGGCGGCCTCCTCGCCATCGTCGCGGCTGGCGTGGCGCTCGCGGCCGTCGGAACTGCCGGGGCACAGAGCGGCGTCCCGCTCGGGGACCTCATCGCCACGACTCAACGGCAACTCGGTCGGTTGGCCGCAGTGCAGGAAGCGGACGAGAGTATAAACCTCGTCCGCGCGACGGGCGGTCTCGCCGGACTCGGGATCGGCGTCCTGCTTGGGTCGTTCGTGACGTATCTCGGGTGGAGGCGGTAGAATGCGGGCCACCCACCTCGCGGTCTGCGTCGTCGTGGTCTCGCTGCTCGCCGTGGGAGCGACCGCACCGGCGGCCGCAGATGTTGACGAAAGCAACGGGGAAGCGATCTGTGAGGGGACACCAGGTAGCGGCGACAGCCTGGTTGTGGTGCTCCCCGACGACACCTACGTCCACGCGGACGATGAGGTAACGCTGCTGCCCGGCACGGAGGCCGATATCGCGCTCTGTTCCGGCGGCGACGTGGT
>CAZDEJ010000022.1:2988-20324 GCA_964504395.1 uncultured Halobellus sp. | reverse complement strand
CTGTGCGTGTCCCGTTCTACCCGGTATCTCGAATAAAACGCTGCGGTCGGAGCATCAGACGTGATAATCGCCGGCCGCCACGCGGGCGCTCATACGGATCGTCGTAGTCAGTTACCGGTCGTTGCCGACCCCGTTTCCAACGATAACCGGTAATTCGGCACAGTAATCCGTATCAGAGCACTCCCGGGACGATCGCCGTCGCGAGCAGCGCGACGGTTCCGAGCACTCCGAGCAGCACGAACACCACGTTCTCGGCCCGTAGGGCTTCGGGTTCGATCGGCGCCGGCTCCCGGGGCGACTCGGCGTCGTCCGCCGGGGGGTCCGCCCCATCGCCGCCGGGCGGGTTCACGAGTCGGGGCGTCGCCTGCTGATCGGCGTCAGCGGAGCGTGCGCGCCCGTCGGCGGGGTCGCCTTCGGGACCGACGTGGTTGTTCGCGTCCGAGTCGGCGTCGGGCACGTGATCCGGATCACTCACTGAACGCACTACCGTGCCCGAGAGAAAAAGCCCTGCCGGCCGGGTGCGGCCTCCCCGTCGCGTCGCTACCGCCCGGACTCGCGCCGACGGTGCCGGATCAGGTCTCCCTCGTAGACCACACCCCGTTCGGCGTGGAGCGTCACCGCCGTGCCCGACGAGAGCCGGTCCAGAACGGGCGCTCCCGAGATCATCGGAATATCGAGTTCGCGGGCCACGAGCGCCGGGTAGCCGGTCATCCCCGGTCGGGCGTCGACGATCCCCGCGATCTTCGAGGTGTCGCCGTCGAACTCGCCGTCGAAGGACGCCGGTAGCGACAGGATCGCCCCCGTCGGCACCGCCGAGAGGTCGCCGTCCTCGGAGGCTGCGAGCGGGCCGGCGACCCGCCCACCCACCACCGTCCGACCCATCGCGACCGCCTCCGCGGCGACGTGGAGCTTCAGCATGTTCGTCGTGTTGGTCTCCTCGAGTTCGGTCATCATCCCCGAGAGGACGACGAGCGTGTCCCCGGACGTGGCGACCCCGGCGTCGAGGGCGACGTCGACCGCGTCGTCCATCATCCGGTCGATGTCCTCGCGGTACGCGGAGTACGTGGGTGTGATCCCCCACGACAACGCGAGTTGGCGCCGGATACGGTCGTCCGGCGTGGTCGCCACCACCGGCACGCCGGGCCGGAACTTCGCTGTTTTGCGTGCGGTGTACCCCGACTCCGACGCGGCGACGATCGCACTCGCGCCGACGTCCCGCGCCAGATACCGGGCCGACCGGGCCAGTGCCTCGGTCCGGGAGTCCGTGTCGGCGGTCGGGATGCATGCCTCGCGGCTCTCGTCGGACTCGTCGGTGGCCTCGATCTGTCGGACGATCCGGTCCATTGTCGCCACCACCCGGGCGGGGTCGTCGCCGACCGCGGTCTCCCCGGAGAGCATCACGGCGTCGGTGCCGTCGAGTACTGCGTTCGCGACGTCGGAGGCCTCCGCTCGGGTGGGCCGTCGCGCGGAGACCATCGAGTCCAGCATCTCGGTCGCGGTGATGACCGGCGTTCCGGTGGCGTGGCACTTCCGGATGATCCGCTTTTGAATGATCGGCACGTCCTCTAATGGCATCTCGACGCCGAGGTCGCCGCGGGCCACCATCACGCCGTAGGCGGCTTCGATGATCCTGTCGAGGTTCTCGACGGCGCCCGCCCGCTCGATCTTGGCGACAACCGGGATGTCGGCCCCGCGGTCGTCGAGGGCGTCGCTGATCGTGTAGACGTCGGCTGCCGACCGGACGAACGACGCCGCCACGAAGTCGGCTTCGGTCTCGGCGGCCAGCGACAGTTCCGCCTCGTCACCCTCGGTGATGAGGTCGATACCGAGGTCGACGCCCGGGAGGTTCACCCCCTTCCGGCCGCCCAGCGCCCCGCCGGAGTCGATCCGCGCGACCACTGTGTCGCCGTCGACCCGGCGGACCGTTGCCTCGATCCGACCGTCGTCGAGCAGGATCCGGTCGCCGGGGGCGGCGGCGGCGATGGAGTACGACAGCCCGACGGTCTCGGGCGTCGCGTCGTCGCCCTCGACGAACCGGACCTCGCTGTCGGTCTCCACCCGAATGGGCTCCGACAGCGGCGCGGTCCTGACCTCCGGCCCCTGGAGGTCGACCATCGCCGCAAGCGGCTCGTCGATCGCCGCGTCGACCGCCCGGATCCGGTCGATCATCTCCCGGCGATCCGCCGGCGTTCCGTGGCTGGCGTTGAGCCGCGCGACGCTCATTCCCGCGTCCGCCAGCGCCCGGATCGTCGGCTCGTCGTCCGACGCGGGGCCGAGCGTACAGACGATCTTCGCTCTGCGCATACGCCGTTGTACTCGAGACCGGATGAAAAAGTCGCGGGTGGACCCCCCGGCCGGGGGCGTCCGCGCGGTGGGCCGACCGTCACACCCCATCGCGGTCGTCCGGAACGCCGATGCGTCGCCTCCGCCCTCCGCCGATTCAGCCACTCCTCGCTCGGGTGAGACGCTTGCGAGCCCCGGTCACCGAACCGAGTCCAGGATGAGCCGCTGTTCGACCCGCTTGACCTCGTGTTGGACGTCGCGGACGGCGTCGATGTTCGCGGAGATCGACGACACCCCCTCCTCAACGAGGAACTGAACCATCTGCGGCTTCGAGGCGGCCTGGCCGCAGATGCTCGTTCTCACACCGTGTTCGCGGCAGGTTTCGACGGTATCGCCGATGAGCTTCAGGACCGCGGGGTGGAGTTCGTCGAACTGGTCTGCGACCCGTTCGTTGTTCCGGTCGACCGCGAGGGTGTACTGGGTGAGGTCGTTGGTGCCGAAGGAGACGAAGTCGATCCCCTCCTCGGCCATCGACTCCACGCCGAGCGCCGAAGCGGGCGTTTCGACCATCACGCCCCACTCGCGCTTCTCGGGGTCGACCCCGGCCGCTTCGAGCAGGTCACGGGCGCGGGCGACGTCGCTGGCGTCGTTGACGAGAGGGAACATGATCTCGACGTTGTCGTAGCCCATCTCGAAGATCCGCCGGAACGCGTCGAGTTCGTGGGCGAAGAGGTCGGGGTTGTCCAGCGACCGCCGGATCCCCCGGTAGCCGAGCATGGGGTTGTGCTCCCGGGGCTCGTCGTCGCCGCCCTCCAGCTGTCGGAACTCGTCGGTGGGGGCGTCGAGGGTCCGGACCCGGACGGGACGCGGATAGAACTCCTCGGCGGCGGTCCGGATCCCGTCGACGAGTTCGTCGACGTACGCCCGCTCGCCGTTTTCGGCGATGTACCGACTGGGTGTTTGCCCAAGCGACAGCACCATGTGCTCCGTGCGGAGGAGCCCGACCCCGTCGGCGCCGGTTGCGGCGGCGCGCTCGGCGGCCTCAGGAATCGAGACGTTCACCTTCACCTCCGTGGCGGTCATCGGCTTCACCGGCGTCGTCGGTCGGGCGTCCTGGATCGGCTCGGACGTCTCCTCCTCGGGTTCGGCTCCCTCCCGGACGGTCCCCTTGTCGCCGTCGATCGTGATCGGCTGGCCGTCCTCGAGTTCACGGGTCGCCGAGCCGGTGCCGACCACCGCCGGCACGCCCAACTCCCGGGAGATGATCGCGGCGTGGGAGGTCATTCCCCCCTCGTCGGTGACGATCCCCGCGGCGCGCTTCATCGCCGGCACCATGTCGGGCATCGTCATCTCGGTCACGATGATGTCGCCGTCGCCGACCTGGTCCAAGTGGTCGAGTTTGGTGATGATCCGGGCCTGCCCGGAGGCGACCCCCGGACTCGACCCCAGACCGCGGAAGAGGACGTCACCGGAGCCCGACGCCTCCGCGTCGACAGCCTCCCCGCCGTTGGCTGCCGCAACCGCCCCGCCGCTGTCGACGTCGACATCGACCCCGTTGTCGTCGGTGATCGTCGTTATCGGGCGGGACTGAAGCATGTAGATGTCGCCGTCGTATACTGCCCACTCGACGTCCTGTGGCGCGCCGTAGTGGTCCTCGACCTGCCGGCCGAGGTCGGCGAGTTCCGCGATCTCGTCGCCGCCGAGCACCCGCCTGCTGCGTTTTTCGTCGGGAACCTCCTGCTCGACGGTCTCGCCGGTCGTGTCGTCCTTCAGCATCATCACCTTCTTGTCGGCGACGGTGACCGTCTCGGCCTCGCCGGACGCCTTGTCGACGACGTAGTTGTCGGGGGAGACGGTACCGGAAACCACCGCCTCGCCCAGCCCCCACGCCGCCTCGATGATGATCCGGGGATCGCCGGTCGAAGGGTGGGAGGTGAACAACACGCCGGACTTCTCGGCGGGCACCATCTCCTGGACGACGACCGCGATGTCGACCTCGGCGTGGGGGAAGCCCTGGCGGTTGCGGTAGTAGATCGCGCGCTGGGAGAACAGCGACGCCCAACACTCCTTGACCCGCCGGATCAGCGCGTCCTCCCGGACGTTCAGGAACGTCTCCTGCTGGCCCGCGAAGGAGGCGTCGGGGAGGTCCTCGGCGGTCGCCGACGACCGGACCGCGACGAACCGCTCGCCGTCGCCGAGACTCCGGTACGCCGAGAGGATCCCCTCACGCACGTCGTCGGGGACGGGGGTTTCCATGAGGAGGTCGTGGGCGTGCTCGTGTGCCTCCCGAAGCGCACTGGTGTCCTCGTGGTCGACGTCGACGGCGGAAAACAGCTCCTCGTCGATACCCGCGTCCTCGATAAACTCCCGATAGGTGCCGGCGGTCACGACAAACCCCGAGGGGACGGGCAGCCCGGCAGCGGTGAGTTCGCCCAGCGACGCCGCCTTGCCGCCGACGCCGTCGACGTCGGTCGACCGAACGTCCTCCAGCCAAGCTACAGCCATTACTACGTGTAGTTCCACCCATCGGCCTGAAGTACGTTTCGGAGCGCGCAGCACGGCGAAACGGTACTCGAACCCGAGTAGCTCCGCCGACCCACAGCGGGAAATTCATTAGTCGCGCACCCCTCCTCACTTCCGTGCACCCGGAGTGGCTGTCGGTGCTGCCGCCGTGGCTCGTGTTGGGGCTCGTCGGCGGCGGCGCCGCCTCCCTTGTCGTCGCCGGGGTGTTCCTGCTCGGCGGACGGTTGTTTCCCGACGGACCGACGCCGTCGGGCCACCGGATCGACGGGTCGGCCCGCCGCCGCACGGAGATTCGGTCGTATCTCACGGACATCGACGAGCCGTTCGCCGAGGATCACCGGGTCCACGGCCGGACGGTCGAGTTCTACCTCCCGGGCCGCGACGTGGCGCTCACGTTCGACGCGAAGGCGTATTTCGAACTCGAGCGCGCGGGGACGTATACGGTCCTGTGTGAGTACGAGATGCCCGGGCGCGCCCTGGGTCGACGGTTGCCGTTCGACGTTCCGGAGGTCGAACCCGACACGGACGCAGGGGCTGGCGATCCCGTGGCTGTGGCGTTCGACCGGCTAGAGCTCCCCCGAGGTGCGACGGTCGACGAGGTTCGGGACGCCTACCGCGACCGCGTGAAACGGGTCCACCCCGACCACGGCGGGTCGGAGGCGGAGTTCAAGCGGCTGCAGGAGGCGTACGCCACCGCTCGGGAGCACGCCGCCGACTAACTCCCCCTACCGGCGTCGCTCCCGCCCCGTCCAGCCACTATGCTACGCTTGCGGGTGCTCTCTCGGCCACCCGGGTTACTCCCCCGGCACGTCGACTTCGTTGACCAGGGGCGTATCCGCGTCGAGGCGGTCGACGTTCCCGGCCACGATGTCGGCCAGCCGATCCCAGTATTTCGGCGTGTATCCCCCGTTGTGCGGCGTAATCAGGCAGTTCTCCAGCGTCCAGAGGGGGTGGTCACCGGGTAACGGCTCCGGATCGGTCACGTCGAGCGCCGCTCCGCGGATCGCGCCCGACTGCAGCGCCGCGACCAACGCGTCCGTGTCGACGACCCCACCACGGGCGGCGTTGACGACGACGGCGTTGGGCGGCATCGTCGCGAACTCGGCCTCGCCGAGAAGCCTCCGCGTGACGTCGGTCAGTGGGCACGCGACGACGACGTAGTCGCTCCGTGCGAGGGCGCGGTGGACCGCGTCCGGCTCGAACCCGTACACTTCGTCGGTCGGCCCGCCTTTCGACGGCGTGTACCTGATTCCGACGGTCTCGACCTCGAACCCCGCCAACCGCTGGACGATCGCCTGCCCGATCGCGCCCAGGCCGATGACGGTCACGGTACTGTCGGTGAACTCGAACGACTGGAAGTGGCGCCACTCGGCGTTCCGTGCCCGCCGCCACGCCTCGTGGAGCCGCCGGGCGAACACGAGCACGTGTCCGATCGACTGGTCCGCGATCCCGGGGGCATGGACCCCTGCCGCGTTGGTTACGGCAACTCCGCGTGCGGTGAATTCGTCGACCGGGAGGTGGTCGGTCCCCGCGTACATGCAGGCGAACAGCCGGAGGTTCGACGCGTCGTCGACGAGGCTCGGGTCCATATCCGCTCCCGTTACGACGCGTGCCTCCCGGACGAGTTCCCGCTCCTGTTTCGGTGTCCGGGCGAGCTCGACGGTTCGGTCGGGGAGGCGATCGCGGAGCGCCGCCGCGTACGCGCTCATCGACAGTCCAACCGTTCCCTCCCGAAGAACGACTACATCAGGTGTGGTGCTCATCCGAGATCACGTCCCTCGACCGGCGTCGGTCGTTGTCGGAGGGTTGCTCTTCCGGGGCTTAGTCCTTTGCCGTACAGCGCGTGCGTACATTTTTGTACGAACCCGGGACCAGACGCCTCGTGATCTGACGAGCCGCCACGGCGCGTTCGCGGGTGTGCGACACGCCGCGCCGTGGCCGCCCCGACGTGTGTCGCCTGCTTGCCCGTCGCCGTCCGATTACGCGGTGTCGCCGGCCGTCCCGTCGCCGGCGTCCCGGAACTCCGGCCCGACGGCAGCGCCCGCCTCCGTGACCTCGTAGAGGACGTCGCCATCGCGGAGCGCGTCCGTCACGCGCCCCACCTCGTCGGCGGTCGTGACGACCACCGCGTCGACGCCTCGAGCCGCCGCCTCGGCAGCCACGTCACCCGCGGCGAAGGTCGTCTCCGGTTCGATGCCGGCGTCGCGAAGCGATAACACTCCTTCGACCCCGGCGGCGACCACCACCGACGCGTCCGCACAGACGTTCCGAAGCCCCTCGGCCGGCACGGCCCGGCTCCCGCCCGCGCTCGCCGACGGCACCTGCACCACGGTAACCTGGCCGGGCTCGATCTCGATGACGCCCTCGAAGCCGGTCACGCTCACGTCGTCGCCCCCCTCTGCGGTGGTCGTCGCCACGCCGGTCGCGGGACCGGCGTCGTCCGGGTCGGCGTGGAGCAGGCCGTCGCGGAGCGACAGCGTCACCGTCTCCCCGGCCTCGATCGGAGCGGTCGCGATCGCGGCGTCCTCCTGGACGCTCTCGAGAACGTCCTCGGTGACGTGCTCCGCGAAGCGCCGGAGCCCCTTGGCCTCCTGGAACAGCCAGTCTACCCCCTCCTTTGTCACGCGGTACCGCGAGCGGGCCTCCTTGTCGACGTAGCCGTCGGCGACGAGTTCCCGGATGTACTCGCTGACCGCCTGGCTTGTCACGCCGACAGCGTCGGCGATCTCGCCTTGGCTCACCGCCGGTTGGCGGTCGGCAATCTCGACGAGGATCTGAAACCGCGTTGCGGTCCGCTTGTCCTCGAGCGATCCGGTCATATCCGTCAGTATCGGGAGCGAGAGCAAAAACCCCTCCGCCCGACGGGGCGCCAGGGTCTTGCTCCCGGGGCTGCGATATCGGCCGTGGACGGGATCACGTTTCATCGTCGCGGGGTGTTTCTCACGGATGCAGCGACGCTGGTGGTCGCGGACCTCCACGTCGGCCGCGCCGAAGCATCGACCGTCTCGCTCCCGCTGGGCGAACGAACCGATCTGGTGAGTCGGCTCCGGGACCTGCTCGTGGAGACGACGCCGGAGACTGTCGTGTTCGCGGGCGACGTGCTCCACCGGTTCGACCGCGTCTCCGACCGCGTGCGCGACACAGTCAACGCGCTCTCGACGGCTTGTCGCAACGCCGATGCTCGACCCGTCTTCGTTCGTGGCAACCACGACACGATGGTGGATACTCTCGGTCCCGACGTCGTGCCGTCGTATCCCGTCGAGGGGGATCCCGGGACAACTATCTGCCACGGCCACGAGACGCCGACTGTCGCGGCCGACCGGTACGTGATCGGCCACGACCACCCCGCAATAACCATCGAGGGACAGCGGCGTCCCTGTTTTCTGGTGCTGCCCGACGCACACCGCGGCGCCGACGTCCTGATGCTGCCGGCCTTCTCGCGGTTGGCGGCCGGCGTGACGGTCAACGACGCCCGGGCAGGGGACCTCCAGTCGCCGCTCGTCGACAGCCTTTCTGACGCCCGACCGGTCGTCTACGACGCCGACGACGGATCCACGCTTCAGTTCCCGCCGCTGTCGGAGTTCCGGCGGCTGCTCTGAGCGTGAAGCCCGCGCCGGCGCCGGGCGATCACTGGTCCCGACGCACCGCCTCCACGACCTCCCGGCCGCTCCGCATCGCGCCCTGTATGCCCGACCACGCGGTGTAGTCGCCCGCCAGATACGTCCGACCGCCCGGGTCGCGGTGGTCGGGGAGGCCGTCGTGAACGCCCGGCGGCTGGTCGAACTGCGCGAACTCGATCCGGTGTGTCCGGAGGTGTTCGAGCGCCGGGAAGTCCCGCTCGGGGTACCACGCCGCGAGCGTCAGCCGCGTCTCCTCGGCGAGTGCGTCGGCGTCGCGGTCGTGGGCACTGGCGTCGAGGAACGTCGCGTTGAGCAGCGCCTCCCCGTCCGGCGCGTACTCCGGAGCGACCTCGGAGATCGGGACGACGGTATTCGGCGACGGGTCGCCGGCGTTAAGTAGGAGTTTCCGGCGCGTTTCCGGGGCGACATCCTCGGGAAGGCGGTAATACTGCGTCACGCACCCCCGGGCGTCGGTCGGGATCGTGTCGACCCCGGTGAGTCGTGCTGCCTCGCTCGGGTCGGTCGCAACCACGGCCGCGTCGGCGTCGACGCTCCCGAACCGCGTCTCGATCGTGACGCTGTCGCCGTGATCCGTGACCGCGTCGACAGGTTCGCTGCAGTGAATCGACGCCCCGGCGGCCCGCGCCTGCTCTGCGAGTTGGTCGGCGATCGTGCCGATCCCCGCCGCGGGGACCGCGATCCGCCCCTCTGCGAGGGACTTGAACGTATACTCGAAGACACGCTTCGAGGTCGACAGCGACCGATCGAGGGTAACGCCGCCGTAGAACGGCGCGACGAAGTTCTCGATGTAGCCATCGGAGAACCCCCACGACTGGAGGTACGACCGGATCGATCGGTCCGCGCTCCCGAAGATCTCCGCCTCCGAGCGCGTACCGACGTGCTGGCGGAGTAGCAGCGTCCGGGCCTTGTCGGTCAGCGTCACCTCGCCGTTTCGGATAGAGGCGACGAGGGCCCGAGGATCCCGCAGGGGGTCCGAGAGTGTCGACCGCGAGCCCGGTCGGGCGATGACCGCACCCGGCGTGAAGTATCGGAGACCGAGTGCGTCCAGATCCAGTTCCGCCTGAACGGCCGGATACGCGGTAAAGAGCACCTGGAAGCCGCGGTCGAGGGTGAATCCCTCGATCGATTCCGACCGTACGCGTCCGCCGACAGCCGGTCGCTCCTCGTATACCGTCACGTCCGCTCCCGCGTCGGCGAGCCGCCGGGCGGCGACGAGTCCCGCCAACCCCGCACCGGCGACGACGACGGATTCAGCTGTCATACCCCCGCTTCGGCGGGCGGGCACAAATGGACTGCGCGTCGCCGACGGGAGTGAGTAGGGATATAGTGGTCGGGTCGTTACACGGACTATGCCACTCACGGAGGCGTTCTGCGGTCTAGTCTGCACCGCGACCGACGAGCGATACGATGCGACGGCGACGGGCGACAGCGACGCCGGCGCGCGGCTGAAACCCGACTACGACTACGACGCCGTCGCCTGGACTGACGACGGCCTCGCAGCGACACCCCGGTCGATGTGGCGGTACGGCGACCTGCTCGCGTTCGAGGACCCGGTCACCGCCGGCGAGGGCGGGACGCCGCTCGTCGACGCGCCGCCGCTCGCGGCCGAAGCCGGGATCGGTCGGCTCTCGATCAAGGACGAAAGCCGGAACCCCACCGGGACGATCCTCGACCGCGGGTTATCACCCGCGGTGACCGCCGCACGGGAGGCCGACGCAGACCTGGTCGCGCTCGCAGCGCCGGGCAACGCCGGCCAGTCGGCCGCGTCTTACGCCGGACTGGCGGACCTCCGATCGTACGCGTTCGTCCCGTCGCGCGCGCCGTTCTCGAACAAGGCAATGGTTAACGTCCACGGCGGGGAGATGCGTGTCGCTGGCGGCCGGTACCCCGACGCCGAGGCCGCCCTCCACCAGGACCTGAAATCGGAGTGGTACACCTTACAGGAGTTCGACAACCCGCACCGTCACGACGGGCTCAAGACCGTCGCCTTCGAGATCGCGGAGTCGCTGTCGTGGAGTGGCCCCGACGCGGTCGTCGTCCCCGCCGGGACCGGCGAGGTCGTCGCGGGCGTCGTAACGGGGTTCCGCGAACTCCGGGAGATCGGTCTCATCGACGCGTTGCCGCCGGTGTATGCCGCGCAGCCGTCGGGTTGTGCGCCGCTTGTCGACGCCTACGACCGCGGTGCCGACGCGCACGAACCCTGCGAGTCGCCGGATACGATCATCGGGGAGTTGGAGATCCCCGACCCCCGGGGCGGGACGCCGGCGCTCTCGGCGGCCGCCGAAACCGACGGCGGGTTCGTCGCAGTCGACGACGACGACGCACTCGAAAGCGCGGTCGTCGCCGCACAGCGGGCGGGTGCGGAGGTCGGCGCAGCCGGCGGGGCTGCCCTCGCTGCGGTGGAGCGCTTGGCCGCCCAGGGGACACTCGACGGTGACGACCACGTTGTCGCCGTAAACACGGAGTCCGGTACGAAGACCGCAGACGTCCTCCGAAGCCACCTGATGGGGAAAGGCGTCTGACCCCGCTGGGCCCGTTGTTTGAACCGGTAGACTATTGTTTTAGACGGGTCTAAATCAGACCATGTTGAGCGACGTGATGGAGGATTACCTGAAGGCGATCTACCGGATCCAGGCCCGTTCGGGCCCGCCGGTCTCCACGTCCACAATCGCCGAAGCCGTCGACAAGACGCCGGCGTCAGTGACGAGTATGCTCGGAACGCTCGAGGACCAGGGGCTCCTCCTCCACCAGAAGTACAACGGGGTCGAACTCACACCCGAGGGCGAACGGGTTGCCCTCGAGGTCGTGCGGCACCATCGACTTCTCGAGGCCTACCTCGCCGAACACCTCGACTACTCCCGGAGCGAGGTCCACGACGAGGCCGACGCGCTGGAGCATCACATAAGCGAGGAGTTCGAGCGGCGGGTCGCGGCCGCCCTCGGCGACCCGGCGGTCGATCCACACGGGGATCCGATCCCCTCGGCGGACCTCGCCCCGCTCGACGGCGACGACGCCGCCCTACTCTCCTCCCACGAGGTCGGCGACTGTGTCGTCGTCGCCCGCGTCAGCGACCGCGATCGCGGGGACCTGGAGTACCTCGAAGACGCCGGAATCACGCCCGGAACGGCGCTCGAACTCGTCGAGGTCGCTCCGTTCGGGATGGTCACGGTCCGGATCGACGGCGACACCGACCAGAGCCTCCCGGAGTCGGTCGCCGACTCCATCCGCGTCCGAGCGGCGGCTGACCCCGCTTCGGCGTGCGGGTGCGGGGAGGTGACCGACGCGTGACCGCCTACACCGAGATCCTCGTCGTCGCCTTTGCGACCCAGTTGGCCGTGCTGCCGGGTGAGAAGGTCCAACTCATCATTTCGGGGCTGTCGACCCGCTACGACCCGAAAGTGGTCGTCGCGGCCGCGGGGTCGGCGTTCGCGGGGTGGACCGCAGTCGAGATCCTGTTCGGGCGGGCGCTCCAGTCGGCACTGCCGCCGCTGGCGCTCGATATCATCACTGCCGTGCTCTTTCTCCTCTTCGCGGCGCTGCTGTACCGCTCGGCGCCGGACGGCCACAGCCTGGCCGACGAGGCGTCGGCGGCCGAAACCGATGGGGGGATCGCGCACCTCGCCGACGTCGACCTCCCCGCCCCGGTCCGGAAGTACTCCGGATCCTTCGGCGGGTTTCTCCCGATCTTCGCACTGATGGTCACCGGCGAGTTCGGCGACAAGACCCAACTGGTTACAATCGGGCTCGCGGTGCAGTACGGAGCGACCTCGGCGATCTGGGTCGGCGAGATGCTCGCGATCATCCCCGTCAGCCTCGCGAACGCCTACCTGTTCCACACGTTCGCAAGCAGGGTCAACATGCGGAAGGCGCACTTCGCGTCGGCGGCGCTTTTCGCCTTCTTCGGCGCCGACACCGTGCTCTCGATCACGACCGGCGTCTCGGTCTGGGAGACTATCGTCGGCACGATCAGCGCGGCCGTGGTCGGACTCGTCTGATACTGTCGGCGATAGTCACGCGACGGACTCCGATACTCCGGGGTGCCGAAAATCCTCACGTGGGGATAGCCAACTGTACGAGCGGCACCGGTTCGGTCGTTTTTTATCGATCCGGTCCCGCCTCTCGCCGATGGCATCGATCGTCGTGACCGTCGCCGCCGGCATCGTCTTCGGGGTCGCGCTGGCAGCCCCGCCGGGGCCGATGAACGCCATTATCGCCGAGGAGAGCGTCCTCCGTGGGTGGTTCTCGGGGTTCAAAGCCGGCCTCGGCGCGATGAGCGCGGACGTGATCTTCTTCGTGCTCGCGACGCTCGGGGTGGTCGCGTTCGTCGAGCGGTTCCCGCTGCTCCGTGCAGCGATGGTCGGTGTCGGCGGTGTCCTGATGCTGTACTTCGCGTACGACGCGCTCGTCGACGTGCAGTCGTCGTTCCGAGGTGCCGCCGACGTCGACTCGGACGCCAGGGAGTCGATACGCGTCGACGACGACCCCTCTACGGACGGCGACGCCGACTCTGACGCCGAGTCGGCCACGGACGTCGCCGCCGGCACCGGGTTCCGAAAGGCGTTCGTGCTGGCGCTCACCAACCCCTACCAGATCCTGTTTTGGCTCACGATCGGCGTGGGACTGCTCCGGTCGGGGACGCTCGACGTGCTTGCGCAGACGCCGTACCTCGGGGCGTCGCTCGCCGGCGTGCTCGTCGTCGAGACCGGGACGCCGGCACTCGTAGCGGGGTTTTTCGGCGGGATCGTCGTGTGGATCACCGGGTTCCCGGCGGCGCTGGTGGGCGCCGAACGCCGGATCGACGCGTTCGCGCCCATCGTCGCCGGACTCAGCGCGGTCGTGCTCGCGGGGTTCGGCGTCCTGTTTCTCACGCGGAGCGCCGGGGCGTTGCTGGGGTAGCTCGGGACAGTAACTCGTATGCCCCCGCCGATTGAAGCCCGAGTATGTTCGAGAAGACGACGTGGATCAAACTCCCCCGAACCGTCCTCGTCGGCCACGGCGTCCTCGGAGACCTCCCGGCGGCGGTCGAGGATCTCTACCTCTCGGGGTCGCCCCTGCTGGTGACCAGTCCCACGCCGAACGAGTTGGTCGGTGACGGGGTCCGCGAGGCGTTCCCGGACGTCGAAACGGTCGTGATCGAGACCGCGGGCTTCGACGCGGTCGAGCGGGTCGTCGACGCCGCGTCGGCGGCGGAGTCCGACTACCTGATCGCCCTCGGCGGCGGGAAGCCGATCGACACTGCAAAGATGGCCTCCGACCGGCTAAGCTGCGGGTTCGTCTCCGTTCCGACCGCCGCCAGCCACGACGGGATCGTGTCGGGGCGGTCGTCGATCCCGGAGGGCGACACCCGCCACTCGGTCGCCGCCGACCCGCCGCTCGCGGTCGTCGCCGACACCGAGATCCTGGCGGAGGCGCCGTGGGAGCTCACCACCGCGGGGTGTGCCGACATCATCTCGAACTACACCGCAGTCAACGACTGGCAGCTCGCCCACCGGCTGAAGAACGTGGAGTACAGCGAGTACGCCGGCGCGCTCTCGCAGATGACCGCGGAGATGCTCGTTGAGTCCTCGGCGGCGATCAAACCCGGCTTCGAGGAGTCGGCGTGGCTGGTGGCGAAGGCACTGGTGTCCTCTGGGGTCGCGATGTCGATCGCGGGCTCCTCCCGGCCCGCGTCGGGCGCGGAGCACCTGATCTCCCACCGACTCGACCGCCTCGTTCCCGGGACAGCCCTTCACGGACACCAAGTCGGCGTCGCCGCCATCGTGACCGAGTACCTCCACTCCGGCGAGCGCGGGGAGTGGGCGGACATCCGCGACGCCCTCGAGGACCTCGACGCGCCCACCACCGCCGACGAGCTCGGGATCGACGACGACACCTTCATCGAGGCGCTCACGACCGCCCACACGATCCGCGATCGGTATACCATCCTCGGCGACGGTGTCAGCGAGGCCGCCGCGATCGAGGCGGCGACGTTCACCGACGTGGTGTAGCGATCCGGGCCGGACTGCCCGTCGATCGGTCCGCGATCAGAAGACCGAATACGTCGTGGCCCCGAATTCGGATATGGCTACTGCGAGCGCCGACAGTCCAGTCAAGCGCCACCCGCTCGTGGCCGCAGTTATCCTTTCGGTGGTCGGGTACGCGGCCGTGATCGGCACGTTCCTCGGCGTCGTCCCCGGCCGGGTGTTTCCCGACCTCTCGCTTGCGACGGTGAACCGGCTCGCCGACGCGATCGCCCTGGTCAACGCGGTAAACGTCGTCGTGATCGCCGCGGGGTGGCGGTGGATCCGGAACGACGAGGTCCGGAAACACGCCGCGGCGATGATCACCTCGTTCGTGCTCATCATGATCTTCCTGGTGCTGTACCTCCTGAAGATCGGTGGCGGCGGCACCAAGGAGTTCGTCGGTCCGGCGGCTGCGTACTACCCGTATCTGGCGATGCTTGCGGTCCACATCGTGCTCTCGATCGTCTCCGTGCCGGTGGTGGTGTTCGCGTTGGTACTGGGGCTGACGCACTCGCCGAGCGAGCTCCGGAACTCGACCCCGCACCGTCGGGTCGGGCAGGTTGCGGCGAGCGCGTGGCTGCTCTCGCTCGCACTCGGTGTCGTCACCTACCTCCTCCTGAACCACGTCTTCGCGTGGGAGTACATCGAGTCGGCCGCAGCGGCGCTGCGTCCGGTTTGAGGACGACGACGGTGGCTCGGGGCAGCCGCGCCGACGGGCCGCGAATGTCGAGGCTTTTTATCACCGCGAGGACACTCACAGGCATGCGCGTTGCCGTCGTCTCGCTGTACCCCGATCAACGCCGCTCCGACGGGGCCACAGCGCGGACACGACGGGTCGCCGAGGGACTCGCGGCCCGCGGCCACGACGTCATCTTTCTGTGCTCGAAGTGGTGGGAGGGGCCGCTCGACTCGTTCACTCAGCACGACGTCGAGTACACCGCCGTCACGGAGAGCGCGTCCGCGCGGGCGTTCGGGTCGAAGCTGCCCTTCGCGCTCCGTCGGGCCGGCCCGGACGTGATCCACGCCACGAACAGCCCGCCGTCGCAGGTCACCGCTGCCCGGACCGTGGCGCGGGTGCTCCGCGTCCCCGTGGTCGTCGACTGGTGGACGGTCCGCGAGGGCGACACAGAGCGGATGATCCGACGGGCCGCGCGGATCCCCGACCGCGTGCTCGCCCCCTCCCAACTGGTGAAGACCACCGTCCGCGAACGCGGTGCCCGCGCCGACGACGTCACTGTCGTCCCGGAGTCGATCGACATCGACTTGGTGCGCTCGGCCGCCGTCGACAACCGCGCGGACCTGGTCTACGCCCGCCGGCTCGACGAACACGCCAACGTGGAGTCGTTCCTGCTCGCCCTCGCGGAGCTCCGGGACCGCGAGTGGCGTGCGGTCGTCGTCGGCGACGGCCCCGAGCGAGGTCACGCGATCGAGACTGCCGCCGAACTCCGGATCGACGACCGGGTGTCGTTCCTCGGGGCGCTTCCGCCCGCCGAGTTCGTTCCGATCCTGAAAGGGGCCCACGTGTTCGCACAGACCGCGACCGTCGAGCCGTTCGCCCGGAAACTCCTCTGGGCGCTTGCGTGTGGGTGTGTCGGGATCGTGGAGTACCAGGCGGCCTCCAGCGCGCACGAACTCGTGGAGAACTGCGACCGGGGCGTGAGCGTGACCAGTCCGCAGGAGTTTGCGAACGAGGTCGTCGCCGCGGCCGGCCACGACCGGGCGTCGTTCAACGGGGCCTTCGCCGGTTACGACCGCTCCCACGTGCTGGACACCTACGAACGGGTGTACGAGGACGAACGCGGCGCGCGCGGGTTCTTCTGAGACCCACCTCGGGTGGGCGCTCCGGGGACTCGACGACTACTCCTCTTCGAACTCGTAGTCGCCGCCGTACTTCATCAGGAAAAACGCCAGTCCCAAGGTGGCGACCATGGCGAACGTGGTCGCGACGCCGAGCGTTTTCGCGGAATCGGGCACCTGTGGCACGTTCGCGTTCGCGGGCGCTTCGGTCTCGATCTCCTCGACGACTTCGACCGTCCCGACCATCCCGGCGCTTTGGTGGGGCTGACAGTAGTATTCGTAGGTGCCCAGAGTCTCGAAGGTGTGTTCGTGGCTGAACCCGGTGTTTTCGATCGTCTCGTTGCCCTCCCACCCGGCGTCGTCGGGTTGGCTGTCGACGACGATGTTGTGATTGTCCGACTCCCAAGTGAACGTCACCGTCGTCCCCGGCAGGACCTGCAGCGGCTCGTCGGTGCCCGGAGAGTACGCGAGGCTGCCGTCGGGGCCGACGATCACCTCCTTGCTCCCGCCTTCCTGTGCCGTGGCGTTCCCGGCCGCCCCGGCGGCCGCGGCGGTTCCGGCGGCCGTCGTGAGGAAGGCGCGGCGCGACAGATCCGCGTTGCCGTCAGTCATACTCGGAAGTTGGGAATCGGCTATAGTGAATACTTTGGTTTGTCGCGTCCGGCGTCGCGGTGACCCCGACAGCACCCGGTCTGGCCCCCGTCCATCCGCCCGCTGTCAGCCGCGTGCGTGACGCGTCCGTTCGACAGGCATCGTCGGTTCCGGAACCCTTTTTCGGATCCTCCTGCACCTTCCGGCTATGACAGACGTCGAGGCGGAGCTCCGCCGGCAGTTCACCGACGCGTTCACCGACGCCGAGTTCCCGATCACCAGCCAGATGGACCTCGTCCCAACGCTCCCGGACGGCCCACGCACGACGTTCACGGCCGGCGACCGGACGCTGAGCGCGATAGAGTTGGCCTCGAAACTCGGCGGCTACCAGGACTTTCCCTACGACGACGTCGAGTCGCTCGTTGACGACGTCATCGAGGGGCTCAAAGCGGAAGGCGTTATCTGAGCCGTATCCGGTCCGTGGACCGCAGTCGACCCC
>CAZDEJ010000022.1:0-2888 GCA_964504395.1 uncultured Halobellus sp. | reverse complement strand
CCGGGCACCGAGGCACACGACGAACCGTCCACAGACCCGGAGTTCGTCGCCGACGGGAACGAGTGAGTCCCCGTGGGGCCGGGCCGGAGCCGCCACACTCGCCGGTAGAACCAAGCCGCCGGCAGCCGAACGACGGAGCATGAGCGCCGATACGGAACGGGAACGCAACCGGCCGATCCGGTGTCTCATCGCGAAGGTGGGACTCGACGGCCACGACCGGGGCGCACACGTCATCGCCCGGGCGTTCCGGGACGCGGGGTTCGAGGTGGTCTACTCCGGACTCCACCGCGCCCCCGAGGAGATCGTTCAGGCGGCGGTCCAGGAGGACGTCGACGTGCTCGGGATCTCCATTCTCTCGGGCGCCCACGACACCCTGGTCCCAAAAGTCGTCGAAGGGCTCGAGGGGTACGGCGCGTTCGCCGATACCTTACTGATCGTCGGCGGGATCATCCCCGAGGAGGATCGCGAGGGGCTCCGAGACACGGGCGTTGCGGCCGTCTTCGGCCCCGGAACACCGATGAAAGAGACCGTCGCGTTCGTCCGCGAGAACGCACCGGTCAGGGCCGACGATCCGGCGTGAGGCCGCGATGACCGGATCGGACTCCTCGGACATCGACCCCGCGGTGGCCGACCGGAACCGGCGGTTGGTGACGGCGCTGCTCGACGGCGACCACCGCAGTCTGGCCCGGGTCATCTCCCGGATCGAGGACCGTGCGCCCGGCCACCGCGATCTTGTCTCCCGACTCCATGCCCACACCGGCAGTGCAGCGGTGATCGGGATCACCGGCAGTCCCGGGGCGGGGAAGTCGACGCTGGTGGACAAACTCGCGGCCGCCTACCGCGACCGTGGGGACACGGTCGGCGTCGTCGCGATCGATCCGGCGTCGCCGTACTCCGGCGGATCGGTGTTGGGCGACCGGATCCGGATGGCCGCTACTGTCGGCGATATGGCCGTGTTCGTCCGCTCGATGAGCGCCCGCGGGCGGTTGGGCGGGCTCTCGACGGCGACAACGGACGCGGTTCACGCCCTCGACGCCTTCGGAAAGGACGTCGTGCTCGTCGAGACCGTCGGCGCCGGCCAGAACGAGATCGAGATCGTCCGGACCGCCGACACGGTCGCGGTCGTGGTTCAGCCGGGCAGCGGCGACGACGTCCAGATGCTGAAGGCCGGCATCCTGGAGATCGGGGACGTCTTCGCCGTGAACAAGGCGGACATGGACGGCGTCGACCGGCTGCTCGCCGAACTCGAGGAGATGCTCCACCGCGACGCCGCCGGTGGCGCCGTGGGCGGTGGCACCCACACCGGCGGCCACCACGGGTCGACACGCGGGGTGGAGACGACCGACGGTACCGGCCCCGACGGAGGCGACCGAGGCTCCGGTGGTCAGTCGGGCGCGAACGCTCGGGACGCGGACGACGATCCCGGCTCCGAGCCTCCGGCCTGGCACCCACGCGTCGTCACGACGGTCGCGACGACGGGCGAGGGTATCGACGGTCTCGTCGACGCGTTCGACGCCCACACGCGCTATCTTCGGGCGTCGGACGCGGGGAGGGAGCGGGCCCGCTCGCGGCACGCCGCGGAGATCCGACGGCTCGTTCGGGAGGACACGAACGTCCTCGTCGACGCCGAACTCCGGCGGCGTGGCGGGCTCGACGCGCTCGCCGATCGCGTGCTCGCCGGCGACACCGACCCCTACGCCATCGCGTCGTCGGTCGTCGACCCGATCGTCGACTGCGTCGAGGCCGAACGGGTGTCGGGGGATGCGGACGGGACGGACGAGCCTACGCCGGGAGACGACCCCGATACCGGGGCGTGACGACCGGCGCACAGCGCCCGTTCGGCGTCGATCGTCCCGCCGCCCGGCCGCCGACACCCCGATTCCAGCAGCCTGAAGACGCTCCCGACCGTCAACCGGGTATGAACCTCCGATCGGTTGTCGCCGGGCTCGCGGCGAGTGTCGGCGCCACGGCGCTCGTGAACGCTGCGCTGCGACGCCGCGCGCCGCCGCTGTCGCCCGCGCTCGACGGCACACAGCGGACGTTCGAGTGGAACGGTATCGACGTCCAGTACGCCGAGGCGGGTGATCCCGGCGACCCGGATCTCGTTCTCCTCCCCGGGATCAACGCGGCGGGATCGAACGGCGAGTACCGTGCGGTGTTCGACGAACTCAGCGGCGATTACCACGTCGTCTCGCCGGACCTTCCGGGGTTCGGAACCTCCGAACGCCCGCCGCTCCGGTACTCCGCGTCGCTGTACACCGAGTTCGTCCGCGACTTCCTCGCCCGGTTCGACTCGCCCGCGGTCGTCGCGTCGTCGCTCACCGCCGCGTACCTCCTGGACGCGGCCGACGGTCTGAACCTCTCCGAGGCCGTCCTGATCTGTCCGACCGAACGCGGCGGCCCCGACCGCATCCCCGCGCTCCGGGAGTTACTCCGGGCACCTGTGGTCGGCGAGGCGCTGTTCAACCTCCTCACCTCGAAGCCCTCGATCCGGTATTTCAACGCGGATCACGGCTACTACAACCCCGACGGCGTGACGGACGAGTGGATCGACTACGAGTGGCGGACCGCCCATCAGCCGAACGCGCGGTACGCCCCCGCGTCGTTCATCAGCGGCTTCCTCAATTCGGATGTCGACCTCGAGGCGGCACTCCGAGACGTCGACGCGCCGGTGACGCTACTGTGGGGTCGGGAGGCCGACATCGTGCCGCTGCGTCGCGGTCGTGATCTCGCGGAGGCCGCCGACCGCCGACTCGTAGTGGTCGACGATGCCAAACTCCTCCCGCACGTGGAGTTCCCCGAGCAGGTGCTAAGCGTTCTCGACGACGTGCTCGAACGGTGAGTGAGTGTCGCCGGGGGTTGCCGTCGAGCCACAGCGAGGAAGTCGC
>CAZDEJ010000021.1:0-21547 GCA_964504395.1 uncultured Halobellus sp. | reverse complement strand
CCGCCGCCGCGACGTCGTCGCCGCCGAACTCGGCGATCTCGTCGAGGTCGCCGGCGGTCACCAGGTCGTCGAAGGCGTCGGCCTGGTCGTACGAGAGGCCGGCGTCCGAGAGCAGCCCCAGATACTCGCCGCGGTCGATCTTCTCGCGTTTGTCGACCGCGCGGATCGCGTCGCGGACGTCGACGTCGGCGTCGAACGACCGGAGCAGCCCCCCGAGGATGTCGCGGTGGGAGACCCGGAACTCGAAGTCCTCGCCGGAAAGCCCCAACTCGGTGAGGGCGTCGGCGGCGAACGCCAGGATCTCGGCGTCGGCGGTCGGGTCCGTGGAGCCGAAGACGTCGACGTTGGTCTGGTAGAACTCCCGGAACCGGCCCTGCTGGACCTGCTCGTACCGCCAGAACGGGCGCGTGGAAACCCACTTGATCGGCTTCGACAGCTCCTGTTGCTTTCCGACTACCATTCGCGCGACCGTGGGCGTCAGCTCCGGCGTCAGCGACACCTCGCGGCCGCCCCGGTCCTCGAAGGCGTAGAGTTCCTCGACGATCCCCTCGCCGCTCTTGTCGACGTACATCTCGGTCCGCTCCAGAGCGGGGGTGTCGATCTCGCGGAAGCCGTAGCGGGCGGCGGTGTCCTCGAGGGTGTCGATGACCGCCCGCCGGGCGGCCATCTCCTCGGGGTAGACGTCGCGAAACCCCTTGAGTCGGTCGTACATGCTTCGCGATTCGGCGGGTTTGCGCTTGAAACTGTTGAAGCCCTGTCGGGGGGCGAGCGGTTGGCTGTGATGTCCCCGTCGTCAGGAACGCGCTCACGCCGCGATCAGCCCGACACCGACCACCGCCAGCCCTGCGGCCGCCAGCCGGATACCGAACGCCTCCTCCCGGAGGACGACCCCGCCGAGCACGACCGCGACCACCGCCTGTGTGTTGATGATCGGCGACGCGATCGACGCCGGCACTATGGAGAACGCAAGCGACGTCGCGTGCTCGCCGACCGCCACCCCGCCGCCCATGAGGACGAACCGCGGGGCGGCGCGCCGGAGCGGCACCCACTCCCGGACCGCAAGTGGGAGAACGACGACGAGCACGCCGCCCAGGAGAAGCGGCACCCACACGGTTAGCGGAATCCCGAACTCCTGGAGGACGAGCCGCTTGCCCACGTCGCCGAGCGCGAACGACGCCGCACTCGCCAGGGCGAACTGCGCGGAGCGTGCGGTTGCGGCCTTCCGGAGGGGCTCGAGCAGCGGTCCGCTCCGGTAGTTCGCGACATACACCGCGAGGGTAGCTATCACGACTCCCGAAACCTCGAGCGGGGTCAACCGCTCGTAGAGGACGAGCACCTCGATCGGAAGCACGAACACCGGGATGATCTTGCTGATCGGCGCGACGTAGGAGACCTCACCCAGATCGAGCGCCCGGAGGAAGAGGAGGAACGCGGCCGCGGTGGCGACGATGGTTCCGAGCGTGACGCCGATCCCGACAGCACCCACCGCCCCCGGCGACGGGAGCCGGCCGAACCCCCCGCTGGCTGCGGCGATCGGGAGGTACCACGCAACCGCCGCGGCGTTGATCCCGACCGTTAACACCGTTCCCGGATACGCCGAAAAGTACCGCTTGAGCGCGAAGATGTAGCCGCCCCAGACGAACGCAGCCACCACGGCGTACCCGACTCCCGGTCCCGGAGCGAACACGCTCGGAGGTGGGCACCGACGGGCAAAACCCGTTCGGATTCCGTCCCCGACCGCCCGGCCGGTTATTCGGCGTCGCGCACGCCGCGAACGTACGACTGCTCGTGGTCCGGGAACACCGACTCGACCGCGTCGTCCCCGCGGTCGGCCGCGATCAGCGCGCGGAGTTCGGCCTCGTAGTCGGCCTTCGGGATCGCTTCGGACGGGCCGGTCTCTACCCGAAGCGTCTCGGCGACCAACCGGTCGACGGCGGTGTGGCCGAACCCCGCAAGCGGCGAGAGGTAGTCGATCCCGTGGCGGTCCTCCAAACTCTGCGCTTGCGCCCGTGAAACCGTCGGCACCCGGTCGTCACGACGCGTGCCGTCGGCCACTGCGTCGACAGCGAGTTCGGCGGCCCGCTCCAGGGCGTGTTCGTGGACGTGTTGGATCCCGTTCCGAGGGTACCCGTCCTCGATCATCAGGCCGGCCGCCGCCTCGGCGACGTCGCGGTCGAGGTCGACCGGCTCGAAGGCGTACCCCAACCGGTCGGCGGCGGTTTCGGCGTGCGTCCAGTCGTCGGTGATCCCGAACCGGCCGGTCACGAGCCGAACGTCGTAGAAGGAGTCCAGAACCAACGCCGCAAGCGTGGAATCCTTGCCACCGCTGTAGAGGAGCGCGAGGTCCACGCCTACCGGCGCTGGATGTCGAAGCTCTTCGACTCGGGTTGGAGTTCCCGCAGCAGGTCCTGCATCTGCTCGTCGTCGATCCGGTCCTGGATCCGACCGCTCTGTGCGAGCGCGGTCAGTTGCTTCTTCACCGACTCCGCGAACTCGGGTTTCGACATCTCGATGGCGTTCAGCCGCTGGCGGGCGTCGTCGGTGAGGTACTGTTTTAGCATCGCCTCCTGTTTGGCCTCCGCCTGCTCCCGGGCGGCCTGCTGTTGTGCCTCGTTGCCGCCGCCCTGCTGGCCGTCGGCCTGCTCGCGAAGCTGCTTTTTCTTCTGCTCTCGGAGTTCCTCGAGTCGGTCGTCGTCCGGGGTTCCACTCATCGATTTCGAATTTTATCGCAGCAGTAAAAACCGTTACGTCGGCGGCGCGGTCGGTCGTCCGCGGACGGGGTGTACTTCGCGGCGGTGTCGATGACGAACTCGGCTGAGACTACGCGTAGCGTTCGAGCTCCGGCCGGTCGAGGTCGTCGAGGACGTCGTTGGCGGCGTTGTCGAGGAAACTCCGGCCCTCGGAGGTGATGCGGCGACCCTGGCCTTTCGCGGTCCGGACGAGCCCCTCCTCCTCGAGTTGCTGGAGCGCGGTGCGGATGATCTTCTTGCCGCCGTTTCCGGAGCTGTTCCCGGCGACGCGGTACCGGGTGGAGCCGCGCTTGCGCCCGCCGTACTCCGTGGCGAGGCGGTCGACGCCGATCGGCCCCTTCTTGGCGACCTTCCGGAGAAGCGACGCCGTGCGCACGAACCAGAAGTCGTCCTGCTCGGGGGGCATCTCCCGGGTGTGGCCGGTCTTCGCGAACTCGACCCACGCCGGCTGTTCGATCCGATCGGAGAGGCGGTCGGCGACGTCCTCGATGAGGGCGTCGGCCGGAACGTCGTAGACGCTTACCATACTGTTTCGTTCCCGGCGGCGTCGTTTAAAGCCATCGTATCGGGGCTACGGCGGGTGACGCGGTGGTTCAGTCGACCTGAGCGGTGGCCCGGTCGCCCGCCAGCCGGGTTCACTCGGGGTCGGCCCGGAACCCGACCCCGGCGCCGATCCACGCGACGACACCCCCCCCGATCAGCACCGGGAGCCAGTAGACCGCGCCGCGGAAGACCACCACGGCCGCGACCGCGGCGGCCTGCGTCACCTGCGGTAGTGGGGCCGCCAGAAGCAGAACGACGAGCACGGTCTCGATCCCGCCCGCGCCGCCCGGCAGCGGTGTCACGCCCGCAATCGCGCCGATGGGGACGACCACGAACACCACCGACACCGGCACGCTCACCCCGATTGCCTCGAACGCAACCCACAGCGCGGCCGTCTGGCAGAGCCACCCGGCGGTGGAGGCTCCGAGTGCGATCGCCAGCCCCCGCGGGTTGTCGGCGACCCGCTCGATCGCCCGAAAGAAGTTGTCGATACGAGCTTCGATCCCGTCGGGAGTCGGGGCCGACACGCGTGGTAGTCGCCGGCCGAGCCCCCGGATGATCGGCGTTACTCCCGAAACGATCCGGGCTTCGAGCCCGTACCGGCGCCGCCACCCGAGATACACCGAGCTCGGAACCAGGATCGCCAGCGCGACGACGCCGCCGACAGCCACGAGGAGGTTTCGGTTGGCGCCGAGTGCGACCTCGGTTGCGAAGTAGCCCGCCCCCAGCAGTGCGATCGTGATCGAGGGTACGAAGTTCAGCGTATCCACGCTCGCAATCGCGGCGAGGCCCCGCTCGTACTCCGCGTCGGTAACTCGGGAGATCAGAAACGCCGTGATCGGCTCGCCGCCGGCCTGGCCGAACGGCGTGACGTTGTTCGCGAACGTCGCCCCCGAAAACAGCAGGAACGCCGACGGGTACGAACACCCGACACCGAGCACCCCGAGGACGGTATGGAGCGACACCGCCCACGCGAGCAGCCACCCCAACGTGGCGGCACCTACGAGTGCAACGGCACGCACGTTCGCCGCTCGGAGCGTCGCCAGGAGGTCGTCGACGCCGGCGACGGTAATCAGAACAGCGAACACCACCGTGGCAGCCGCAAAGCCCACGACCGTCGCACGGACGTTCGCCCGGACCATGCGCTCCGGTTACGCGGTCCGGCAATCAACCCATCGGAACAGGGACGGTGTGGCCGTCGGAAGACGCGTCGTGGGCGTGGGCTGTGTGCCGCGGATGAACGTTGGCGGGGGACCATCCCCGGGCAGAGGTGGATGGCGGACGACTGGCCGCGGGTAGCGAATAGTGGCTTTTTGTTCGCCCGTGCCGGACCCCGCGCATGGACGAACGCTCGGCGCTCCGACGGCTCGCTGCCGCGCTCCCTGCCGCCGGCGACGATGCCGCCGTGGTCGACAACTTGGTGGTGACCACGGACATGCTCCACGAGACGACGGACTTCCCGACGGGGACGACCCGGTACACCGCGGGGTGGCGGGCGGTCGGCGCGTCGCTCTCCGACGTGGCCGCGATGGGCGCCGACGCGACCGCGGCGGTCGCGGCGTACGCGGCGCCGACACTCGAGGAACCCGAACTCGACGCGTTCGTCGCGGGAGCGGTCGACGTGTGCAAGCTGGCAGGGTCCGAGTACGTCGGCGGCGACCTCGATACGGCGTCGGAGTTCACCGTTACGACGACCGCGGTAGGCGAGACCGACGCCCCGGTGCGACGGTCGGGGGCGACACCCGGCGAAGCGGTCTGTGTGACCGGCAGCCTCGGTCGGACGGCCGCGGGACTCGGGGCGTTCGACGCCGGCGACGTCGACCGCGGCAACGACCTGTTTCGGTTCCCTCCCCGCGTCGACGCCGGGGTGGCGCTTGCACCACACGCGACCGCGATGATGGACTCCTCGGACGGGCTTGCCCGGTCGCTGCACCAGCTCGCGGCGGCCTCCGGCGTTGGCTTCGACGTCGACCGGGCGGCGGTCCCGGTCCACGACGCCGTCGCCGACTACGTCGGCAGCGACGGGGACCGATGGGACATGGCGGCAACCGTCGGCGAGGACTTCGAGTTGGTGTGTACGCTCCCGCCGGAAGCGGTCGCCGCGGCCCGCGACGCCGTCGCCGTCGACCTCAGCGTGATCGGCGAGGTTACTGCCGACGGTGTTACAGCTGACGGCGAGCCCCTCGCCGACGAGGGCTACACCCACGAGTGAGCGGATCAGATGATCCGATATCGGCTGCCGGCCGAACTCAGATCGTCGTCACCTGTATCGGCACGAGCATGAAACAGAGCGCGCCGAGCGCGAAGGTGGCGAGTCCGACGACGATCCGTGGGGTATCGAGCGGCGCGTCGTCGATGGGGTTTGCGGGCCCTTTGAACGCGATGAACGCCGAGAGCAGCCCCCAGAAGCCCCACAGCCCGACCGACTCGTTGAACGCGTACCCGAGCCCGTAGTGAAGGTACGCCGCGATGCCGAACAGCGCGGCGGGCACGAGGGCGGCAACCCGCTCTTGAGACTCCCCGAGCATCGCCCGCAGGATGTGGCCGCCGTCGAGTTGGCCCACCGGAAGCAGGTTCAGGACGGTGAAGAACATCCCTACCCACCCGCCGATAATGACCGGGTTGACGGCGACCGTCGGATCGGCGTACTCCGTCGGCTCCCCGAGCGCCGTCGCAATGAGGTTCAAAAGCGGTGGATTGTTGAACACCAGCGCTTGGCCGGTGCCCTCGAGCGCCCGGGCCGGGACCTCGACCGGGGGCAGCGAAAGCCCGATCGCCGTGACGACGACCGTGGCCGCGAGTCCCGCGATCGGGCCGGCAACCCCGATATCGAACAGCGTCTTCCGGTCGGGCATCTGGCCGCGCATCCGGATGATCGCGCCGAGCGTCCCGAACGGAAAGACGAACGGGATCACGTACGGTAGCGACACGTCGACGTCGTGGTACCGTCCCAGGGCGTAGTGACCGAGTTCGTGGGTCGCGAGCACACCCAGAACGGCAGCGGTGAACGGCCACGCCCGGAGGAGTGTGAGCGGGTTCGCGCGGACCTCCGAAAGCGGAATGTAATACCAGGTCAGCGCGCCGACCAACAGCGTCGAGACGATGGTGGCGAGAAACAGTCCGACGTTCTTCCACGGGATCCCGTCGAGCTCGTTCGTGACCGGGCGGGCGACCACCACGTCGGCCCGACCGGACCCGGCGGTCGACACCTGAACCTCATAGCCCGCCTCGCGGAACGCGGTCCATACCTCCCGTACCAGCATCCGCTCGGGGACGAGCGACTCGCCGTAAAACAGTACCCGGTCGCCGTCGCGCCGCGTCTCGCGGAGGTGGAATACTGAACGAAGGGCCTCAACCGGCGGATCGGACGCCGGGTCGGTCGATTCCATCGAAAAATGATACGGGACTCAATCGGATAAATTCCGCGACAGTCGTGTGCGGACACGCCGGGGGATGGCGGCGCGGTGGGGCAGGGCGGCGACGACGGTCGGTTACGCTTCCTGTGCGGGTTCGACTCGCCAGGTGGTCGCGCCCGTGTACGACCACTTCTCGACGGTCAGTTCCGTTGCGGAGTCACGGAGCTTCACCATCAGCGCGCCGATCTCCTTGGGAGAGAGCCCGACCTCGTCGGCAATGAACTTGGATTTGAAATACAACTCACCGTCTTGGGCCTTTTCGAGGAGGTACGCCCGCAGGCGCTCCTCTTTCGACGGTTCGTCGCTTGACGATTCGGCGGAGGGGGGTGTGGTTGCGCTCATCGATGTCGCCTAACTCTTGCTTGACCCCGGTAGAGTATATAAAGGGAGGAACGTTCGGTGTAATTCGCCACGATTTAGATCTGAATCGTACCGATCCGGACAGTTTAGAACAGTCTCAGAGATATTTAGATAGTTTATAACTGCATCTCACATTTTATCCTATACATAAACGAGTGAATCATATTCACCGCAAAACCGCAGTGACAGCCCCGAAAACGGGGGTAAAATCCGGTCACACGGGGCGCTGTGCGGCGCCGCGGGCGCAGGACGCTCGAACGACGTCGTGTCGCGCACGGTCACGGTCGGGAACGCTGACCGCCGTGACCGGGGTACGATCGCCTCAGGCGCCGGACGAGTCCCGATCGTGGACCCAGAAGTCCTCCTCGACGGTGGTCTCGCGCTTGAAGATCGGGACTTCGTCCTTCAGCCGGTCGATCCCGTCCGAAACCGTCTCGAAGGCTTCCGCGCGGTGGCCGGCGAGTACGACCACGAAGACGATGTCCTCGCCCGCTTCGAGGGTCCCGGTCCGGTGGAACATCACCACCTCCTCGACGCCCTCACGCTCCATCAGTTCGGACTCGATCGTCCGGAACCGTTCGTCGGCGACGCCCTCGTACTTCTCGAACGTGAGTTGGAGCGTTCGGGGGTCGTCCTCGCCGTCCTTTGCACGCACCCGGCCGGTGAACGTCGCGATCGCGCCGGCGCGGTGAGCACGGGGCGACGCTTTCACCTGTTCGACGAGGGTTTCGAGCGTGACGTGCGGGTCGGCGTCGGCCATCGCGTCGAGCACTGATTCGGTGTCGACGTCGGCTTCGGTGTCGGCCGACCGGACGGTTCGCTCGTGGTCGGCATCGCCGAGGGAGATCGTCGGGACAGTCGTCTCGGGACACCCGACGAGCAGCGCGTGGTCGTGCGTCGCCGCGAGGTCGTCGAGGATGTCGTCCAGGTCGCGGTCGACTCCGCGCGCACTCCACGCACCGTCGTTGCCGACGCGGTAGGCGGCAGCGACACCGTCGGGAGATCCGCCATCGTCCGGTTCCTCGCCCGTGTCGGACCGCTCGACGACCGCGACGCGCCCGTCTAGATGTGGCGCGACGCGGTCGCACAGCGTACGCGCGCCGGGACCAACGATACCGAGTACCTGCATACCCGCCAGTCGGGGCACCGATCGGCTTTATACTGTCGGACGGGCGGGGGCGGGTACGGGCGACAGAGACCCGACCGTCACTGGTCCGGTCGAGCCGACCCGGGTTGGCAACGCTTAAACCCGGTTCGGGGCAATCACGGGGCAATGAGAGTCGTCGTCTGCATCGGCGGGAGCGTGCTCGCGCCGGAGCTAGACCCACACCGCATCGAGGGTCACGCCGAAACCATCCGGGGGCTCGCGGCCGAGGGGTGTGTCGTCGCCGCCGTCGTGGGTGGCGGCGGGGTCGCCCGGGATTACATCGGCGCCGCCCGCGATCTCGGCGCGAACGAGGTCCAACTCGACCGGATCGGCATCGACGTGACCCGGATCAACGCCCGGCTGCTCATCGCTGCGCTCGGCCCGGAGGTGGACCCGAGCGTTGCTCACGACTACGAGGGCGCCGGCGACGCGGTCCGCCGGGGCGACGTGTCGGTGATGGGCGGCGTGATGCCCGGACAGACAACCGACGCGGTGGCGGCGGCGCTGGCCGAGTACATCGGCGCCGACCTGCTCGTCTACGCAACGAGCGTCGACGGAGTGTACGACGCCGATCCCGACGGCGACCCCGGTGCCGAGAAGTACGACCGGCTGACGCCCGGCGAGTTGGTGGACGTGATCGCGCCGATGAGCCGCGACGCCGGCGCGTCCGCACCGGTCGACCTGCTCGCGGCGAAACTCATCGAGCGCTCCGGGATGCGGACCATCGTCCTCAACGGCACCGACCCCGAGCGGGTCGGCGCGGCGGTGCGACGCGGCGATCACGGCGGCACCGACGTGGTCCCGGCCGGCGCCGACGACCCGACCTACTGGGTGGAGGGGTAACGGATGGGTGACGGCGACGACCCTCGGAACGACGAGAGCGGAACCGGATCCGGATCCGACGACGGGTCGGACGCGGCCACGGAGTCACGCCGCGCGTTCTGGGCCGAGGCGGTGGCCGACGGGATCGAGGCCCGCGACCCCGACGACCCGATCGTAATCAAAGGTGGGGTCTCCCCCTCGGGTGTTGCCCACCTGGGGAACTTCAACGAGATCATGCGCGGCTACTTCGTGGCGGCGGTGCTTCGGGAGCGTGGCCACGACGTACAGCAGGTGTTCACGAGTGACGACCGCGACCCCCTCCGGACGCTCCCCCGAAGGCTGGCGGACCCCGACGGCACCATCGTCGGACTCGGCGAGGTCGATGCCGGCGCGCTCGGCCGGAACCTCGGAACGCCATACACCGACATCCCGGACCCCTTCGGCGACGCCGACTCATACGCCACCCACTTCGCGTCGCTTCTACAGGCGGACGCCGACCGGCTCGGGGTCCCGGTCGAGATGGTCTCGAACACCGACCTCTACGAGGACGGTACCTTCGAGCCGGTCGTCGAGCACGTGCTCGACGACGTCGAGACGGCCCGGGAGGTACTCGGGCAGTACCAGGCGAAGGTCGACGGCGATTACGTTCCGTTCAACCCGATCTGCTCGAACTGCGGGACGATCACCGAGACCGTCACCGACATCGACCTCGACGCCGGCACCGTCGACTACACCTGTACGGACATGACCGCCGGCGAGGACACGATCGAGGGGTGCGGCCACGAGGGAACCGCAACGCTCCGGGAGGGAAAGCTCCCGTGGCGCTTCGAGTGGCCCGCCCAGTGGCAGGTGCTCGGGGTCGACTTCGAGCCGTTCGGAAAGGACCACGCCGAGGGATCGTGGCCCTCCGGCGAGGACATCGCCCGTGAGGTGCTTGATATCGAGCCGCCGGTCCCGATGACATACGAGTGGTTCACCCTGAACGGCGAGGCGCTGTCGTCGTCCGCGGGCAACGTCGTCACCGTCCCGGAGATCCTGGAACTCCTGGAGCCGGCGGTCCTCCGGTACTTCTTCGCGCTGGACCCGCGGCGGGCCCGGGACCTGGACCTCTCGACGCTCGATCAGTTGGTCGACGACTTCGACCGGTTCGAACGGGCGTACTTCGGCGACGTCGACGACGAGTCGATCTCCGCGTTCGCCGAGCGTGCCTACCCGTACGTCGTAAGCGAGGTGCGCGACGACCGCATCCGGCTGCCCTACACCTTCGCGGCCGTCCTGGGGATGACCGACGACCGTGACCTCCGGGTCGAGATGGCGAGAAACGAGGGGTACGTCGACGACGACACCACCGAGTGGGCGATCGAGGCGGCGCTCGAACGGGTCGACCGTGCACGCAGGTGGGCCGAGCGACTGGACAACGCGTACAACTACCGGCTCCAGGAGACGCTCCCCGACGTCGACTTCGGCGACGACGTTGCGGCCGCGCTCGACGATCTTGCGGGGTTCGTCGCGGCGGGCCACGACGGCGAGGCGATCCAAGGCGAGATGTACGAGACCGCCCGCCGCCACGGGGTCGAGGTCGGCGACTTCTTCGAGGCGGGCTACCTGCTCTTCTTCGACCAGCCACAGGGTCCGCGACTCGGCGAGTTCCTCGGCGAGCTCGACGCCGAGTTCGTGGTCCGCCGGCTGCGGCGCGAGGGGTGATCAGGCCGTGGCCGGGACCGCAATCACCGGGATATCGGCCGTGCGGAGGACGGTCGACACGACGCTGCCCAGGAGCTGTCGGTCGAGTGTCGACCGACCGGACGCGCCCATCACCACCAGATCGATCCCGGCCGTGGCGGCGTAGTCGCGAATCCCGGCGGCAACACCCCCGCGTGGTGCCGCCCGCTCGACCGCGGTGGCTACCGCAACGTCCGGAGCGGCCTCCCCGACCCGGCTTGCGGTCGCGTCGACGGCGTCCCGCCCCTGCTGCTCCAACCGGTCGACGAACGCGGCCTCGAGGCCGCCGGCGTTGAACACCCCGCCCTCGGCCTGAAGATCGACGACGTTCACCACGTGAATCGCGGCCCCGAACGCCCGCGCGACCGACGCGCCGTGGGGAACGGCCGCGCCGGCACTGTCGCTTCCGTCGGTCGGAACTAAAACGCGCGAGTAGCCCGGCGGCTCCCCGACCTCGGCATCGCTGTCCGGAACGACGAGCACCGGAACCTCACTCCGACGGAGTACACGCTCGGTCACTCCGCCGAGAAGCCGGTCCCCGAGCCCAGTCGCGCCCCGTCGCCCGACGGCGATCAGGTCCGCGTCCCGGTCGGCGGCGTGCTCGACGATCCGGGTGACGGGGGTCCCCGAAACGACGTCCGTCGCGACGGGCCGGACGGACTCGGGGGCGAGCGCCGCAACGTCGTCGACGACCGCCTCCGCGCTCGATCGGAGCCGCGCCCGCTCGTCGTCGGTCGCCGTAAGCCGGAGTGTCGGGTGCGCAACGACGGACAGCACCGAGACGCTCGCACCGAACCGGTCCGCGAGCGCGAATCCGTGTCCGGCTGCGGTCGTCGCCCCGTCGCTACCGTCCACGGGGATCACAATATGATCGTACATCGTCGTACTCCGACGTTCGCAACCCAGCCGCTTCACAGTTTCCGGTGGCTCCACCGACGGCCGGGGCGCCGACCCGTGTCGCCGTCCCCGGACCCCGACGCGAGGACCCGGGCGGGCCGGTGATCCGGTTTCGCGGGCCCGCGGCCGGCCGTGGGTCTCCCGAACCCGACACGTCTTTTTGCGCGCAACCGCTATGTTTTGACGATGAACACGCTTCTGTGGGTGCTCGTCGGGCTCGCCGGCTACTCGGCGATCGCACTCGCTCTCTCGCGGCGCGGCCTGCTTCCCGGCTCGATCCGGCTCCAGGGTCCGTTTGCCACCGTCCACACGACGCGGGGCCGGGCGTTCGTCGACTGGATCGCCACCCCGAAGCGGTTCTGGCGGGCGTGGACCAACCTCGGGGTGGGTGCCGCCTTGGTGATCATGGCCGGGATGTTCCTCTTCTTGCTGCTGCAGGGGATCGCGATCCTCCAGTCGCCCCCGCCGGCGTCGTCGGTGAACCAGCCGCAGAACTTCCTGGTGGTTCCCGGCGTCAACGACTTCCTCCCGCTGTCGGTCGCCCCGGAGATCGTCTTCGGACTCCTCGTCGGGCTCGTGGTCCACGAAGGTGGTCACGGTATCCTGTGTCGGGTCGAGGGCATCGAGATCGAGTCGATGGGGGTGTTCCTGCTCGCGATCATCCCCCTCGGCGCGTTCGTCGAACCCGACGAGGAGAGCCAGCGCGAGGTGTCGCGGGGGGGCAAAACCAGGATGTTCGCCGCGGGCGTAACGAACAATTTCGCGGTGACGATCGTCGCGTTCGCGCTGCTGTTCGGGCCGGTCATCGCGAGCATCGGCGTCGCCCCCGGAATGGCGGTTGCCGACACCTACGACGGGTCGCCGGCCGCAACTGCCGGGATCGGACCCAGCGACCGGATCACCGCGGTCGGGGACGTCCCAGTCGACAACGAGACCACGTTGGACGCCGCGCTACTCGCGTCCGACGACCGGACGGTGACAGTCGCCCTCGACGGCGGGGCGAGCGCGGCCGACCGGGCGACTCGAACGACGGAGGTCGAGCGGTCGGTGGTGGTGGTCGACTCGGTTCCCGGCAACCCCGCGAACCTCTCCGTCGACGACGATACGGTAACCATCACTGCGGTGAACGGATCGGCGGTCGCAACCCGGCCCGGCTTCGCCGACGCCGTCGGCGAGAGCCGGGTCGTCGAACTCGAGACCGACCGGGGGACCGTCACCGTTCCCGCCGGCGCGTACCTGACACGGGTCGCCGACGACGGCCCGCTCGCTGCGGCGGGCGCACCGACCGACGCCGGCGTGATCGTGACCGCGATCGACGGCGAGCGCGTGGTGACCGCTGCGGAGTTGACCCGGGCGCTCGATTCGACCGAGCCCGGGCAGACCCTGCCGGTGGAGGTCTACCACGACGGCTCCGCGGAGACGTACGACGTCGAACTCGGCACCAACCCGCAGGACGACACCGGCTTCCTCGGCGTCAACATCTTCCCGGGGACGAGCGGGCTACTCCTGACTGACTTCGGCGCGCAGGCGTACCCCGCCGGAACGTATCTCGAACTCCTCGGTGGCGACGGCGGCCCCGACGCCACGAGCCTCTCGGGAGCGATCGCGGAGTCGCCGCTCGGAACCGTCTACATCTCGCTCGTGCTCCCGCTTGCCTCGCTGGTGCTCGGCATCCCCAACTTCCCGGGGTTCACCGGCAACGTGCTGAACTTCTACAGCGTCGGCGGGCCGCTGGGCGCCCTCGGCGGCGGGGTGTTCGCCCTCGCGAACGTGGCCTTCTGGATGGCGTGGATCAACCTCCAACTCGCGCTGTTCAACTGCATCCCGGGGTACCCGCTCGACGGCGGCCGGATCCTCCGGACCAGCGCGGAGGCGGTTGTCGCCCGGATCCCGGTCCCCGACCGCAACCGTCTCGTGACCACGATCACGACTGCGGTCGGGGTGACGATGTTGGCGTCGCTGCTGCTTCTGGTGTTCGGGCCGACCGTGCTCGGCGGGTGACGTCGCCCCCGACTCGCAACGCCCATATCGGTGGCGTCCCAACCGTGAGCCATGACCGAAGCTCCGCCGACCGACGAGGGCTGGTTCGTTCTCCACGACTTCCGCACCGTCGACTGGAACGCCTGGCGCGAGGCCCCCGACCACGAGCGCGACCGTGCGATCGAGGACGGCACCGAATACCTCAGCCGCCACGAGGCCGTCGAGGACGCCGCCGAGGGCGACTCGGGGGTGTTCTCGGTGCTCGGGCACAAATCCGACCTGCTGGTCCTCCACTTCCGACCCACGCTCGACGACCTCTCGCGGGCCGAACGCCGGTTCGAAGGGACGGCGCTCGCGTCGTTCACCGAACAGACGACCTCCTACGTGTCGGTCACGGAGATCTCCGGCTACGCCACCCCGGAGTTCTTCGAGGATCCCGAGGCGGTCGACGAGGGAACCCGGCGGTACATGGAGGGGAAACTCACCCCGGAGATCCCCGCGGACGGCTACGTCTCGTTCTACCCGATGACGAAGCGCCGCGGCGACGGGTACAACTGGTACGACCTCGACTTCGAGGAGCGCGCCGAGTTGATGGCGAGTCACGCCGAGACCGGCAAGGGGTACGCCGGCCGGATCAACCAGATCATCGCCTCCTCGGTCGGGTTCGACGACCACGAGTGGGGGGTGACGCTGTTCGCCGACGACCCCACAGACATCAAGGATATCGTCTACGACATGCGGTTCGACGACGTCTCCTCGAAGTATAGCGACTTCGGGCGGTTCTACGTCGGGCGACGGTTCCCGCCGGCCGACCTTGGCGCGTACCTGCGGGGCGAGGCGGTCCCGGCGGGCGGGAGCGGCGCGGACGGAGCGGAGGGCGCAACGCACGCCGAGGAAGCCGACGACGCACGGGGTGCCGAGCGCAGCCACGCCGGCGAACACGACTCCGGCGAGTCCGACGGCGTGGACGACGACGACATCCGACGGGAACTCACGGATCTCGACATCTACGCGGGCCAACCCCACGGCGAGGACGTCTACGCCACCGTGCTCTACTCCGAGGCCGACACCGGCGGGTTGTTCGACCAAGTCGAGGGGCTCCGCGGGAACTTCGACCACTACGACACCCACGTGAAGACCGCGGTCTACGAGGCGCGCGGCCGGGACCGTAACGCGGTGGTGAGCATCTGGGACACCGCCTCCGCGGCCGAGACCGCAGCCGGGTTCCTCTCGGAGCTTCCGGACGTGGTCTCCCGCGCGGGCGAGGGGTCCGGCTTCGGCACGATGGGGATGTTCTACACGGTCAAACCCGACTACCGCGAGGAGTTCCACGACACCTTCGATACGGTCGAGGAGGTCCTCGGCGGGATGGAGGGCCACCGCGACACCGACCTTCTGGTGAACGTCGAAGCCGAAAACGACATGTTCATCTCCAGCCAGTGGGACGCCCGCGAGAACGCGATGGCCTTCTTCCGGTCCGAGGAGTTCAGCGAGACCGTCGAGTGGGGCCGCGACGTGCTGGCCGACCGGCCGCGACACGTTTTCCTGGCCTGACATCCTCCCACGGCTAAAGCCGTGGGCTTTCGCCTCGAACGACTGTAATCCGGATCGATCCGGACCGCTACCTGTTCAGACGGTAGCCCACGACGCCGACGACGCCGGCGAGAAGCGTCACCGCGTCCCACGGCGAGGGGTCGATCCCGCGGGCGTCGGCGTCGCGCCGCACCCACGCCGCGAGCAGCAGGTGCACGAGTGCCGTGACCGCGAGAAACCGGGTCAGGGCCCGGGATCGGGATCGGGCCATCGGTCAGTCCGACGACGCCGAGTTCCGCGGCCCCGCGGTCGCGCGCTTGTCGATCCCCGCCGCGCGGATGTCGTCCCCGCCGACGGACGACCGGAGCTCGTCCATTCCGTCGTCGCGGTCGATCCCGAAGTTGTCTGCGTACAGGTCCGCGACGCGGGCGAGCTCGTCAGCGGAGAGTTTCGGGACCTCCGAGGCCGCAGCCCACCGGGAGATGTCGTCTTTGGTGTGGAACGTCGGCGTCACGGTGGCGACCGCATCGTGACTGAGGAGGTACGCGATCGCGGCCTGCGCCATCGTGCGCTCGCCGCCGCTCCCGGACGCGCTCGACTCGCCGCTGCGCTCGAGGAACCGCAGCGTCTCCAACTTCTCCCAGCCGGTCTCGTACCACGCGTCCGGGCGGAACCCGCGGTGGTCGTCGAGGTCGTGGCCCGTCTCGGGGGTGACCTGCTCGTTCAGGAGCCCCGAGGAGTGCGGGACCCGCGGGATCAGGCTTGTCGACGATCCCGTCTCCCCGATGGTGTCGAGGAAGTGGTTTCCGACCTCCTGTTCGAAGAGGTTCCAGACCAGTTGTACGGAATCGAACTCCTCGCGGATCGCCATATCGCCCTCCGCGAGCCACCCGATCGACGGGCCGAGCGCCCACCCGATGGCGTCGACGAGCCCCTCCTCCCGGAGTTCGTCGAGGGCTTCGAGCACGTCAGCGTCGACCTCCTCGACGTTGGCGTTGTGGAGTTGAAGCACGTCGATGGTCCCCATCCCGAGGCGGTCGAGGCTCCGCTCGGTGGCCGTTCGCACCCACTCGCCGGTGATCTCCTTGGGGAGTTCGCCGTGCCCGGCCTGAGGGTTGTTGTAGAAGTCGTAGCCGATCTTGGTCGCGACCGTGACCTCCTCGCGGCGGTCGGCGAGCGCCTCGCCGAGGAGGGCCTCGCTGTCGCCGTGACCGTAGACGTCGCCGGTATCGAAGTAGGTGATTCCCTCGTCGACGGCGTGGTGGATGAGGTCGATCGCGTCCTCGCGGGTGCGGTCACCCCACCAGTCGGTGCCGACCACCCACGCGCCGAACCCGACCTCGCTGACCTCGACGTCGGAGTCGCCGAGCGTTCTGACGTTCATACCCGAAAGTCGGCCGGCGCGCTATTCAGGCTATCGACTCCGCGAGTCTCGAGTTCGGAGCGCACCCGAGCCGACCGCCCCGGCCGGACGAGGGTTTATATGCGAACCCGGGACCACCCCCCGCGTGATCTGAGTGCGGCCCCGCGCCGGGCAGCGGGTGTTCGGCACGTCGGCGCGGGGAGGCAACGTGCCGACTGTTCGCAACTGCGTCAGCGCCGGCTCCGCCGCCGCCAACACCTACGATCAGCCTCGCTCGTACGCGAAGACTCCGTCGGGATCGTACTCCCGGCGGATCCGCTGAAGCCGGGCGGCACGCTCCGCGTACACGTCGTCGGCATCCGGATCCGTGCCGCCGGCGAAGTTCGGGAGCGTGCCCGGCAGCGACGTCTCTCCCCTGAGTTGCCGGCAGGTCTCCCGCACCCACGCGACGTTCTCCGCGGTCGCCACCGGATCGTCCCACATCGCCTCGACGTTGACCACGACCGATGCGTCGCGGCCGACGACCGGGCCCGCGTCGTTCCCGCCCCGCCCGACGGCGCCGTGCATCGGCCAGAACACGACCGTGGAGAGCGTGGACGGCGCGCGCTCGGCCGCCGCCCGGAGGTCGCCGACGGTTGCGTCGGTGAGTTCCGCGAGCGGGACGGACTTCCAATAGTACCGCCGCCCGGTGGGGAAGTCGTCGTCGAACATCGACTGGAGGTCGACGTACGCCATCGTGTCGTCGGTAGTCACGAAGGCGTCGTCGCCACCGATGAACCCCCGAAACTCGTCGCGACCGGCCGCCGACTCGCCGGTGTAGGCCCCGGCGAGGACGACCGCGAGTTCCCCGTGGCGGTCGCCGGGGAACTCCGGCGTCGAGGGCACGTAAGCGAAGTACGGCGACACGCACGCCTCGTCGGGGGCGGTCTCCTGGTACGTGCGGTACGCCCGGAGCACATCGTCTGCGCGGTCGGCGGGGGCCCACGACTCGGCGTAGACCACGTCGTGATCCAGCGGGTGGAGATCGAACTCGAAAGCGGTCACGACGCCGACCGTCCCGCCCCCGCGGGCCGCCCACAGCAGGTCGGCGTTCCGGTCGGACGTCGCCGTTACGCGCTCGCCGCGACCGGTGACGACGTCGATCGACCGGAGGTTGTCGGCGGCGAACCCGTGCTTCGGCGAGAGGTAGCCCGTCCCGCCGCCGAGCGTGAGCCCCGCCACCCCGGTGTCGGAGACCACGCCGCCAGGCGTCGCCACCCCGAACGACTGCGTGGCGCGGTCGACCATCCCCCAGTCCGCTCCCGCACCGACGCGGGCCGTCCGGCTCTCCGGATCGACGCGGACCCACGCCAGCCGCGAACAATCGACGACGAGGCCGCCGGAGACGACCGACGCGCCGGAGACGCTGTGGCCGCCGCTCCGGACCGCCACGGTGAGGTCGTGCTCCCGGGCGAACGCGACCGCTGCGACCACGTCGCCGACGTTGTCACAGTACGCGACCGCGACCGGGTACTCGTTCACCATCCCGTTCCAGACCCGGCGTGCCTCGGCGTACGCGTCGTCAGTCGGAGTAATAACGTCGCCAGCGAGCCGGTCGGAGAGCGTGGTGAGCGGGAGCGACGCGGCCGCCGAGAGCGCAGTCCGGTGCGCGTCCATACCGGTCGTAGTCGGTCTTCCGGCTTACGGCTTGGGCACCCCGGCGGCGGTCATCGAATGATCGTGACCGGTACGGTCGCCTTGTCGACGACGCTCTTGGCCACGCTACCGACGACCTGTTCGCGCTTCTCGGAGAGGCCGCGGTGGCCGAGGTAGATGGCGTCGACGTCCGCGCGGTCGGCGTAGTCGGCGATCGCGTCCGAGGGTCGTCCGGTCAGGAGTTTCGTGTCGGTGTCGATGTCGTCGTCGTGGTCGCTGGCCGCCTCGACCGCCCGCTGTCTGGCCCTGTTGAGGACCTGCTCGCCGATGTCCGTCGCCCGGTCGCCACCCGGGAGGACGATCTCGCCGTCGACCAGCTCCGTCTCCGGCTCCAAGACGTGGACGATCTCCAGGGTCGCCCCGAGCTTGACTGCGTGCGCTGCGGCGTACGTGACGGCTTGGTCCGATTCGACGGAGCCGTCGACCGCGACAAGGTACTGCATACACCCGTGTTCGAGCACCGACATATAAACCCGCCCGGCGGTTCCTGGCCGGTCGGGCCGCGAATCGGACGCTTCCGCCGTCGGCACGGACCTGGCGTGCGGTGAGTGGTCTCGTGCGGACGGCCGGGACTCCCAACGGCCCCATGGCCAACGACGATTAAACGAGATCCGCCATCCGCCCGAGGTACTCGTCGTACACCCCGAGTGCGGACTCGATCGGGTCCGGCGACGTCATATCCACGCCGGCGGTTTCGAGCACCGACATCGGGTACTCCGAGCCCCCGAGGGCGAGCGCGTCGCGGTACGCCGTCGCGGCGTCGTCGCCCTCCTCGAGAATTCGCTCGACGATGGCGACCGCCGCCGAAATCCCGGTCGCGTACTGGTAGACGTAGTAGTTGTAGTAGAAGTGGGGAATCCGCATCCACTCCCGCGCGATCCGGTCGTCGAGGACGGCGGGTTCGTAGAACTCGGACTTCAACTCCCCGTACTCCTCGTCGAGCCGATCCGGCGTGAGTGCGCCGTCGTCCTCTGCGATCTCGTGGATCCGGAGTTCGAAGTCCGCGAACATCGTCTGTCGGTAGAGCGTCGACCGGAAGCGCTCCAAGTACTCGTCGAGGACGTGGAGCCGGAGGTCGTCGTCTTCGACCGTCTCAAGCAGGTGGTGTGTCAGGAGCGTCTCGTTGACCGTCGAGGCCACCTCCGCGACGAAGATGGTGTAGTCGGCGTACTGCCACGGTTGGGCGTCCTTCGCCAGCTCCGAGTGCAGCGAGTGGCCGAGTTCGTGCGCCAGCGTGAACATCGAGGAGATGTCGTCCTGGTAGTTCAGCAGGATGAACGGCTGGGTGTCGTAGGTACCCGCCGAGAACGCCCCCGAACGCTTCCCGCGGTTCTCGTGGACGTCGACCCACCGGGAGTCCAACCCTTCACGGACCCGCTTTTGATACGCGTCGCCGAGCGGTGCGACCGCCTCGACAACGTAGTCGGCGGCCTGCTCGTAGGGGATTTCCGGGCTTTCGTCACCGGTCATCGAGGTGTAGAGGTCCCACATCCGGAGTTCGTCGACGCCGAGCGCTTCGCGTTTCAGTTCGGCGTGGCGGTGGAGCGTATCGAGGTTCGCGTGGACCGAATCGAGGAGCGTGTCGTAGACCTCGACCGGAACGTTGGGGCCGTCGAGCGCCGCCTCACGCGCGGTCTCGTAGTTCCGCGCTCGGGCGTACTTGACGTCCTTTTTTACACTGTTCTTCAGCGAGGTTCCAACCGCGTTCCTGACGTCGGCCCACTCGTCGTAGTACTCCTCGTAGACCGTCCGGCGGAACTCCCGGTCGGGGTGTTTCTGGAGTTTCGTGAAGTTGCCCTGGGTGATCTCGACTGCCTCCCCGTCGGGCCGCTCGACCGCGGGGAACGTGAGGTCGGCGTTCGAGAGCATCCCGTAGATGTCCGAGGCCGCGCCGGCGACCTCCCCGAGGTCCGCGAGGACCGCCTCGACGTCCGCCGACCGGGTGTGTGGCTTCGCCCGCAACACGTCGTCGAAGTAGTGCTCGTAGTCGGCGAGTGCGGGTTCCTCCTCGATGAACGCCCCGACGTCGTCGCGGTCGAGCGTCTGCAGTTCGGGCTCGAGGAAGCTGGTAGCCGAACTCGCGGCCGACGACAGCGACTTCGCTTTGGCCTGCATCGCCTGGTACTCCTGGTTTCTGGTGTCCTCGGCGCTCCGGAGGCTGGCGTAACTCGACACCGTCGAAACCTCCCGGAGGATCGACTCGCGGCGGTCGAGAAACTCCAACAGCGTCCCGGGACTCTCGGTCACGCGACCCTCGTACTCGCGGAGGTCGTCCACGCGGTCGGTCACCGCGTCGTATGCCGCGGCCCACGCCTCGTCGTCCTCGTAGATACTGGTGAGATCCCACGTGTCCTCGGTGGGGAGTTCGCTCCGTTCGGGCACCTGACTCATACGTGACGAACCCGGGCAGCGGAAGTAAGGCTTACGCGGCGCGTGTGGACGTCACTCCCGGAGGGACGTCGCGATGTTGCGGAGCGACTCGTCGAGCCGGGCGGGGACGTCGTAGACCGTCCGGTCGCCGGGGTCGCGGAGGCCATAGCAGAAGCCGGGGTCGAGTTCGTCGAGTTCCACGGCGTCGTCCGGCTCCCGGTCGTGTGCGTCACACCACTCGACGAGCCGGTTGTCACCCTCGCGGGGTGACCGGACCAGCCGTTCGTTGTCGTACGCGCCGCGGACCAGGGTGCCAGTAGCGTCGACGTCGACGCGGGCGTGCGTGGTGACGCCGTCGAGCAGCAGCCGGACAACGTCACCCGCCTCGACGGCTGCGGCGTCGGGCAGCCGGAGACAGGGGCGTCTGGTACCCCCGCTCCGGGCGAGGTGTGCGCGGAGCGTCGTCACCGACGAGTGGTCGCTCGGGACGCGCTCGGGCACGGCTTATGCCTCGTCGTCTTCGGCGGCGTCCCCATCGTCCGCGTCGGCCTCGCCGTCCTCGTCGGCTTCGACTTCCGACCCCTCGTCGTCGCCGAACGTCCCGTCGGTCATTCGGGCGTTGATCTGCGCAGTCGCCTCGGAGATTCGTCGCCCGCGGACCGTGACCCGCTTGCGCTCGCCGTCACGGGAGGGGTGATACCCGACGCCGCCCTCGAGCAGGAGTTCCTTGAGTTCCGATCCCGAAACGTCGTCCCGCATCGGGCGACCCGCCTCGTCGGAACCGCCGGTGAGTTCCAACGTGACCCCGTCGTGTCCGACGGCGCTGCCGTCGACCTCGCTACCGAGGTCGCGGTTGAGAAAGCGGTTTGCGTCCTGTCCGTCGACCTCGAACTGCTCGGTGTGTCCGGTCTCGTCGGAGACGACGACCTGAAATTCAGCCATACGGCGT